>PXBO01000062.1 GCA_003566885.1 Opitutia bacterium | reverse complement strand
GGCCCTGGAGGTGCTCAAGGGAAGCGGGTATTATGTGGTGATCGAAAGTTCCGGGATACGGGCGAACGCCGAGCAGGAGCGGGCGGTCGGGCGTTTTCACTACAACTACAATTTGCGAAGGGATGATTCGGAAATCACGGTGGAATTGCACACTCGAATGCTTCCCCGGAAACTTCCCATGGCCCCGTCGGCGGAAGAGGCGATTGCCGGCGCGTCCTCTTGCCTGATCGGCGGGCAGGAGGTGAACGTCCTCAACCCGGAGGAGAACCTGATTTTCCTCTGTGTCCACGGGGGGAAGCACGGGTGGTCCCGGTTGGAATGGCTGGTCGCGGTGGTGGAAACCTTGCGCCGCTGGAAGGAGATCGACGAAACGAAGTTATGGGACCTGGCCGTGCGACGGAGGGCGGAAATGGCGCTTTTGCTCGGCGCCTTGTTGGCCAGGCGGCTCCTCGATTGTCCGGGGCTGCCTGAAATCGCGCAAAGGGCGGAAAGCATGCCGGTTGCGGTTGAATTGGCCGACGAGGTGGCGGCCAACCTGGACTGGGACCAACGGAAGGAATCCGAGGGGGAGTTGGAGGCCCGTTTTCAGAAGGCATTGTGCCACCGGTGGAGCACCCGGCTCCATTGGGCTTTCTTTTCCCGGGTGCAACCCGGACGCGGCGACTTTCGCTGGCTGCCCTGGAGCTTTTCCTGGAGTTTTGGTTATTACCTGGTGCGCCAGGTCCGGTTGCTGGTAAGGCAACTGCGCCGGTTGCTGAAACCGGTGTTTCTCCTGTTTCACCGGAAAGAGGAGAAAGACTGAGGAGCGCCGGGAGGGTTGGAGAGTCGGTGCAAATGGGGCAGGTTTTTCAGGCACCGCAGAGAAGTCACATCGGTATCGGGATCGACGTAGCGGAGATAGGGATCAATCCGGTGTTGGTTGGAGATGTGGCGGGGGCCGAGTGGGATCCGGAGGATTCTCCCGAGGTAAACTCGGTCGCCACAAAGCAATGTGCCTAATGGATTTATAGAGTCAATCAACCAAGGAAATCTGCGATAATCCCGTGATCTGTGGTTAACCAACCGGTTTGTTCTGCCGATATTTGAGTGCCGTGACGGTCAGGCGGATTGGGTCAGGTGGATGAGTTCGTCGAGTGCGGATTGCAGGGTGTGTTTTGGTTTCCATCCCGCCTTCAGGAGGCGGGTGGGGTCCGAAGTGGAGTGGCGCAGGTCGCCGGGACGCGGGGCTTCGTGAACGATACTCCCGCCTGATCCCGTCCGCTGAGTTATCGTTTCCGCCAGTTCCTTGATCGTTACCGAGTTTCCGTATCCGGCATTATAGACACCGGTAAGCTCCGGAGTTTCAGCGGCGAAGGCGAAGGCTTCGACAATGTCACCGACCGCAATGAAGTCGCGGGTTTGGCCGCCGTCGCCGTAAATGACGAGATCGCGGGAGGCGAGGGCACGTTCAAGAAAGATCGGGATCGCGGCGGCGTAGGCGCTGCCGGCATCCTGCCGGGGGCCGAACACGTTAAAAAGGCGCAGCGCTACCGTGTCGAGCCGGCCTTCGCGCTGATAGAGGGAGCAGTAAAACTCACCGTCCAGCTTGGTGATCGCGTAGGGACTCCGGGGGTCCGGCGGCAGATTTTCGGTTTTTGGATTCGCAGGGTTCTCGCCGTAAACCGCGGCGGAGCTGGCGAAACACAATTTCCTGACCCCGTTTCTGCGGGCGCTCTCCAGAACGTTCAGCAATCCCGTCACGTTGATGGCAACGGTTTCCATCGGAAACTGAATCGACTCGGGCACACTGACCAGCGCCGCCAGGTGAAAAACGTAGTCGACCCCGGTCATGACCTGCTCGACGAGCGCGGCGTCGGTGATCGAGCCGTTGACGAACTGGCAGTCCAATCCATCCAGGTTGGAGATCGTTCCGGTGCGCAGGTTGTCGAGGACCACGATTTCAGCCCGGCCCTGATAGGCGGCGACAAGATGGCTGCCGATGAACCCGCATCCTCCGGTGACCAGTATTTTCATTTCCGGCACATATCCTTTGCCTGGAGAAACTTCGGCCTTTCAATCTCCGGGTCAAACGGATTCTACGCCCGCCCCTGGGAGCGCGGGCATCCTGCCCGCCATAATCCAGTGCGACCCGCCATAAATAGTGAACCTTAAGCCGTATCCAAAAATCTGAAAAAAAACAATCTGTGGCGACCGGGTTTACCCCGGGAGATGCAGCGGCTCCGTTTCTCCGGACATAAAGTCCGTCGCCACGACGTTTCGGGCTTCGTTACAAACTGCTTGACGGGGTACACTAGCGACGCCTGCAAAGGTGTCGACGGCTACAGCCCCGGTGGCACACGAAAACCGGAAGATTCTTTTTCTCTCACGGAGGCACGGAGCACACGAAGAAAAGCTCCGTGCCTTGGTGTCTTTGTGCCCAACGTCTTAATCTTAATCCCGAGCCGGCGGAGCCGGTACCAAAAGTTATCTGGAGGGCGGCGCTCCCGCGCCGCCGCGGGGCTCGGTGTTCCTGACGTTTGGCGCGTACGAACCGGAACCCGCCGCCGTTTCCGTCCGGCACGGTGTGCGGCAATGGTCCCACCAATGCGGGATTGCCCTCCAGAAAATGCTGCGCGTTTCGCGCAAGATTTCAGATATAAGGGACTAATCAGAATGGCGCTCGGTTAAGGCGCTTGATCGAGAGTAGCTTAGGCTTCCAGCCTGAGAAAACACGCTGGAAGCGTGTTCTACTTTGGGCCTAACCGAGTAGCATTCGGACTAGCGGCGTTCGACCCGCAGGCGCAGGAACCTTTGGCTTTCTCCGCCGAAGGGAACCCGGTCCTGGGCGATCACTTGTTCGCTGGACCCGAGATTGGAGATGTTGATCTCCACTTCCTCCGGTCCGGATCTCCAGGTTTTCAGGTCGTTGCTAACTTCGACGACGTAGCGTAGGTCGGTACGTCCCGCCGGACGATTAAAGCTCAGCGCCGGATGACCCGATACGAGGATCAGATTTGGCATCTCGCTCTGGTGCGCCGGGCGGTTCGGGTCGAGCCCCAGCGCGTATTTCATGAGATTCGGCACCGCGTCTCCGGCCGGGGCGGCGCGGTCGCCGCTGATCGACGGATCCTTCTGCTCGCTGGACGTGAAATGTTCCGCCTTCCAGGTGTCGAGGGGTCGTGAGTGAATGGTGAACATGACGCTGTCATTCGATCCGACCCGGTAGCCGTAACCGTCCACGAGCTGCACCATGAACGGCATGTCATGCGGAATGAAAGCGGTCTCGCTCAGTTCGAAGAACAGGATGCCCATGTCGGAATCGGCGTCGATCGAGTTGGCGGCCGGCATCATGCCGGTCTGCAGCAGTTCCGATCCTGGGCCGATGAGTTCGAAACGGACATCGGCCGGCAGGGAGATATCGCCGTCGCGATTGAGGAAAAGGGCGAATCGGTTCGTGCCCACCGGATTCAGGCTGCCGCTGGTGGAAGCG
>PXBO01000101.1 GCA_003566885.1 Opitutia bacterium | reverse complement strand
GGTCATCGAATCTCCCGAGGTAAACTCGGTCGCCACGAGAGTAGGAGTTTTGATCGCCAGGGGAGTAGGGATTTATCGTGGCGACGGACTTTACGTCCGGAGTGCCGTGTGACCGGCGTGAGTTGCGGAAGTACTCGGTCGCCACGAAATTGGAGTAGTGGCAATGGTAAGAATTGAAGTCTTTGTGTTCTTTGTGCTCTTTGTGGCCAACTCCATTTGCCGGTTCCGCTCAGTCCCGCTCCGTGGCGGGGTCGGGGATGTGGTTGAAGGCGATGCGCATGGCGGAGGCCGGGCGTTCGGAGCGCGGGAGGTGCGCGGGGGCGTAGTAAACGGTCTGGCCGCCGTAACGGATGTTGAGTTCGTCCATGGTGCGTTGCAGACGGAGGCGGCGCTCGTTGTTTTCCTCGGGAAAGAGGGAGGGCGTGTGGGAGGCGGCCGGGACCAGGTCGAGCAGGGTGACGCTCACTTTCGTGGGGGTATCCAGATCATCAGGACGTGACTGCCAGAGTCGATCGGTGATCCCTCCCAGAACAACGGAGTCCTGGGTGGGGAAAAACGAAGTGTCCTCGCTCCAGCGATGCTCGAATCCGAACCGGGCGGAGAGGCTGAGGCGGCCGGCATAGAATCCCAGCGTGCGCATCCGGCGGCAGGCTTTCTGCAACATACGGTGCATGACGCCGCGGGCGCCGTGGTCGTTGCGGAAGCGCGGTTCGAGTACGTGGGAGTGCGAGATGCTTTGACGGCGGGTCTCCACGGGAGGCACATCCTCTCCGCGCAATTCCGCCCAGAGGCGATCGCCTTCCACCGAGCCCCAGATGGCGCGCAGGCGGTGGCGCGGGGCCAGGCAGAGCGCCGCGACCGTACTGATGCCGGCGGAGCGGAGACGGGGCTCCATGCGACGGCCGATGCCGTGAATGTCCTTCAGGCTGAAGTCGAACAGCGCGTCGGGTAAATTGCTTTCGTCGAACACAACCAGTCCGTCGGGCTTGTCGCGTTTGCTGGCCATTTTGGCCAGGAATCGGTTGGGCGCGATGCCGATGGAGGCGGTGATTTGCGGACCGATGGCCGTCGAAAGCGCCTTCTTGATCTCCTCGCCCCGCGAGCGGGCGATGGCGGGATCGCGCCAGTGGGAGGGAAGACGCCCGTACATTTCGTCGATGGATTCCACTGCCTCGACATGGAGGCAATTCTCGACCACCGATTTGGCCCGGTGGTGCACTTCGATGTAATGGCGGTGGGAGGCTTCGACGAATTGAATGCCGGGGCAGAGAAACCGCGCTTCCCGAACGTTGGTTCCGGTTTTCACCCCGAATCGTTTGGCCTCGTAACTCGCGGCGATGCAGCAGGTGGTGTCGACTCCCAGCGCCGGCACCACTCCCACCGGCCGCCCGCGCAACTCCGGCCGCAGTTGCTGCTCCACCGCGGCGAAGAAGCTGTCGAAATCAATAAAAAGGTAGCGAAGCGGCATGGTGGTGGCGGGAGTGAGCGTTATACACGGAAAGATATGGGCTTTTGTTCAGTATATCAAGAAAAAGGGGGGCGGGGAATTAGGAATTATGAATTATGAATTATGAACACGAAGCGCACACGAGCACGAAGACAAATCGGTGATGAAAAGGCTATTCAGGAAAGATTGATTCGCTCATTAACCTGCACCGTAAGAGTGAACCAGGAAAACGATCGCATTTTCTTGAAGTCTTTCCCTTCGTGTTCTTTGTGCTCTTCGTGGTGAAATCGAATGCGGTTTTTGGGATGAATTATTATTGCGCGGATGCTGTCGGAACCGGGGTCGGGGTCCGTGGAAACGGCGACGACGGAGCGTCGCCCTCCAGAAATGAAAATGCCGTGGATTCCCTGTCGCCTTGACATGGAGCGGGCTTGGGAGGAGATTCCGAGATAAATAGAGATTATGAAAATTGGAAAATCAGGGATTGGATTTGGATTGATTTTGGCCCTTGCGGTTTCCGCGCCGCTGTATGCCGGTGATGCGGAAACGGAAGGCAACGACACGCCGCGCGGCGCGGCGGAACGGTTGCGGGGGTTGGATGTTCCGGAGCGCGCGACCGAAGCGGTCGAGTCGGCCTCCGAGGGCGTTTCGGACGCTGTCGGGCGAGCCCGCGGCGGCATCGAGCGCCGCATGGAAGCCGCGCAGCGGCAGCTTGAACAGTTCGAGACCGTCCATTTGCGCCGCCTGGCCCAGTTGCATCGTGTGCGGGAATTGGCCGAGGAACACGGGCGTACCGAAGCTCTGGAACGTGTCGGGCAGTTGATCGAACGGGAATTGGATCGCTATTCGAGCCAACTGGAACGGGTACAGCAGCGCCTGGGACTTATTCCGGAAGCCGAAGATTAATCCTTTCCCAGTCGACTTCCCGACAACCATCACGACATCACGACCATGAACCTTTTGATCAAATCTTTCCTTATACTCGCCCTGTCATCCCTCCTTGCCGCTTGCGGAAACGGAAACGGCCCGGCTGCCGATACCCCCGCCACTGACGAACAGACCGTTGCCGACTACGAGGCCGAGGCGCGCGAAACGATCGACGCCGAAAACATGGATGACGTTCTCGACGCCCTGGAAGCGGAGATCGCGGCGGACGAGGAGTCGGAAGACTAGCGGAGTCGAAAAGTAGCGCACGTATCCTGCGTGCGTCGATTATCTCCCGAGGTAAACTCGGTCGCCACATGGAAATCCTGCATGAATTTCCTTGCGGACCGGCTCAGATTTTCGGTCGCCACGGTTGCCTGCTATTTTGTGGTTGCCACAGGTGTCTTCTACTTTGTGGCGACGGGCTTTACGCCCGGAGATCCTCCCGAGGTAAACTCGGTCGCCACTTGGAATGTCGCACAAACTCGGTCGCCACTTGGAATGTCGCACAAACTCGGTCGCCACTTGGAATGTCGCACAAACTCGGTCGCCACCTGGAATGTCGCACAAAGTCGGTCACCACAAATTGTGAAAAGTTCGGTTACGGGGTGATCGGGGCGGGCACCGATTCCTCCCGGGCCGGGCCTTCGCAGTTGGGGCGGGCGATGACGCCGGGGTGGGGTTCGTCGGCGAAGGGCGCGGCGGGCTCTTTCATCAGGTGCCGATCGCAGACGGCGAAAAGCTCGCTTTCGGTTTGTGCGCGTCGCATGTCGTAGAGAAACCCGCCTTCCGGGTCGACGCTTTGACCGAGAAAGTTGAGGTACTTTTTCATCTTGCTCACATGAGCGCGTTCCGGGCATTCGCCGGTGCGGGTGGCGCGGTAGAGCCGGTCGATGAATTCCCGGGCATCGCCGAGGGTGGGACGGAAAACGGGCCGGCGGGCGAAGGCGTCGCGAATCTGTCGAAAGATCCACGGGTTGCGGATGGCGTGCCGACCCACCATCAACCCCCGGCATCCCGTGGCGGCGGCCACTTTGACCGCGCGGCCGGAAGAGAGGATGTTGCCGTTGGCGAGAACCGGACAGGACAGCGTTTGCACGGCCTGTTTCACGTACTCATAGTGCGCCTCGCCGCGGTAGCCCTCCCGCACGGTGCGGGCGTGCAGGCTGAGGAGGTCGACCCCGTGACGATCGATCTCCTCCAGGATGGCGGGGAAATTGTCGGCGGTTTCAAAACCGATACGCATTTTGACCGTGAACCGGCCGGGTATGGCGTCGCGCAGGGCGCCCAGTACCTGGTCGATCTTACTCACGTCGCGCAGCAGACCGCCGCCGCAGTTCTTTTTGTAGATCTTGGGGGCGGGGCAACCCATGTTCAGATCGATTCCCGCCACCGGGTATTCGGCCAGGCGTTTCGCGGTGCGTACGAGGTCCGGTATTGATTCGCCGATCATCTGGGCGAAGACCGGACGGCCGGTGTCGTTTTCCATGATGGAGCGCAGGATGTGGGGTTCGAGGCGCGAGTGCGCGTGGACCCGGAAATACTCGGTGAAGTAGTAGTCGGGATCGCCGTAGTGATGGATCACCCGCATAAAAGGGAGATCGGTCACATCCTGCATCGGGGCCAGCGCGGTCAGAGGCTGGTCCGGCGTGAGGGTTGGCGGCAGCGGGCGGCTCAATCGTCCTTGTCCTCGTTCTGCTGATTGAGAATACGCTCCAGGATCTCGGTCATGTCGTCCATGTTGTCGAAGACCGAGTGGGCGACGTTGATCGGTTTTTGATGCTGGAGCGCCAGCACGATCGAATCGCTGGGGCGGGCGTCGAGTTCGACGATCTTCGACTCGATCTCGTTTTTCATTTCAAGGATAATGCGGGCGTAGAAAGTGCCGTCCTGCACGTCGTTTATGACGACCCGCTTCAATTCGACTCCCAGGCCGAGGAACATGCTGCCAATCAAGTCGTGGGTCAGGGGGCGTTCCTTTTTTACCCCGTTGATAGTCATCGAGATCGCCGTGCCGATGCCTGGATCGACGTAGATGACAAAAGTCTTTTCCTCGTTGCCCAGGAAAATGGCGCACCCGTTTGAGGTCGGCATGACCCCCTTGATGGTGACCTCTGTGACGTCGTTCTGCATGGGGGTAATTTAAAATCCTGGGGCGGTGTTGCGCAAGCGCGATCGACGATTGGATAAACCCTTGTCTATTTGCTTCCAGTGTAAAATCTGGAGGCATGGAAGCGATTTGCGGCATATGGGTTTCGCCGGAAGGGGAGGTGCATCTGGCCGCCCGCTCGAAGGACGACGAACGGGTGGAACGCGCGGTCCCCTTTGTCCCGTTTCTTTGGAGCCGCGAGAAGCCGGCAGCAGTGGAAAACGAAGGTGTTGAAGTTAAAACACTTTCCGGCCCGGGGCCGTTCCGTTACCTGCTGACGTTCGACGACCCGGCGCTCTGGCGGGAACGCCTTGCTTCCGCGCGCAAGGACGGCTCGGTCGACGTTCTGCGGTCGCCGGAAAGCCAGCACCTTCTGCGTCAGCGCCAGCGTTTGTTCGAAGGCATGAATTTTTCGGATCTCCGGCGTTGTCAGGTGGATATCGAAACGGGTTGCAGTGTGGAAAACGGCTTCAGCGACGCCCGCCGCGCCGGCGACCGGGTGTTGGCCATTGGGGTGCGTTTCAACGGAGAGACCCGTTTTCTGGAACTCGACGAGGACAGCGATGCGGCGGAAAAAAAGCTGCTGGAAAGTTTCGCGGAGTTTCTCCGGGAATCCGATCCGGATACGTTGGAGGGGCACAACCTGTTCAAGTTCGACCTGGATTACCTGCGCTTGCGCTGCAAGCGCTACAAACTTCCCTGCGCCTGGGGACGGTTCGGGCGGGAAGCGACCTTTCGGGCCAGCCGCTTGAAAGCGGCCGAGCGCTGGATCGATTTCCCGCGATGCGACATTCCCGGACGCACCGTGGTCGACACCTACCTCATGATCCTGCTTTACGACGTCACCACCCGCGACCTGCCGGGGTACGGGCTGAAGGACGTGGCGGTACACCTGGGAATCACTTCGGAGGAGGGTGACGAGCGCACCTATATCGAAGGGAGTCAGATTGCCGGGATGTTTACCGGGGACCGGGAGCGCTTTCGCCGCTATCTGGGCGACGACCTCCGGGAGACCACCGGTATCGCCGATCTGTTGTTGCCCACCTATTTCGCCCAGGCGGGTAACTTCCCCATGACCCTGCAGGAAATCGTGTTGCGCGGTTCCAGTTGGAAGATCGACCTGCTCCTGATGGAGGAATACTTCCATGCAGGGGAAGCGCTGCCGGAAGGCACGGAAGTACAAAGTTACGAGGGCGGGTTCACCCGCAGTTTCGAGTCGGGAGTGTTCCGGCAGGTGCTGCATTTCGACGTGGCCTCCCTGTATCCCAGCCTCCTTTTGACCATGGACCGGAACCCCGTCCCGGACTCGTTGGGCGTATTCATTCCGTTGTTACGCAAGTTGCGGGAATACCGGTTGAAATACAAGACCCTCGCGCGCGAGGAGTCGTCGGAGGAACGCCGCCGCGAGTACACGGCGCGCCAGGCGGCCTACAAGATCATCATCAATTCATTCTACGGCTATCTCGGTTTCGGCAACGCGCGATTTGCCGACGGCGACCTGGCGGCCGAGGTCACCTCGCTCGGACGGGAACTGTTGCAGCGATTGATCGAACGCTTTCAGGAACTCGGGTGCACCGTGCTGGAGGCCGACACCGACGGGATCTACCTGGCCTCGCCGGAACATTTCGACCAACCGGAGACCCTGCTGGAAGCGGTCCAACCGGTGTTGCCTGAAGGAATCGACCTGGAATACGACGGCTCCTTCGAGTCGATGTTGTGTTACAAGGCCAAGAACTACGCGCTCTACGATGGGAAAAAGATCACCATCCGCGGTTCGGCCCTCCGCTCGCGCGGGATCGAGCCCTACTTGAAGGATCTCACCGACACCCTGATCCGTTTTCTGCTCGGCGTTGACGGCGAGTCGCCGGTGGAAAAAGCGGAATCCTACCGCCGGCGTATCGAGAAGGGGGAGGTGGCCATTGAGGAGATCGCCCGTTCCGAAGTGCTCAGTCAGAATCCCGAAACCTATCAGAAGGCGCTGGAAGGCGCCAAACGCAAGCCCCGGCGCGCTTCGATGGAGGCGGCGTTGCGGATGGAAAAGGTGCCGCAGTCCGGTGACCGGGTGACCTATTACATCGTCCCGGGAGAAAAGAAACGACAACCCGATTGGCAACGCGCCCGTCCGGTCGAATCCTACGACCCGAAAACAGCCCCCTACGACCCGGAATACTACACCCGAAAACTTGACGAATGGCTGAAACGCTACGCCGAGTTCCTGGTGAGCGATCAGAGTGGTACACCCCGGCAGGAAGAGCTCTGGTGAGAGCGAACCTGTAGGATCGGAAACCGGATCGCAGGCGGCTTCAGTACCCGCCGGAAAAACCGGGATTACCCGCCTTCGGTCATCGCCTCGGCGATGGCCCGCGAGAAGGGCGCGAGATCTTCGGGCAGGCGCGAGGTGATTAGGTTGCCGTCGCGGACCAAAGGCTGGTCGATGTAGCGGGCGCCGGCTTCTTCCAGTTCGCGACTCATTCCGCTGAAGCAGGTGGCTTCCAGACCTTCCATCACCCCGGCAGTTACGAGGAGCTGCGGGCCGTGGCAGATTGCGGCCACCGGCCGGCCGGTTTCAAAGAAGGCCGCTGTAAAGCGGACCAGATCCTCGTCCTGACGCAGGTTTCCGGGAGAGCCGCCGCCGGGAATGACCAAGGCATCGAAGGAGTCGATCTGCAACTCGGCAACCGTCGTTTCCACCTCGATGGTGGCGTCGCTGTTGTAGGCCCCCACCGTTCCCGGAGCGAGCCCGGCGACCGTGATCGAAGCGCCTTGTGCGGCCAGGTAGCCCATGGGGAAAAACGTCTCTGCATCCTGGAAACGGTCGGCCACAAGAAACAGGACATGTTTGCCCGCGAGAGGTTTGTGGGAGCTTTCGGCACCAAAGGCGGTGGCGCCGCCGATCATCAGAACCAGAACCGTCGGCAGGATCAGAAGGGTGCGGATGGGCGAAAGGAGGGATGATGCTTTCATGGCTGATTTTACGGTGGAATTTTTAATAGAAGTGCTGGCAAATGTATTCGAAATTTCCGGTCCTGCCAGTCCCGGAGGTCGGATAAAAACCTCATGAATGGCGGGGATAAGCGGAACTTTTGTTGTCCCGGGGGTCACGTCCCGCGAGGCAGGCACTCCGGTACGTTCTTGCGGTGAATCGTTGCGCAGACAAAAAAGCCCTCCGAATTGCTTCGGAGGGCTTTGCAAAAGGCTGATTAATAGGGCTCAGCGGCCGGTAACAGTCACGGGAATACGAACTTCGTCGTAGCCGGGCTTCTGAACGAAGAGGGACCCGCGTCCGGGCCGGCTGGCTTCCACGGAAACATTGACCGAACGGGACCCGCCCGGAATGATGACCTCCGGCATGACGATGCTTTCGGGGATGTCCGTGAGGACGTCAATGTAGAGGCCGCCGGGAGGGGCTTCGGTCGGAATGGTGAAGACCAGTGTGGTGCGGTCGCCGGTGGTGAAGGACACCTGGTCCGGAGAAACCCGAATGGTGCCGGCGTCGATGCGAAGAGACCCGACGTTGATGGTGCCGTCGGCATCGACCAGCTGAACGTTGTAATTTCGGCTGTGGGGCAGGGAGGGAACGAAGAATTCCAGGGAATTGGAAGAGTGGAACACCGTTTCGGCTTCCTCACCACCGACAATGACGCGGTCGTTTCGGCTGAATCCGCGGCCGACCAACCCGACCCGGCTTCCCGCCGGAGCGCGCTCGACGTCGAGCGAAAGGGCGTAGCGGTCGGTCAAGCGCATCTGTTGCACGTCGGTGATTTCCTGGCGCTCAGTGGTCACTTGATTCTTTTCCAACTGATAATCCACCTGGAAATAATAGCGGGCTTCCCGGCGGTTGGGCGGAAGGCGATATTCGTATTTAAAGACGTTCGGGGTGGTGGGACTGGGAGACATTGGGAAAATTTGCCCGTCGATGACGATGTAGGCGCGGATGCTGTCCTCCACAACCTTGCTGCCGCTCGGCTCGATCAACACCGAAATGTCGTAATGGCCGGAAGGGTTTTCGTTTACCGTTTCCGGAGTCAGGTTGGTGATACGCAGGTCGCAGCCGGCGAGGAGGAGGCTGGCGAACAATGCGGAGAGGCCGAGTTTCAATTTGGTAGCATTCATCATGATAACGGGAAAAAAGTATTGTTAAAAACTGGTTCTATAGCGCCGTCGGGCGATTCGTCACAACGAAAAATAAACTCAATTGCAGGCGAGTCGAAGTATTTACGAAACCTTTAACGTTTTGCCCCAGCGGGTAAAGAAAATTAATACCGCGGCATTTCAGGATCGCATTTGCGGGCCCAGGCATCGATGCCGCCCTGCAGGTTGCAGGCCTGGGGGAACCCGCGGTCCCGCAGGAATTTGACAACATGCAGACTCCGCATGCCGTGATGGCAGTAAACCAGGATCGGTTTGTCACCGGGGAGTGCGGTGGTTTGGGCGGAAATCTGTCTCATGGGGATAGGAATGGCGCCTGGAAGGCGACAAATTTCGGTTTCGTAGGGTTCGCGCACGTCCAGAACGAAGAAATTTTCGGAAGCCTGCCCGAGACGTTCCCGTGCTTCCTCCACCGAGAGTTCCAGGGGAAGGGCCGGCGCGTCGGACGTTGTTTCCCCGGCCGCTTCCTCGGCGGAACAGGTGAAATCATAGCGCTCCGGCCGAATATCGGTAATGCGGGGATCTTCGCCGCAGAGCGGGCAGGAGGGGTCTTTTTTCAGATTGATGACCCGGCTGGTCATCCCCAGCGCATCAAAGACGAGCAAACGTCCGAGCAGGGGTTTACCGATTCCCAGCAAAAACTTGATGGCTTCCATGGCCTGCATGCTGCCGATCACCCCCGGCAGTGCTCCGAAAACACCGGCTTCGGCGCAGTTGGGGATCCTGCCCGGTTCCGGGGGGGTGGGAAAGAGGCAGCGGTAGCAGGGGGAACCGTGGGAAGGATGAAAGACCGAGACCTGGCCCTCGAATCGAAAGATGCTGCCGTATACCAGGGGTTTCGCGGCGAAAAAGGCGCTGTCGTTGTTGAGGTAGCGGGTGGGGAAGTTGTCTGAACCGTCGACGATCAAATCGTATTGGGAAAAGAGGGCGGTGCTGTTTTCCGTCGAAACGCCCTCACCGTGTGGACGCACGAGAACGTGGGGGTTGAGGTCGGAAAGGCGGCGGCGGGCCGACTCCACCTTGGGCGTGCCGATTTCGGCGGTGCCGTGCAGGATCTGCCGTTGCAGGTTGTGTTCCTCCACCCGATCGAAATCGACGAGTCCGAGTTCGCCCACGCCGGCCGCCGCCAGGTAGAGGGCCGCCGGACTGCCGAGGCCTCCGGCGCCGACGATCAGGACCTTAGATCTACTCAACCGTTCCTGGCCTTCCCGGCCGACTTCGGGCAGGACGATGTGCCGGCTGTAACGGGCCAGTTCTTCGGCTTTGAGGGTGGATTGGGCGGTCGTGGAGGCGGTGGACATGACGATTTATTCGTTAATGAAGTCATACGCCCGGGATCTGTCAAAGGTTTGGCTGCTTCGACCCCCCCCGGTCGAGACGCCGCTTGACCTCTGCGGTTGCGGGGGAAGAATCGGGGGTCTTTTTCACATGGACGACTTGGCATTGTGGCAGTGGGGGGCGTTATTCTTTGGAGCGGGGCTGATTGGGTTATCCAAAACGGGAATCGCCGGAGTGAGCATCCTTTTTGTCGCCCTGTTCGCCTTGGTTCTGCCGAGCAAACAGTCGGTCGGAGTGGTGCTGCCGCTTTTGATCTGCGGCGATGTCGTCGCTTTGCTGCTCTACCGGAGGCACGCACGTTGGATCCATTTGTTTCGGCTGTTTCCCCTCGCGGCCGTCGGGGTGCTGGCCGGATACCTGACGATGGAACGGGCCGGAGATGTGACGATTGCTCGAATTATCGGGATTATCCTGCTGGGGCTTTGCTCCTACCAACTGTGGCGCCGTTACCAAGCGTCTCGCGGAGTCGAACCGGAACCGGACCCTCGTCGGCTACCGGTCTGGTATCCCGGATTCATGGGCGCGTTGGCCGGCTTCACCACCATGGTCTCCAATGCCGCCGGCCCCATCATGATCCTTTACCTGTTGTCCATGAAACTGCCGAAGAAGGAGTTTCTGGGAACGGGCGCCGTGTTTTTTCTCTTCTTGAACCTGTTCAAGGTTCCGTTCGGGGTAAACCTGGGAATCATCAACGTCGATTCATTGGAGCTGAATCTGTATCTATTGCCGTCCGTGCTGGCCGGTGCGGCCCTGGGCCGGATGTTGATCGGGCGGATTTCGCAGTCGGTTTTCGAAAACCTAGCCCTGTTTTTTACCGCCGCCGGGGCGCTCCGCCTATTGCTCTCGTAAGCGGCCGCGGGACGAGCCGGGCCGGCTGACCCGCTGTAGGCACGGCGTCGGGTATCGGGCTAGAAGCGGCGGCGGAGTTTGGCGGGAAGGATGCCGATGCTTTCACGGTATTTGGCGACCGTTCGGCGGGCGACGTTGATATTGCGCTTTTTCAAGATGTTGGAGATTTCCTGATCGCTGAGGGGTTTGCGCGGGGATTCCTCTTCAATGAGGTGGGCGATGATTTCCTTGATGCTCTTGTTGGAAACCTCGCTGCCGTCGTCCGCCTTGTAGCCGGGGGTAAAGAAGTACTTGAATTCGAAGGTGCCGTGCGGGGTCTTGACGTACTTGTTGGCGATGGCCCGGCTGACGGTGGTTTCGTGCACGCCGACCGCCTTGGCGATCTCGGTCATGGTGAGCGGTTTCAAACGGGAGACTCCCTCGCGAAAAAAGTCCTTCTGCACCGTCACGATCTCCCGCGCGATTCGTTCGATGGTTTGCTGGCGTTGTTCGATGGAGCTGATCAGAAATTTCCCGTTTCGCAGCTTCTCCCGGATGTATTCCTTTTCCTGGCGAGTCAGGTTGCCGCTGGCGATCAGGTTTTTGTAGGTGTTGGAAATGCGTACCTGCGGGATGTAGTCGTTGTTCATTTCCACCACGAAGTCGTCGCCATCCGGATGGACGATCACATCCGGCGCCACGGTCCGGTTGGTGTCCTCGCTGAAACGCCGGGCGGGCGCCGGGTCGAGGGTGGCGATTTCCTGAATGGCGTCCTGCACCGTCTCCACTCCGGCGGACACCTTGCGGGAGATCTCGGGGATCCGGCGGCGCATCAGGAGGTCAAAATGATCGCGGATGACGGTGGCGGCGAGGGTGTGTTCGTCGCCCCGCAGCTTCAATTGATGGAGCAGGCATTCCTGCAGGTTTTGGCAACCGATCCCCGGTGGATCGAAGTTTTTCAGGAGTTCCGAGGCCCGTTGCAGCCGGTCCAGCGGAATATTGGAATAAGCCGCCAGGTCCTGCAGTGATGAATTCAAAAAGCCCCGGTCGTCCAGGCTGCCGATCAGGTAGCGCATGGCTTCCAGGTCGTCCTCCGTGCAGTCGGCCAGGACAGCTTGTTCCATGAGGTGTTCCTGCAGGGAGGTTTCGCTGACCAGGGAATCGAATAGATGTTGCCTCCTTTCGGCATCCTCAGCGGTGTGAGGCCCGCGGGCCGACCGGTTGTAATAGGGATCGCGGGCGTCCTCGGCGAGTTCATGCAGGAGGGCGAAATCGGAATCGAACTCGCCGTTGTCACCCAGGTCCTCGCCGGTACCGTCTCCCGCCTCTACCGGCGCCACGCTCTCCTCAAGGTTTTCTGAGACCAACGGCAGTTCCTCCAGCAGGGGATTGTTTTGAATCTCCTCCCGAATGGTGGTTTGCAGGTCCAGCGCCGGGACTTGCAGAATCTTCAAGGACTGGCGGAGTTGAGGGGCCAGAATCTGCTGCTGCGACTGTTTTTGTACTTGCTGTAAGCCTTGCCACGGTTGGGCCATAAGTGTGCCGTTATTTTCTAAAAAGGTGAAAAAGTCTCCGTCTTGCGGATCAAATTAGCCGGTGCGCTGCCTGAGATTTGACCAGGTTGGGCTCCAGAAAGGAATTCATGTAACCGGCAACTTTTTCGCTGCTCGGCCCGAAACCCTCGTTGTAGAGGAAACGCTCCATGTCGTACAGCATTTCCAGTGCCGAGCTGTACCGATCGCCCCGTTTTTTTTCCAGAGACTTGGTGAGAATGGAATTGAGGTGTCCGTTGATGTCGGAACGGAGCGAGGGAAAATGGGGTGTGGGCATGTGGCGGACGTTGTTCCAGGTGGCCTGATGGTCTTCGGCGAGAAAGATGTTGTGCCCCAGGAGGACCTCGCTGAGCACCGCTCCGAGGGAAAAGAGGTCCGCCCGGGCGTCGGTGCATTCGTAGTTGGCCTGCTCCGGGGAGGTGTATTCGGGTTTGCCGGGAATGATCTGGCCTTCCCCGTCGTGCATGAGGTCCAACGCCTTTGCGATGCCGAAATCGGTCAGCTTCACCTCTCCGTTGGGGGAAACGATGACGTTCTTCGGGTTGACGTCGCGGTGGACGATGTTGAGGGGCCGGTGGTCTTTGCGCCGCTTGCGGTGAGCGTAGGCCAGGCCGCGGCACACCCGGGCCGCGATGAACACCGCAATGTCCACGGGAATGGACATCTGAAGTTCCACATGCTTGCGAACGAGCTCATCCACCGTAAGTCCGTCCACGAACTCCATCACCATGAAGTACTGTCCCGAGATTTCGCCCAGGTGGTAAATCTGGACGATGTTGGCGTGGATCAAATCCGCCGCCAGAAGGGCCTCGCCAATGAAATTGTCGCGGAACTCATCGATCTCGGAGTATTCCTCCCGGATCAGCTTCACGGCGACCCTCTTTTCAAATCGGTTGGCACCCCGTTGGCGGGCTTCGTAGACGATTCCCATCCCGCCTTCGGCAATACGCCGGACGAGTTCAAAATGGACTTCGTTGAAGATATGTCGGATCTCAGCCATCCTGGGAAAGGCCGTCGAATAGGGTGTAGCATGATCAATGCCGACAATCCACCCAAAAGTGAAATTTCGGGAGGATTGGCGGATTCGTCGCCGTGGACGGTTGACAGAATCGGCGGGCCGGGGGTAGGTTTTCGGCGATGATTCGACTTTCCGAACAGGCGGCCGCCAAGCTCACGGCGATGAAAGAGGAACTCGGCGACGAATCCAAGTTCGTCCGGCTTTTTGTTGAGTCGGGCGGCTGTTCCGGATCCAAGTACGGGATGTCTTTCGATGCTCCGCGGGATAACGATGTGCGATTGGAGGATGCCGGAGTCGGCATGGTGCTGGATCCCGAGAGTTACGAGCGTTTGAAGGATGTGCGGATCGATTTCGACGATGGTCTGCACGGCAAGGGATTCGAGATCATTAACCCGCATGCCAGCAGCACCTGCGGGTGCGGGAAGTCGTTCAATTGACGGGCCTCGGCGCCGAGTGGAATTCTCTCGTCCCGTTGGCGCCGAATTGAGACTCCGGCTTGCGGATCTGCTTCGAAGTCATATTGGCGTTTGACCCCGGCAATGCCGAGCGACGCTGAAGGGACCGAACGATTGCCGGCATCCGCGGTCCGGTTTTTCGCTCGCGTCCGCGCGGCGTTCCGCTGTCGGAAAACACGGGTGCCTTCGGGACCGGCAGGCCTTTATATCCGCCGGAGATGCTGTCTTGACACCCATTTGCGCCACCTCTAACTTCGACCGTTTAACACTGCTGTCCGGGGTTGTATCCCCGGCGGCTACGCTATTTTACAACTTACTAATGAGCAGCGAAATACTTTCAGTACTGGAACACATGGAGAAGGAGAAGGGGATCCGTCGTGACGACATGATCTCAGCGATCGCCAGTGCCATAAAGAACGCGGCTCAGAAAGGGGTTAACGCCGGACAGGAACTTCGTGTGGAAATCAATCCCCGGAACGGAGCGTTGAAGGCTTTCGCCCAGTATCAGGTGGTTGACTCCGTGAGCGATCCCAAACGGGAAATTCACATCGAAAAGGCACGGGCGCTTCAGCCCGACGTCGCTCTGGGGGATATCCTGGAAAAGGAGGTCGAACCGTCTCACCTCGGACGAATTGCCGCTCAATCCGCGCGCCAGGCGATCATGCAGCGGCTCAGGCAGTTCGAAAAGGACCGCATCTACGACGACTACAAAGACAGTGTGGGGAACATTGTTTCAGGGGTCGTGCGCCGGCGGGAGCGTGGCGACCTGATTGTCGATCTTGGCCGTGCCGAAGCCATTTTGCCGCCCAAAGAAAGGGTTCCCGGAGAGGATTACTCCCCGGGTGAAAGGATTCGTTGCCTCCTGCTCAAGATCGAATCGAGCAACCGCGGCCCGGAATTAATTCTGTCGCGGGCCAATCCGAATTTCATCCGCCGGCTCTTCGCGCTGGAAGTCACCGAAATCGCTGACAACACCGTCAAGATCGAAGCGATGGCACGCGAGCCGGGCTACCGCACCAAGATCGCGGTTTCCAGTTCCGATCCCAAAGTCGATCCGGTCGGCGCCTGTGTGGGTGCCCGCGGCGCCCGCGTGAAAAGCATTGTGCGGGAATTGGCCGGCGAGAAGATCGATATCGTCCGGTACCACAAGGATCCCACCGAAATGTTGATGGAAACCCTCAAACCGGCGGTTCCCAAGAATATAGCGATCGACGAAAAGGCCCGCAAAATTTACTTTGAGGTTTCCGAGGATGACCTCGCGGTGGCCATCGGCCGTCGCGGTCAAAACGCGCGTCTCACTTCCCGCCTCATGGGCTGGAAACTGGACGTGGCCAAGGAGAAATCACAGAAACTTGATTTCGAGGACAAGAAACGGCTGGCCGCCGAGGGGCTCAATCAGATCCAGGGGATTGAGCCGGAGATGGCTGAGCGTCTCGTGGCCCGGGGCTTTGTCAGTCCCGAAGCGTTTGTCGGTGTGGAGAAGGAAGATCTGGTCGATGCCGGGTTTGAGCCCGGTGAAGCGGAGGATATTCTCCAGAAAGTCTCCGCTTATTTCAACCCTGAGAATGCGGCCAACTAGGAACCACGGTTCCTCATGGTCCCCACGGGTGATTGTCTCCGTGAACTCCGCAAAGAGCAAAGATTGCATTGTTACTGATGAGCGTACGAATACATCAAATTTCCAAACAAACCGGCGTAGCGAATAAAGAATTGATTGCTCTCTTGACCGAGCGGGGCTTTAACGTCACCAGCCCGTCCAGTTCCATTGACAACATATCCGCCGAATCGATAATCGAGGAACTCCAGGCCGGCTCCGCCGGGCAGACGCAGGAAAAGAGCGATGCTCCCGAACCGGCATCTCCGGAAAAGACCACGGAAGCCCGGACGTCCCCGGAGGCCATGGCGACTCCGGAAACGCGCGGCGTATCCGAGGAGCAGGCGGAGAAAACCGAAAGCGCGCCACCGCCGAATTCTCCTCGGCCGGGCGGCTTGCCGCCCGGAGTGTTTGTCAAGTCGGCCGAAGATATCCGGCGCGAGCGTCAGGAAAAGGAAGAGAGCAAGCAGAAGATGCAGCGTCCGGCTCCCACGCCGGTTACGCCGCCCGCCGCTCCGGCGCGCCCGGCGCCGCCGCCTGCTCCTCCCGCCGCCTCGAAGCCGCCTCCTGCCGCTCCCCGTCCCCCGGCCGGCCCCAAGCCGCTCGGCGCCCCTTCGCCTTCCGCGCCGCCAGGGTTCCCCGGAGTCCGGCCCCCGGCGCCGCCCTCCGCCGGCACACCGGCCTCGGAGGACAAAAGGGACGAGCAATCCGCGGAGTCCGCCCCGAGCGGGGAGGAAATCTCTGAGGACGAGCTTCGCATTATTCACGTCAAGCCGCCGATCGTGGTGCGTGACTTTGCCGAGCAATTGGGTATCAAGCCGTTCCGCCTGATTTCCGAGCTCATGGAGATGAATATTTTCGCCTCCATGAATCAGGTGATCGATGAGAATGTCGCCCAGGACGTCGCCGGCAAACATGGTTTCCTCCTTGACGTCAAACACCGCAAGGCGGCGACCGCTCCCGGTGGTAAACAGAAAGAGGTCGAAGTCGAGGACCTCGACGACAGCAAATTCATGGAGCCGCGTCCTCCGGTGGTCTGTATCCTCGGTCATGTGGATCACGGCAAAACCACCCTGCTGGATTATATCCGCAAGAAAGATGTGGCCGCCGGCGAAGAGGGTGGTATTACGCAGCATATCGGCGCCTATCAGATCGAGACTTCGGAGCAGAAGATCACGTTTTTGGATACGCCGGGACACGCGGCCTTCAACAAGATGCGCGAGCGCGGCGCCGGCGTGACGGATGTCGCCGTGCTGGTCGTGGCGGCGGACGACGGCTTTATGCCGCAGACCGACGAAGCGCTGAAGCACGCCCAGGCTTCCGCGGTGCCGATCATCGTCGCGGTGAACAAAATGGACACCAGGGGCGCCGATCTCGACCGGGTCAAACGCCAGATGCAGGAAAGGGGCATCCCGCCGGAGGACCTGGGAGGCGAAACCATTGTGGCGCCGATTTCCGCGCTTAAAGGCGAAGGGATCGATTACCTGCTGGAAATGATTTTGCTGCAGGCCGAAATTCTTGAGCTCAAGGCGAATCCCAAACGCAAGGCGGAAGGTATCATCATCGAATCCGAGATCGAAGTCGGACGGGGGCCGTCGGCCACCGTGATCGTGCGTCATGGGATTCTCAAGACCGGTGACGTCGTCGTTTGCGGCCCCGTCTATGCCAAGGTTCGCGCCATGTTCAACGACGAAGGCAAACCGGTGAAAGCGGCTCCTCCGTCAACTCCCGTGCGGGTCATCGGTTGGACCGAAGCGCCCGGGGTGGGATCGATCTTCAAGGAGGTCAAGAACGAACGCGAGGCGCGCCGCCAGGTCGAGGAGACCCAGGTGGAAGCGCGTCGGCCGGTCGAAACCGAAGCCGGCACCGCACAGCCGCAGACGCTGGAGAACTTGTTCGACGCGATTGAAAGCGCCCGGAAGAAGACGTTCCGCGTGGTCGTGCGCTGCGACGTGCAGGGATCTTTGGAGGCTGTCACCGGGCTGTTGCTGGGCATCGAGAGCGATAAGGTGGATTTGGAAATCCTTCAGGCCGGGGTGGGGCCGATCAGCCGGAAGGACGTTCTCATGGCGGGTACCGCCGAAGCCGCGATCATCGGGTTCAATGTGAAGATGGAACCGGGAGTGGACAAGGCGGCCAAACACGCCGGGGTGCCGGTGTACCAGTTCAGCATCATTTATCAATTGGTCGACCAGGTGAAGGAGATCATGGCGACCATGCTCGATCCGGAACTTATCGAAAGCAAGCTGGGCGCCGCCGAGGTGCGCCAGGTGTTCCCGGTGGCCAAGAGCTTTATCGCCGGATGTCTTATCACCGAGGGCAAGGTGGCCCGGAACGCCCGCGCCCGGGTAACCCGGGGGGGCGAAGTGGTGGTGGAAACGCGAATCGCCACTCTAAAGCGCTTCAAAGACGACGTTACCGATGTCCGCGCCGGGATGGAGTGCGGTATTGGCCTCGAAAAATGGAGTCGATTTGAAGAAGGCGACGTCATCGAGTGTTTCGAGGTTTCGGAAAAACGTCCGACCCTTTAACCGCGGGAATTCCAGGCCGACATGAGCCAGCGAGGCGTCAGAGTCAACGAACTGATCAAACGCGAGATCAGCGACATCCTTCACACCCGTTTCAGGGGCGAGGCGGTCTATATCACGATCTTCGACGTGGAGGTGGCTCCCAATCTGCGACATGCCCGCGTGTTCTTTTCCGTATTGGGCGATGAGGCCCGGGTCCGGGAATCACAGGCCTGGCTTGATCGGAAGCGCGACGAGATACGTCGCCAGCTGAGCAAACGTGTCGTGTTGAAATATCTGCCTCACCTGGAATTTCTTCACGACACCTCGATCGAGCGGGGGATGGATCTCATTGACCTGATGGACCGGGTCGACGAGGAGGAAGAGGAGAGGTAGACGGGCATGTTTTATCCGCATGCCTCGCCCGAGTTTGGGGAATGGGTGAAATCCCTGCCGGGAAAGCGGGTGGCGGTGATCGGGCATGCCCGTCCCGATGGCGATTGCATCGGTTCGCAGGTTGCCCTGGCGCGCGTGCTGCGTCAGGCCGGGGCGGAGGCCCATTGCGTGAACCAGGATGGCGTGCCGCGCCGCCTGGAATTCGTGGCGCGGGACGAACGTTTTCTGGAGCCGGGAGAATGGATGAACGACGGTTGGACTGCGGTGTCGGTGGATTGCTCCGATGCCGACCGCCCGGGTGAAACGGTAAAGGCGGTGGTGTCGGGATACGAGGCGAATATCGATCACCATATTTCCAACACCCACTTTGCCCGCCGGAATTTTGTCGAAGTCAGTTCGGCGGCGACCGCGGAGGTTCTCGGAGGCTTTTTTTTCGACAACGGATACCCCATCGATCCGGTAACCGCTCAGGGCCTTTATGTCGGAATCGCCACGGATACCGGACAATTCCGGTTTCCGGCCACCTCGAGGCGCGTCTTTCAGATTTGCGGCCGGCTGCTTGAATTGGGCGCCGACCCGGCGGTTGCCAGCAGTCATTTGTATGAGCAGGAGTCCATGGGTAAGATGAAGCTGCTTCAGGTTTACCTGGCCAGCCTGCGGATGGTGTGCGACCGCCGTGCGTGTATCGGCGTGTTGCCCCGGGATGTTTTTGAAACGACCGGGGCGAGCTTCGAGGATACGGAGGGATTGGTTGATTACGCCCGTTCGATTCATGGCGTTGATGTCGGGGCGATTATCGAAGATCGGGGAAACGAGGTGAAAGGCAGCCTCCGGGCCAAGGAGGGGCGGTTCCGGGTCAATGACCTGGCGGCCCGTTTCGGCGGCGGCGGTCACGTTTGCGCCGCCGGATTTACAGTGCAAATGACGATGGAAACGTTTTATCCGCGTTTTCTTGAGGAACTGCGCGAGCATTTTCGCGCGGTGGAGGTGGAGAACTGAAATATGGCGACGGGAAGCTCGGATAGTAGAGAGTTGGAGGGCATCCTCCTGATCGATAAACCCGCGGGGTGCACCTCGCACGACGTCGTTGCGCGGCTCCGCCGGACGCTGAAAATGAAACGTATCGGCCATGCGGGTACACTGGATCCCATGGCCACCGGATTGCTTGTGGTGTTGGTGGGGAAGGCGACCAAGGCCTCGCAATTCCTTATCAGTGTCGACAAGGAGTATGAAGGCACCATTTTCCTCGGGCGGACGACGAATACCCAGGACGCGGAAGGTGAAGTGATGGTGGAGTCTCCGGTGCCGGCTCTGAGTGATGAGGAAATCCGGAATCACATGGCTTCTTTCCTGGGGGATCAATATCAGACTCCTCCGATGCATTCCGCGATCAAGTTGAAGGGAGTGCCGCTTTATAAGCTCGCGCGCAAGGGAAAGGAAGTGGAGCGGGAACCCCGGTTTATCCGAGTTTCCCGCCTGGAAGCATTGCGTATTTGTCTGCCGGAAATCGATTTCCGGGTCGCCGCCTCCAAGGGATTTTATGTGCGGACTTTGGCCCATGACTTTGGCGCTCGAATCGGATGCGGGGGACACCTTTCCCGTCTCAGACGAACCCGGGCCGGGGATTTTTCCCTTTCCAACGCTTCCACTTTGGAGGCCGTCGAGGCCATGACGTTATCGGAGATCTCTCGAATCCTGCTGCCCGTGCGGCAGGTTATCCCGTCCCAGGCCTTGTGAATCCGCAGTCACCAGTCACTTCCATGGACGACGTCGATTTGGGCGGCCGGCGCCTCCATTTGGCGATCGGGATGTTCGACGGGGTGCATTTGGGTCATCAAAGCGTGATCGAGGCAGCGGTTCATTCGGCCAACGCACGTTCTGCGATGTCCGGAGTCCTTACCTTCTGGCCGCACCCCAGCGCTCTTTTTCGCCCGGAAGATCCGACTCGGCAGATCATGGATCCGGTGTCCAAGGCCAGGCTTTTTATTGAGCTCGGAGCCGATCTGGTTATCGAGCAACCCTTCAATCGGAGTTTTTCCGGAGTGACAGCCGAGGAGTTTCTGCCCTACCTGCGTAAGCGCCTGCCCGGCCTGGAATCGATTTATGTGGGTGAGAACTGGCGGTTCGGCCGCGGCCGGGTCGGTGATGTCTCCCTGCTGGTTTCTCTGGCTCGCCGCGAGGGTGTCGACGTGGTCAGTATGCCGCGCCTGCAATTCAACGGGGAGGCGATCAGTAGCAGTCGCATCAGGGAGGCCTTGACCGAGGGAAGGATCGAGGAGGCAAACAGCCTTCTGGGGCGTCATTATTTTACCCGGGGGGTTGTCACCGCCGGTCGCGGACTGGGACGCACGATCGGGTTTCCCACCTTGAACCTCCCCTGGAGCGGAGACCTTCGGCCGCGGTACGGGGTCTACGGCGTGCGTTTGCGCGATCCGGAGCAGACCGGCTCCGAATGGTTTCGCGGGGTGGCTAATTATGGCGTGCGACCGACGGTGGAAGATGCAGGCGATCGGCCTCTACTGGAGGTTCACGTTCTGGAGGAACGGTGTCCGTTTGATGCCGGCGCCGCGCTTCAGGTCGAGTGGCTTTTTTTTGTTCGCCCGGAGACCCGTTTTTCGGGAGTGGAGGAACTCCAAGCCCAAATCGCGCGGGATTGCGACCAGGCGCGGAGTCGCTTTTTCAATTCCTGAAGGACGAGGTGTCAACCCGCGGAGTCGCGATCGGGGCCTCCGGCCGACGATGGGTCCGCCGATTCGGGCCGGCCGGCCCGAATCGGCGTGGATAGGGGTTCCATGCCGAGCAGGGTGTGCAGCTTTTCGGCGAACGCTGGGAAGGAGAACGGCTTCATCAGGAAATCCGAATGTTCGTCCAATTCGTCTTCCACTTCTTTCATGGACGGAGCAAAGCCGGAAATGTAGAGGATCGGCATGGCGGGGAATTCCTCACGGACGTGCCTTCCCAGCTCGACCCCACCCATCACCGGCATCCGGATATCGGTTACCAGGGCCTGAAAACGCTTCTTGTCGCTCGAGTGCAGTGCCTCCATGGCTTCCTTTCCATTCTGGGCGCACTGGAACTCCATGCTCATCTGAGACAAAAGGACCGTCAGCAAGCCGCGAAGGGCCGCATCGTCGTCCACCAACAGGATTCGCGGCTTATCGGAACATTCATGCGATTTACGGTCCGGCATTCTTGAAAGAGTCTAGCATAATTGAGGGGAATTGAACAATCGGGGGCGACATTAGCGCTCAGTCAGTGAATCCATCTTCGGGCGGAGGGAACAAATATTGGTTTCCTTTTGCATCGATTATCCCACTCGGGTAAGGTAGCCGGCATTTCACAAACAAAACCATCGATGCGATGGAAATGGCAATAAAACGCAGGAAGGATAAGACAATGGAATCAGTGAAGGAAGGTGATAAGGTCAAGGTTCACTACAAGGGCACCCTCGATGATGGTGCGGTTTTCGATGAATCGACCGAGCGGGGGCCTTTGGAGTTCACCGTAGGTGAACACAAAGTGATTCCGGGCTTCGAGGAAGCGGTGCTCGGCATGAAAGAGGGTGAAACCAAGGTCGAAACCATTCCCAGCGATCAGGCTTACGGGCCACGCCGGGACGAGATGCTGCTGAAGGTGGCCCGGTCGCAACTTCCCGAAGGAATGGAGCCCGAGGTTGGTCAGCCGCTTCAGGTCACGACCCAGGAAGGACAGCCGGTTCCGGTACGAATCGCGGAAATCGACGAAGAAAACGTAACCCTGGACGCCAACCATCCGCTGGCAGGAAAAGATCTGACTTTTGAACTCAAGCTGGTGGAGATAGCCTCCTGATGCTTTGATCCCGACCAAATAAAAAGGCGGCGCCCGGCGCCGCCTTTCAGTGGTATCCCCATTGGTACCGGCTCCTCCGGATTGGGGTAAATCTCGGCTAAAGTTTGAGCGGCACTTCCGGGTCGACGTCGGCGTCGTAGTCGACTCCCGGCATGGCAAAGCCGAAAAGCCTGAGAAAATCCTCTTTGTACCCGGCGATGTCGGCCAGGTCGGAAAGGTTTTCGGTCGTCACATCCGGCCAGCGGCGAGCGACCTCCTGCTGGACATCCTCGCGCATTTCCAGATCGTCGATGCGCACCCGCCCCTCGGGGTCGTAATTCAAGGCTCGTCCGTTGTACATCTGTTCCGCCAGCAAGCGGTACATTTGTTCGATACAGCCTTCGTGCAAACCTTTGGCCTTCATCACCTTGAATAAGATGGAAATATAGAGCGGCACCACCGGGATGGCGGAGCTGGCCTGGGTGACCACCGCTTTGTTCACCGCGACGAAGGCGCGGCCCCGGTCGACCTTGAGACGGGCATCCAGGCGTCCGGCGGTCTTTTCCAGATCCTCCTTGGCCCGTCCGATGGTGCCGTTGCGGTAAATCGGCCAGGTCACGTCCGGGCCGATATAGGAATAGGCGACGGTGGTGGCGCCGGGTGCGAGAACGCCTCCATCTTCCAGCGCGTCAATCCACATCTCCCAGTCCTCTCCGCCCATAACGGTCACGGTATCGCGAATTTCCTCGTCCGTGGCCGGAGTCATTTCGACTTCCGTCACTTCCTCCTTTTCCGCGTCCACCGACTTGTTGTGGAAGGATTGTCCGATGGGCTTGAGCACGGATTTGTAAGTTTCGCCGGTTTTCGGATGGGTTCGGCGCGGGGAAGCCAGGCTGTAGACCACCAGGTCCACCTGGCCGAGATCCTTTTTTATTCGTTCCACGGTTTGCGCTTTGATGGCGTCCGAAAATGCGTCGCCGTTGATGCTGGCCGCATACAGACCCTCGGCCCGGGCGGCGTCTTCGAAGGCGGCGGTATTATACCAGCCGGCACTGGCGGGCCGTCCGCGTTCCGAGGGGCGCTCGAAAAAAACGCCCATGGTCGAGGCGCCGGAACCGAAAGCCGCGGCAATGCGCGAGGCCAGCCCGTATCCGGTAGAGGCTCCGACGACCAAAACCTTTTTCGGGCCTTCCCCGATCGGGCCCTGTTTTTTGGCGTAATCGATCTGTTCGCGCACATGGGCGGCACAACCCTCGGGATGGGCGGTAATGCAGACAAAGCCACGAATTCTGGGTTTTATGACCATAGAGGTAATGTGGGAGATCGCGTTCAGAGGTCGAGGTTAATTTGGCCCACCGCCTATCGTCTATCGGCCACGGGGCTCCAGCCAAGCGTCCAAATCGGTTTCGGTTGCGATGGAGGTCGGGCGGGAGCAAATGAGGTAGGATGGTTCGGCGAAACGCCGGCACTGGAGGAGAATGCGCGCGCGGTGACCCGGCGCCCGCGCCAATCGACCGATCGCCTTATTCACCTTGCGCATGCCGGGAATCTGGTAAACCTCGCGAAAGCTTTGGCCGCGGTGGTCGGCGCCGGCGATTTCTCTGTGGGCGCTTTGCACCGCGTTGACTTCCGGCAGAAGCGAACCAGAAGACGTCTTGACTTTCGACAGGGACGAAGGACCTAAGAACAACGAGAAATAGAAGGAAAGCGAACAGGCAGACCATGAATATTGCTGGTGTCATCTTTTAAATCTTCCTTCCAACGTGAAGAGTAGGCGCGAGTGGCAGCGCCAGCAGTCGCTCGTTGCCACCGCGCCTGGTTGGCGGTTCAGTGCCGGTAAGCTTCCTTGCGATGTTTGACGCGCACGATGAACACGACCAATCGCTGGTCTTCTACCTCATAAACCACGCGATACATTCCAATCCGAATCCGATAGAGCTCCTCACCCTTCAGCTTCTTTGAGCCGGGAGGACGTGGGGTTACGGCCAGATCCTGGATCTTCCTTAGAATTCTATCTGCGTCGGCCTCGGGAATCTTCCGAAAATCCTTCCGGACACTCGCCGAAAAATCAACGCTGTAAGACGCCATCTTCCTTGAGCTGCCGGACAAAGCTTTCGAATCCTACGCGCGGATCATCTCGACGTTCACGCCAAACTTCAATATCTTCGAGATCCTCGAGCAGGCTCGCTTCAAGTGCGTCGTTGACCAAGTCCGACATCGACCGGGAAGTCTCTGCCGCCTTCATCCGCAAAGCCTTATGAATTCCATCGTCGAGGTATAGCGTCGCTTTACTCATGAACGACAGGTTGCCATTAAAGCGTCAGAATGTCAAGACGTCATGCTGATTTTCGCCAACGTGGAGGCCTGGCGCGAGGACCGGCAGAAACCGTCACAAACGCCTGACCGGTAAAGATTCAAAATAGATGCTAAGAATCGCCATGATGGTCCTCGGTGCCAGCCCATTCTGTTGAGTGCTCCGATTTGTGTGTGCCCGGCATGGGCGCGTTGTAATGGGGTTAAAGTCCTCTGTTTTATGAAATCAAGCAAGGAAAGGAAACTAGACCAAGGCAACTGCGAAGTCGCCCTTCGGCAGGCTCAGGATATTCGACGAGGCTTCGTGGGAAGGAAGCCTACGTCTACCGAGGAGCGAAGCGACGACACCTCAACGAGCGCAGCGAGTACCGAGCCGAAGGCGACATGCGAAGCCATAACAAGATGGGAGCCCACGAACAGTTCCGAGGAAAGGGACAAGACCGGTCCGCAGGAGCCGGAACAAGACTGGAAGGTGCCTCGAAAACGGCGGCGAATGCTCCTCAAACTTGGTGTTGCAAAAGACCAGGTGAAGAAGGCTTCCCGCTCGCGGAAGGGTTACTGGTCCCGCGTAGCGGGATCACGCAACAGTCTTGTGAACCTGGCCCTAAGCGGCCGTTATCTGGAGGAGCAGGGAGTCCCGTCAATGCGGGCTCTCTGGGTGACCTTCAAGTACCGAGATAAGGCTCAGCTATAGTCTCCGATCACTGAATCTTTCGTTCCGAGGGAGCTTGCGACCGACAGCTCGTAAGAAACACCGCTCCCGGCGTGCCGGGAGACCCGTACGATTACAGTCCCGTCGAAGGGGAATAATCGGAGCGAATCGGGGTCCGGCTGTGTGCCGCCGGAGCGCGCGAAGGCGTATGGTGTGGGGGCCGGGGGAGTTAACGCCCCCGGCTACCCGATTGGAATTTCATTCGATCGCGATAATGCTGACCATTTTCACTGCATGATCCACATGGTATGTGATCACATGCTTATCCAGGGTGCTTATCGCAAATTCTTTTCCGTCCGACGCTGAAAAAGTCGCTGCCGGTTCGAGATGTAGATTCGCAGCAAGCTGATCGAAGTGATCCAGCAACTTCCTTCTTTCTGCTGCTCGAAACTGCAAAAACCGTTCAGTGCCTTGCCGGGAGATCGACCAGTCGTAGGCGTCCACTTTTTAAATCCCCTTCTTTTCGAGCGAATCATGGATTTCCCTGAGTGATGCCGAGTCAATCCGGTCTCCACGCTGCATTGCGGCGAGCCTGCGGCAGCTATCTTCCGCATGATCAGGGTCTTCCGACAGGTCTTTCGCTTTCAGATAAGCCGCAAAAAACGCCCTGTCTTTTTGATCCATAGCGTTAACTGCTTCAATGACCTCCGCGCGTGACATAGAAGAAATCTACCTGTTTTTCTTGGCCCTGCCAATTCTTTTTTCCAACGTCGAGCACACTCGCTGAATCTTTGGAATCGCTCCCGGCGTGCCGGGAGACCCGTACGCTTACAGTCCCGCCGAAGGGAAATGAGCGGAGCGGATCGGGAAGCGGAGCGAATCGGGGTCCGGCTGTGTGCCGCCGGAGCGCGTGAAGGCGTATGGTGTGGGGGCCGGGGGAGTTAACGCCACCTGCAGCGATTTTAGGCAATTTCATGTCAGCTACCGAATACCGTAAACTCAACCAGACGTAAATGCCGTAGCCGATCAAAAGTACTCCACCCTCCGCACGGCTCAGGCGACGCCCGGAGTACAAGAACAAAAGCAAAAGCAACGATGCTCCAAGCATCACCCATTGATCAAACTGCAAAATTCTTGCGTGAACCGGAAGTGGCTGAAGTAGAGCGGACACCCCTGGAATCCCCAGCAAATTGAAAATATTGCTGCCAACAACGTTGCCAATAGCGATGTCTGGTGCCCTTCCACCGCAGCATTGACTGAGACCACCAGTTCCGGGGTAGAGGTACCGAAGCCTACGATGACGAGACCGCTTAGCAACGGCGATACACCAAGTCGCTTTGCCGTAGTCAGCGAGCCACGAATCAATGCCTCACCGCCAACGGTGAGCAAGGCTATACCAAGAAGGAGAAACAGAATGTTCAACACTTTTGCTGATGGCTCCGTAAGGAATCGGCATCACGATTGAAGGCCTAACGTCGAAGCATGGCACGCCGCCTATGACTCCCGCTCATCACCGGGCGGTTTCTCGGCGTTGCCATCGTCGATTTGTTCTGGCCCCTTCTCAATGGTTCGACCTTCGAGATCGACTAATGCTGAAAACTCATGATGCACTCTTAAGTGCCATTCGTGCGGCATGATAATGAGGAGGAGCCGTTGTTGTTTTAGTGCAGATTTTAGTAGAGTAACGCCCATTTCTCTCGGTCGCATAGATTATGTAGTGGTGTCCAGCGACGAAGGAATATCCACACATACCGGAATCAACCGCCGTATCAATCTCGAAGAGCTTGCCTTCTTCATATTCTCTCTTAAATGTTCGAAGGACCTTAATCAATTCAGTGCGGTGAGACTTCGGGTGAAACGTGAATTTGTAGCACTGGCCATAGATTACGACATCTGATCGATCAAGTGCATCTTCGACTGGAGGTGGCGGGAGGCATGAACACGCATGGGCGTCATAATGAAGCAACCCGATCACAAAGAAGGCTAACATGGCGCGAAAAGATCGCATCGTAGAAAAAGCTTTCATATGTTTTATTGCAGAACGTCGAGGCGAGGTATGGGTGTGAAGCGTAGCGGTACACTCATTACCTTCGCCGTTTTGTGTGTGCCTTTCTTTATCGGTGACTTTCGTTGAAGTAGAAGCGGTTCGTTTCCCGGTCGAAAACCCAGGTAATCCCTCCGCCGTTTGGCTTTCGGTCCTCATAAACCAGAGCGTCACGAACCAAATCCATCTCTGGAATAATACGAGATGTCCGATGCTTCCGGCGGAAGCCATTCCAGGGAATCGACGTTCTCTTTAATTACGGGCTCGAAGGTGCATCCGCCCAGAAGGGCGGCCGCGAGAAAAATTATGGAAACAACCAATCGCATATATCTCTGAGGGTTGTTTTTAACGCGCGAAAAAGCTGTTGATTTTTCGCGTGGGGTGAGGCTGTGGTCCCAGGGATTGCATGTTGTGAAAAGACTAATAGGCGGCGGCACTTGAAAGGGACCGTTGGGCTCTTTCGGTGGCTTGCTCATTCGCGCTTAAGGTAATATTTCTCATATGCACTAAAATCGTGTACGCGATATTCGTGTTTCAAGCTTGGGCCGAATCTTTTTGCTGTTCCATTCTCGGCAAAAGGGGCAGTCCAAGGTTACTTAATTTGATGTCGAAAAAAGCTTCCGGGCGAACTTTCATGGGACAATGGCTCGGAAGGTCTGGATTGAGTACGCTGGAGCGTATTACCGCTTCATTAACCGCTTGGATGGCCCCCGTGCCTTTGGGTTAATATTCTCCGGTTGCTTCTCCTAACCAGGCGTCCAAATCGGTTTCGGTTGCGATGAAGGTCGGGCGGGGGAGGTCGGGCGGGAGCAAATCGAGGTAGGATGTTTCGGCGAAACGCCGGCACTGGAGGAGGATGCGTGCGCGGTGATCCGGCGCCCGCGCCAATCGACCGATCGCCTGATTCACTTTGCGCATGCCGGGTATCTGGTAGACTTCGCGAAAGCTTTGGTCGCGGTGGTCGGCGCCGGCGATTTCCATGCGGGCGTTTTGCACCGCGTTGACTTCCGGCAGCGCCGGTCCGGCGATGAGGGCGTACTCCACCCGTCCTCCGAGCAGGTCGATGCTTTCGGTGTAGCTGCTGCCCAGGATGAGAAAGAGGGCGTCGGAGAGCAGCAGTGATTCTTCGATGAAGGCGGTTTGTTCGCTCAGGCTTTCCCGGCGCTCCTGCAGGGCGACCCTGATTTGCGGAAACCGGTCTTCGACGGCTTCCTTCAAATCGCGGGCATAGCGATAGGAGGGAAAAAAGACGGCGACCGGTCCTGCGGCGTGGGCTTGGACCCGAGCGATGGTTTCGGCCATGACCCCGAGCGACCTTTCACGTTGACGGTAACGGGTGTCGGCGCGGAGATCGATGGCGAGATCGTAGGCCCCCGCCCGCCAGGGAGCGGCGGCGGCGACCAGCCGGGCGCGTCCCGATTCTGGATCAACGCCGCACTGGCGCAGAAACAGGTCTTCGGGGCCGAAGGTGGCCGAGGCCAGGGCGACCGTCCGAAACTCCGCCAGAGTTTTGCCCAGCGGTTTCGCGGCATCGAGACAGGTGGCTTCGATTTGTCCGGGACGTGGCACCCAGAGCAATTTGTCGATATCCGGATTTTCCAGGAAATGTTGCAGTGCGGCGGCCTCGTCCAGGCGCTGCAAGGTTTCCGGGCTGAGCGCGGCGTAATCGGGCGGGGTGATCTGAATCTGCTCCGCCAGAGTTCGCACGGCATCCGCGAGATCGTCTTCGGTCTCCGGATCGCAGCGCTCGCAGGGCCGCAGAGCGGTGAGCCGTTCAACGAGCGACTCCCAGGCCCGTTTCACTTCCGGCGGCACCGCTTGAAAGGTGAATTCGGTCAGCACGTCGCGGGCGGCTTCCACCGTGAATCGCGTCGAATAGTTGTCGGCGGCGCGGGAAGGCAGATTGTGGGCCTCGTCCACGATGAGGATGGTTTGTGACGGGTCGAAGCCGGGGCGCTCATAGAAGAAGGATCGGTTCGACGGCGAGAATACGTAGTTGTAGTCACCGATCCATATATCGGCGGCCGGCAAGGTCGCTCGCGTGATTTCATACGGGCAGATTCCCGCCCGCCGGCCGTCTTCCCGCAGAGTGTCCAGGGCAAAGTCCCTCTTTTCCGAGAGGGCGCGGGTGCCCAACTCGCTGCGGCCCCACCGATTCTCCAGGTCATCCAGGTAGGCGCAGCTTTCGCGGAAGCAATGAAAGACGTCGTTGATACAGTGGTCGCGCTTGTTGCGCACCTGGGCGGCGGAGATCGGGGCATCTTCGGGGACCATGGCGCGAAGCTGGTGCAACACCTGCAACTGGCCGGTGGATTTGCCGGTCAGGTAGACGATGCGGGTGACCATGCCGGTGCGCAGTTGGTTGAGGGCCAACTCCAGGAGGTAGCCGGTTTTGCCGAATCCGGTGGGGGCCTGGAAAAGCAGGATGGAGTGCGAGGACGCCGCTTCGGCGAGGTGCAGCGAAATCTCCTCCTGGCCGGGACGGGGTTCGGCGAATGGGGTTGCCGGGGGAAGGTGGCGCAGCCGTTGCAGGTGTTGCGAACGCAATTGCAGGAAATCGACCAGGCGTTCGATTTGGGCGTGAAAGGCCGCGTCGTCTTTGGGGCCCAAAGGGACCCGTTGGGTCAGTCCGGTTTCGATTTCCAGGAAGAAGAGTTCCGCGCCGGGCGGTTTTCCGTCCGCCTCGCGACCGGCCTCGGTGAAGGGAAACAGAGCCCGGTAGGTCGCGAGTTGCCGGAAATAGGCGGGGTAGAGACCGCGAAGTTCGTCCTCGGAGGCCGGAAGTGAGGTGGAGACCGTTTTGACCTCCCGCAGCAGAAACCCGTCATCTTCCGGCAGCACCTGGTCCGCCCGGCCCTGCAGTTCCACGATCCAGTCCCGGTGCGGCCAGCGGCCGGCGATCGGCATCTCGAAACGAGCTCCGGGAATCGCCTCCTCGGATTGCTCGCGCAGTTGATCGTGCCAGGCGGTGCCCACCCGCGCCCGCCACAACCCGCCGCCGCGTCCGTCGCCTCCGGCCTCCGGCGCGGTGGTGAATCCGGCGAATTCGCCAATCGAAAGCGAAACGGTTTTTCGATCAAAGGAGATTTTCATTAACGCGGCGGAAACCCTTTACCTAAGCCGCACCAGGTCTCCGGCACAAGCATTCCCTCAATTCCGCACCTCGCCTGGGCCCTCCGTGGTTAGCCCGCCGCCGCGGGATCGTTACGGTGCGCCCGTTTGGCCGTGACCGCTTGCGCGGTTGCGTTCCGTTTCCAATCCGAGTTCCAGGAGGCCGATGATGCGATCGGCATCGAATACGCAGCCCGCCCATGGGCCTCCGCTGGCGTTTTGCAGGGCCGACCAGAGGCGGGTGTCGGTGGGAACCCGGGCGTCGATGGCCAGATCCGGATGAATTACCCGGGCCGCGAATTCCGCTTCGTCGATTCCCAGGACATCAATGCTTCCTTCCAGTCCGCGGGTGTCGATCCGGACCTGAACGGTATCTCCGTCGCGGAGTTTGCTTATGGGGCCGCCGGCCCAGGCTTCGGGACTGACGTGTCCGACGCAGGCGCCGGTGGATACGCCGGAGAACCGGCCGTCGGTGATCAGGGCGACCCGTTCGCCGCCTTGCATGTATTTCAGAGCGGAGGTGATCTGATAGGTCTCGGGCATGCCGATGGCGGGACCGATGCCGATCAACACCACGACGTCGCCGGGTTGAACGGTTCCTTTTTTGATCGCGTTGATGGCGGCGGCTTCACGGGTGAAAACGCGGGCGGGACCGACGTGATGGAAGAGTCCGTTTTCGTCGATCACTTCCGGAGCGATGGCCGTGCTCTTGATCAAGGCGCCCTCCGGAGCGAGGTTGCCGCGCAGAAAGGTCACGGTGCTGGTCAGTCCGGCCGCGTGGGCACGCGGCGGGGAGAGAATGACATCGTCGGCGTTGATTCCGTCGAGATCCCTCAGTTTTTCCCGGAGGCGTTGACGCCTTTCGGAGCCCTCCCACCACTCCAGGTTTTCGCCGACGGTGCGTCCGGTGACGGTTTGGGCATCGAGTTTGAGCAAACCGAGTTGGCGCAGATGGAGCATCACTTCGGGCACGCCGCCCGCCAGAAAAACCTGAACGGTGGCGAAGTGGCGCGGGCCGTTGGGAAGCGCGTCCACCAGGCGCGGAACCAGCCGGTTGATGCGCGTCCAATCGTCGACGGAGGGGCGAGGCAGGCCCGCGGCGTGGGCGAAGGCGGGCAGGTGCAGAACGAGATTGGTGGAGCCTCCGAACGCGGCGTGCAACACCATAGCGTTGTGCAGGGACTCTTCGCTGAGCAGTTTGCGTGTGGTCCGTCCGGCCTTCTCCAGGGCCATCAGGGCCAGGGCCGAGCGCCGGGCCATGTCGCGCCAAATGGGCGCGCCCGACGGACTGAGGGCGCTGTGGGGCAAGGCCAGGCCTAGGGCTTCGGCGACCACCTGGCTGCTGGCGGCAGTGCCGAGAAACTGGCAGCCGCCTCCCGGGGATCCGCAGGCGCGGCATCCCATGTCGGCGGCGTACTCCAGGGTGATTTCCTCTCGGGCGAAACGGGTGGACAGCGTCTGGACTTTCGCCGTGTCCTCGGCGTCTTCGGCGAGGAGAGTGACGCCGCCCGGCGCCAGAACACTGGGGAGATCCGGTGAGCCGGCGAGCGCCATGAGCATGGCCGGCAGACCCTTGTCGCACGTGGCCACACCCAGTACGCCACGTCCTGTGGGCAGCGAGCGTATCAGGCGCCTCAATACGGTAGCGGCGTCGTTTCGGTAGGGCAGGCTGTCGAGCATGCCGGCGGTTCCGTTGGTGCGGCCGTCGCACGGATCACTGACATACGCGGCGAACGGAAGCCCGCCTTCGTCGCTGAACGCGCGGGCCGCTTCCTCCACCAACAGGTTAACCTCCCAGTGGCCGGTGTGGAAGCCGAGGGCGACTGGAGTTCCGTCGGGCGCGCGCAATCCTCCGTGGGTGCTGAGGATGAGAAATTGTTTGCCCAGGAGTTTTTTGGGGTCCCAGCCCATGCCGACGTTCTGGGTCCAGCCGAACAAATCCCCGCTCGACATTTCCCGCAACTCTTCGGGCTGCACCGGCAGGCTCCCGGAGGGTCCGGGGGCGGTGGTGCGGATTTCGTAGATCCGCGCGTCGTGGGAATCGAGTATCCGGTCGGAGTGAGACATGGAATGCAACGGTAAAGGTTTTCGGGCGGGCCTGTTCGGCTACGGCCGGTGGGAAGATGTCGTCAGCGGACCCGGTTCAGCAGCGTTCCGATGGGCTCGATGGTGATGCGGATTTCATCCCCGGAACGCAGGGTGAACCGGTCGGGCGGAACGATTCCCGTACCGGTCATCAGGTAACACCCGGCCGGAAAGCGGTCCTCGCGAAACAGCCACTCGGCCAGGGACGGAAGTGAGCGTTTTATCTGGGCGATTTCCGTTTGGCCGCTGAAAACCGTGCCCGCGTCCCGCCGAATCTCGATTTGGATCACCGTCTCCGGCGGGGGAGGGGGCATCACCGCCAGGCAGGGACCGAGGCCGGCGCTGCGATCGTAAACCTTGGCTTGCGGGAGGTAGAGGGGATTGGCGCCCTCGATGTCCCGTGAGCTCATGTCGTTCCCGATCGTGTAGCCGAATATTTTCCCCTGATGGTTGATCGCCAAGGTGAGCTCGGGCTCGGGAACGTTCCAGTGCGAATCCGCGCGCAGGCGCACGTCGTCGCCCGGGCCGGCCACCCGGTGCGGCGAGGCCTTGAAGAACAGTTCCGGTCGGTCGGCGGAGTAGACCTTGTCGTAGAAATCCCCGCCCCCGGCGTCTTCCGATTCCTCGCGCCGCGCGTCCTTGCTGCGCAAGTAGGTGACGCCCGCCGCCCACACTTCCTGACTGCCAAGCGGTGCTCGCAGCAGTGAGGGATCGGGAGCGTCAACCTCGGTCGCCGTCTCCGCGAGGCGTTCGACAAAAGCGGCCGGATCGTTGGCGCGGAACACGGCGTCGAAATCCACCGGCTCCGCCGGCCGGTAAAAACGGGCGTGTTTTTCGATCATCAGGCCATCGGGAGTCGCGAATAAACGGATCATGGTTCAGGGAAGTTGATTTTGTTTCGCCGGGATAAAGGAACCGGTTGCGGTTAAAGGAATCTTCCCGAAGCTTGAGAGGCGAGCCAAATGAATGCAATGCAAAGGTGCGGGCGGCAGTGGGCTTGTTGTGGCTCCTCAGAGCCAAAGCCTCGTCATGAATTTCGAAGGCGTTGGCGCCGGGTGAGGGTTTGGTTACATTACCGGATGCGGGCAAAGTCAGGTCGAATTTGACCTAAATCAATTCGCTTTCGGGGGGCCGGCGTATACTCGCCGGCCAGATGAAGGTGCTGCGGACAGAATTTATGACGGCGGGGGGACCGTCCCGTTTCGGGGCGGAAGTCGCTGATTTGCGGGCGGGTCGGGAGCCGGTTGCCGTCGATCGACCGGTATCCGGTTCGCCGGCGGTTTGGCTGATTCTTGCGGTCGGCAGTCTGCTGGTCTCGGGCCTTTTTGCCTTGTTGCTGGTGGTGGGGCGCATACCGGTTTTTTCCGGTCTTTTTGTCGACCCCGACTTTTTCCGGCGCTGCCTGGCGGTGCATGTCAACCTGTCCCTGCTCGTATGGTTCAGCGCCTTTGCCGCGGCTTTGTTCGCCATGATTCCGGGAATGAAGCCCGGGTTTCCCCTGGCGCCCTGGGTGGCGATCGGCGGCGCGGGCGCCATGGCGTTGTCGGCTTTTGTGCCTGGTAGCGCGCCGGTGCTGTCGAACTACATTCCGTTTATCGACCACCCGCTGTTCATCGGAGGCTTGATTGCTTTTTTTGTGGGCGTCGCCACACACTACCTGGGCGGAATCTTGCGCCGTGCTGTTCCGGACTCCGCGGCGGATGAGCGGACGCCGGGGGCCGAGGCGGCCTTCCGGTTGCCGTCCGAATGTGTGCCCGGCGTCCTGACAGCGGCGGTGTTGTTTCTGACGGCCCTGACCACCTTTCTGGCCGCCTGGGCGGCGACGCCTTCTGATTTGAATCCCGCGGTTTACTACGAGTTGGTGGCTTGGGGAGGCGGTCACGTCCTGCAGGTGGCCAATGTGGCTGCCATGGTGGCGGTCTGGCTGCTCCTGGGGTCGTCACTGACCGGGCGCCGAATGGTTTCCCGACGGGTGGCCGGGGGATTGTTTGTGCTGTTGGCCGCTCCGCATCTGGCCGGTCCCTTGCTGACGCTGCAGGGTACGGCGACACCACTGTACAATATCGGGTTCACCCGTTTGATGCAGTTCGGCATATTCCCGGTGGCGACGGTTTTTATCGTTCTCTGCGCGGCCGGACTCTTTCGCGGCTGGCGTCAGCACGCGGGCCCAACCCGCTTCTGGACGGACTTTCGGACCGTGGCGCTGCTGTTGAGCCTGGTCATGACCGTGACCGGATTTGTCCTCGGCGCGCTGATCCGCGGATCCACCACCATGATTCCCGCGCACTACCATGCTTCCACCGGCGCGGTGACGGTGGCGTTCATGGCCGCCATGTTTTTGGTGGCTGAATGGCGGGCTTCGCCGGCGGGGGCCGCATTGCTGCGCCGATTCGCGCCCTGGCAGCTCCTGCTTTTCGGCGGCGGCCAGCTCCTCTTCGCCCTGGGGTTCGCGGTGGGAGGGGCTCATGGATTGGGCCGCAAGGAGTACGGCGCCGAGCAGCACCTGTATTCAACCGGAGAATACGTGGGAGTCGCGATGATGGGGCTGGGAGGCCTGGTCGCCGTCGCCGGCGGCATTCTGTTTTTCATCCTTTTGGGATCGCTTCCGTTTGCCGGTCGCCGGCGGAAGGTCGGCCGAAAATGACTCTTTTGATCCCATTGAAAACAAAACATCAAAACATCACATCATGACGGAAAAGAAACACATCATCCAGAGATTGATGGATAACCCCTGGGTACTGCTGGTGCTCGGCGTGGTGATTCCGTTGTTGTCCTACACCCTGTGGGGTTGGATCGAACTGTTAATGGTGCCGCCCGCGCCGCTGCCTTAAGGAGGAAATACTATGAGTCTGGAACCACCGAAAAAGGATTGGTTTCAAGCACCCAAGGGTGCGGAACGTGTTTGGATCGGAATCGCGCTGGCTTGGTGCTTCGTGATGTTCCTCATGATGCCGTACTGGCATCTTTTCGGCAAACAGAACAGCACCGGGGAGGCCTACAAGGTGGAGCCGCGCGCTTTTCAGGAAAGGGTGGAGGCCTTCGTGGAAGCCAACCAGGTTGGCGAGCTTGACGGCCAGCCCGTGGTTGAGCCGCCGCCGGGAGGCGAGGCCTATCTGCTGGCGCGGATGTGGAGCTGGTATCCCGTTCTGAAATTAAGACAAGGCGAGACTTATCGTCTGCACGTCTCCTCGTTGGATTTGCAGCACGGGATGTCGTTGCTGCCGATGAACATGAATTTTCAGGTTCTGCCGGGTTACGACCACGTTTTGACGATAACGCCGACCTCCACCGGAACCTTCACCATTGTGTGCAACGAGTTTTGCGGGGTCGGGCACTCCATGATGGTGGGCAAATTGATTGTTGAATGAGGGGACTGCGCGATATGAATACGACTGCGGAATTTGAAACAAACACAAGCGAGGGCGCTCCCGGCAAAGCCGAGACCCAGGACAAGGGGCGCGGCTGGAATCTGCGCTCTCTGGTCGGCGGATCGCGCACCTGCGATACGACGGGAATGCCGGTTTGCCTGGACGGGCAGTTCTTTATCAGGATCAACGCCGTGTTGGCGGTGGTGTTCCTTCTGATCGGCGGCGTTGCCGCCATCCTGCTGGCGCTGACCCGATGGGAGGCGGTGCATCTGCTCCCGCGCGAATGGTTCTATCGCATGCTCACGCTGCACGGGCTGAACATGCTGATCTTCTGGATCCTGTTCTTCGAGGTGGCCGTTCTGTACTTCGCCTGTACGACATTGCTCAACGCTCGATTATACTCGCGCAAAGTGGCATGGGTCTCCCTGGGCATGATGCTCACCGGGGCCGTCATGGTGAATACGGTCATCTTCCAGGGGAAAGCGGACGTCCTGTTGACCTCCTACCTTCCGCTTCTCGCCCATCCGGCATTCTACCTGGGGATCATCCTGGTCGCGGTGGGCACCCTGGTGGGGGTGTTCAATTTCTTCGCCACCCTGTATATGGCGCGAAAATACAAGACCTACGAAGGCTCGGTGCCGCTGGTCACTTTCGGGGCCACGGCGGCGGCCATTATCGCGGTGGTCACCCTGTTGCATGGAGCCATCGTCATGATTCCGACTTTCCTCTACTCCATGGGCTGGATCGGTCAGCCGGACCCCATGTGGTACCGGATGATCTGGTGGGGACTGGGACACCAGTCGCAGCAGGTCAACGTCGCCGCCATGGTGGCCGTCTGGTACATGGTGGCCACCCTGACTACCGGGGCGAAACCGCTCAATGAAACGGTGTGTCGCGGGGCGTTTGTGCTCTATATTCTCTTTATCAATATCGCGTCGGCGCACCACCTCCTGGTCGACCCCGGTGTCGGGGCCACCTGGAAGATCTGGAACACATCTTACGCGATGTACCTGGCCGTACTGGCTTCGATGATACATGGTTTCACCGTGCCGGCTTCGGTGGAAGTCGCCATGCGGAACAAGGGTCACCGCAAGGGCCTTTTCGGCTGGCTGACCGCCGCGCCCTGGCGTAACCCGGCGTTCTCCGCGGTGGTGCTCTCGGTGGTGATCTTCGGATTTATCGGCGGCATAACCGGGGTGACACTCGGCACGCAGCAGATCAATATTATCGCCCACAACACGCTCCGTATTCCGGGCCACTTCCACGCCACGGTGGTGGGAGGCACGACCCTGGCCTTTATGGGGCTCACTTATTACGTGGTACCGCTTCTGTTCAGGAAGGACTACATCCTGAGATCGGTGGCGCGAGTGCAACCGTGGATCTTCGCGGCCGGGATCACGCTTATGTCGTTCGGCAAGTCCTTTGCCGGATCCATGGGCGTGGCGCGGCGCACTTCAACCATCGGGCCGGCGGAGGAAGCCTACGGTGCGGCGGTGCACGTCTTCCTGGGGATGCTCGGGATCGGCGGGGTGCTCGCCTTCATCGGGCTGATGCTGTTTGTGCTCCTGACGGTGGGAACGTTGCTTCTGGGCAAGTCCAACGTGGGACGTCCGATGGCCTGCTGGGGCAAGCCGGCGGATCTGGAAGGCGCGGATATGCGTTCGCGTCCGGAACACGAGGAACACAAGACCCCGGGTACGGTGATCCTGGTGGGGGTTTTCCTCCTCGCGTTCGCGGTCTACTACTTCGCCAACTGGGCCGCGCTGGCCGATGTCTGGCACGTGAGGTGAGGCGACGCTAGAAGTTGAAAGGAAGAAGTTTAAAGTGAGAAGTGAGAATAATGCGGAAGGAAGCCGCCCGGGCATTGGGAACCGGTTTCCCGCATTGAACGTCGGCCACGGCGGAGCGTGGCCCTCCAGGGAATGAAGTCGAACGAAAGAAGGAAGCTATGAAACGGACTGAAAATGCAATTGACTGGGTGTGCGGGTTCTTCGGAGGAGCGGGTTTTCCCATCTTCCTTATTGCCTCGGCGACGGTTTACCTGGGGTTTCTCACCGCGGGCGTCTTTTGGCCATCGGGGGACGGTCTGGTGGGGAACTTCGCTACGGATTTTCGCGTATGGTGTTTCGGGTACGATCCCGGGGCGGGCACCATGCGCTGGAGCTGGGTCTGGATCATGCTCACCCAGCCCTTCCTTCTTTTGGGCATCGCCCTGTGGTTCTGGTTTGATCCCGTGAAAGAGTTGTGGGTTCGCCGCAAGGCGGGGTTTATACCGCCCGCCGTCGCGGGAATCTTTGCTTCAGTGATGCTTGGCGGGGGACTGCTGGCGCTGGCTTATGAGTCGGACGATGGTCAAGTAGCGCCGTTTCCGGGCGAGCGTATCCGAACGACATTGGCGCCGCCTGAGTTCACATTGCACAACCAGGAAGGCAAAGCCGTTTCTCTGGCTGACTACCGGGGGAAGGTGGTGGTGCTGACCGCAATTTACGCGACCTGTCCCACCGCCTGTCCTATGATCGCTTTGCAGGCAAAGCGCAGTATCGACCGGCTCGATGAACCTCTGCGCGATGAGGTCACCATCCTGGCCGTTTCCCTGGATCCCGAGGGGGACACCATGGAGAAGATGGCGGTGGCGGCGGAAGCTTATGGCATGAGCGCTCCCCGGTTTAACTTCCTCAACGGGGATCCGGATGAAGTGAATCGTGTGCTCGACCGGCTGCAGGTCGCGCGGATGGCGAATGAAAAGACCGGAGAAATAGATCATGCCAACCTTTTCTTCCTCATCGATCGATCGGGCACCATCGCTTATCGGTTCAATCTAAGTGAACGTCATGAAGAATGGTTGGTGCAGGCGCTGCGCAGCCTGGTTGAGGAGACCGCTCCCGAGGTCGATCCCGTGCACGCCGCCGGGAGCACGGTTGAGAGGATGTCTGGCGGGTGAATCGATGGTTTGAATCTTGGGAATCGGGATAAATGAAGCAAAATGTGGCGGAAGAACCTGGTAATGTCGCTGGCGGTCGAATGACTTTCGCGTGGGAGGAGAAGGATTCTCCGGAGGAGAAATGTCGTGGAGAACCGGGTACAAGCGGGAATGAGGCGGCGCTGCCTCAACCGTCCCGGGCCTTGGCAGGTGTTTCCGGGGAGAGTGTCCGGGGCGAGACTTTCCTTCGACGGGTAGACGGCTGGTTCGGGCGTCTCGACGGGGTGCTGGATCGCTTGATTCCGGAAAGCCTGAATCCATTGGCGAGAACCGGAGCCATCGCCAACACCGCTTTTCTGATCGCCGCCTTTACCGGCGTTTTTCTGTTGTTCTGGTATTCCCCCAGTGTGCATTACGCTTACGATTCCCTGGAATCACTGCGTACGGATTCGCCATTGGGACAACTCATGCGCTCCTTGCATCGGTACAGCTCGGACGCCTGTATGCTTTTTGTGGTGCTGCACATTGTGCGGGTTCTGGTGGCTCGAAAGTTCACCGGGGCGCGATCACTGGCCTGGGTTACCGGGGTGTTTATCCTGGGAGTCCTGCTGGTGATCGGTTGGACCGGATACTGGCTGGTCTGGGATGAACGGGCGCAACAGGTGGCCCTGGGTGCGGCCAAGATGTTTGATGTGCTGCCGGTTTTTGCCGAGCCGCTGACCCGCTCCTTCCTGGTGGCGGAGAAGGTGCCCTCGCTCTTTTTCTTTCTGGTTTTCTTTGTCCACATGCTGCTGCCGCTGGCCATCGCGGTTATGTTGTGGCTGCACCTGGCGCGGGTTAGTCGTCCCAAGCTCTTCACCAGCCTGCCGCTGACCGCCTGGATCCTCGGAACTTTAGTTGTGCTCTCGCTGGTGTTTCCCGCCGAGAGTGCCGGTCGCGCGGACTTGTCGGTGCAACCGGAGGGTTTCGGAATGGACTGGTGGTACCTCTGGCCGCTGGTGCTGACCGATCGTCTGGGGGGCGGAGCCCTCTGGGGTTTGCTGTTTGTGGGAACGCTTGCGTTTTGCGCGGTGCCGGCCCTGATGCGGAAGAAGGCCATGACGCCGGAACCGGCGCGGGTCGATACGGATGCCTGCCAGGGTTGCACCCTGTGCTCGAAGGATTGTCCCTTCGACGCCATTCGGATGGTGGCCAGGGACAAGGACGGGAAAGGTCCGAAGTGGCAGGCGCTGGTGGATGCGGATAAATGCGTTTCCTGTGGGATTTGCACGGGGGCGTGCGATTCGGACGCCATCGCGATGCCGGGGTTTGAGGCGTTGACGGAAAAGCAGACGGTGAGCGAATGGGTTCGAGCGCAAAAAGAAAAAGGGGAGGAACCTTTTCTTGCCTATGTTTGCGGTGAGTCGACTGACAACCTGGCCATCAACGCGGTGACCGGGGTGTCACCGGCGTTGCCCGGCTACCGTGTGCGTTCGGTGCCTTGTGCCGGTTGGGTGAGCGCTCCGCTGCTGGAGCATGCTTTACAGGAAGGAGCATCCGGAATTCTGATACTGGGATGTCGTTCGGGCGAGGCGCGTTATCGCGAGGGGGCGGACTGGCTGCAGGCGCGCTTGGATGGCAAACGGAAGCCGATATTTCGACCCCGGCTCGCCGACCGCAAGCGGGTGCGGTTTCTCCGCATGACCCCTGCATCCAGGGACGAGGTGGCCGCGGCGGCGACCGAATTTCGCCGGGAACAGTCCCTGGCGACGTCCCCGCGCAAAGGCCGTCCGGCGGCTTGGGCCGTCGGCATATTGCTGGCCGCCGGATTCGCCCTGGCCACCTGGGCGGGGAGCGAAGCGCCGTATGTGGCGCCGGACGGCTCTCCCGAATTGATCGTGTCGTTTCGTCACTCGGGAGAACTCCTGGAAGCGGAACGGCGGTTCACCGAGGAGGAACTTGAGCGATTGCCGCCGCACATGCGCACGGAGTTCGTATCCAGCGGAGAAAGGGTTCCGGTCCGGATGCGGGTCTATCTGGACGGTACCTTGCTCGTTGAGCAGGAGTACCGTCCGCGGGGTCTGCGACGCGACGGACCCAGCACCGCCATGGAGCGCATCGAGCTGCCTGAGGGCACCCATACATTGCGGGTGCTTATCAACGACACCGCTCACCCCGACGTCTGGCCGCACGAGTGGAGCGGCGAGGTCGATTTCCGCTCCGGAGATCGTCGGGTTCTGCTTTTCGGCGACGACGACTTCGGCCTGTATTAGAACGATTGGCGCTCGTTTGATCGGGATCCGGATGGGAGTAGCTGCCGCCCACCTTTGGAGGGCAAGGCTCCGCCCTTGCCGCCGGACTCGGCGACCAAACATCCGATCATTCCAGTGTGAAGGCCACGTTTAATGCCTCACGGGCCAGGGATGCAGTTCGTTCAGGATCGCGGGCCCCCACTCGGCAAACGGGGTTTCGCCGAAAATCATAACAACCGCAACCAGGCCGAGGTTGAAGACAATCACTCCGACCACGATCTTGCTGGTCAAGGACCACTGCATTTGCCAGGGATACCGGTGGCTCGACAAGCGTAAGTGGTCCGCTTTCTTGATTGCGTCACGACCGGCCTGCTGTTGCATTTTGCTCCACCGCAGCTTGCGTTGCATCACATTGCGCCGGTCCAACTTGCGGGTACAGATGATGCGAAAGGCGAGGATCAGGTCCTTGATCGGAAGAACTCCACGGCTGGCGCCGGAAAACCGCGCCATCACCCCCGAGAACCGACTCAACCCGGCCAGCCCAGCCACACCAAAAGAAATCTCGGTAAAAACCACCAGCACCAGGGCCATGGTGACCAGGGCCAGGTCAAACTTGATGTCCCAGGCCGACCAGGCCAGGATTCTGGAGGTATCTTTCGCTCCGTCGTGGTATTTTTTTACCACTTCAAAGAAGAAATGAATCGAAACCAGAAAAATCAGCCAAAACAAGCTGATGCCGATGGTGAGCAGGAGCGTCAGACCAACGTATCCCACCAGAAACAGCCGTTTTTCGTCATGGTCCGCAATCCATACGAGGAAGCCCCTCTCCTGAGGGAAGGTTTGCTCCGGCTCATTCCCTTCCGTTCCCATTGCAGCCTTTGATGCGACGTGGCCCGATCGGCTCAAAACACCCAGGCGATAAGCAGCCAGAAGAAGACGAAAAACACAAAAAATCCCGAGATCATGAACTGAATTTCGCCGACCAAACCTTCACCCGCCGCCATCGCAAAAGCGATCAGGATGACCACACTGACCACGGCCGAAATGATGGCGGCCCGGCGCAAGCCGATCCCACTGTCAAAGGTCAGCGCCACCCATTCCGAGATCCCCGGCAGGGTGGTCGCCGCGGCCAACACGATTAGAGCCACGACGAGGGCCGCGATAAACGAAACTCCATAAAGGATACGCAGGGCACGCCGACTCTCCCTTTGATCTCCCCAGCTCACTCCGCCGTTGCCCTCCTTTTGCGGACAAAGTCACGGATCCAATGCGGGCTGGGCATTCCCTTTACGGTGAATTCCGGATTGTCGCCGGTGGTGAAAACTTCGATCTGACCGACCCGCAGAATCCTTTCCCAAAAGCCCTGCATCACCCGTACCGTTCGGATCTGGGCCACATGCAAATCGACGTGACGTTTGCTGAGCAGACCTTCCTCCAGATGAATTTCATCCCCGCTGACACGCAACCGGGTCGCCCTGGTCCGGGCAAACCAAATCAGGAGGATGAAAAACGACACCGCGGTCAAAACAAGAAGAATGATCGCTGCGGTGGGCCCATGCTCCATGATTTCCGCACGAAACTGAATCAGCGCCGCCACGGGAAGGACCAGCATAAGACACAATATAAGAAAGCTGATGGGCCGATTGCGGAACATGACCGGGTGGCGGTCATAGCGAATTTCTTGGCTCTCGGTCATGATGAGGTTGGTTTAGCGGTGAAGATCTTCAGCCAAGGCCGAAATGGCTCTCTTGACAATGAAAAACCCCATTCTCCCTTCTTTTCGTCGTTGGCAAGCTGGAGACCACGCGGATTTACACCGAGGTGAGAATCCGCCACCTTCGGGAAATCCACGCCAGGACGCATCCGGCCGGGAGGGACCAGGAGGACGTCAGGGGGGACCTAATTGGGAAGGCGCCCGCAAGCGGGGCTTCACTCGCCACAGGGTGTCACCGGTTGTTGGCGGTGAGATCCGGGGAGGCTTCGATCACGACAAACTCGCCGGCCATGCCGGCTTCCAGGTGACCGGGGATGGTACAGTAGTAGGTGTCGTTGAATTGGGCAACGAAAACGACCCGGGTGACGGCGCCCTTTTCCACGATGATTTCGCTGCGGGCGCGGTGACGGCGAAGGGCGACGTCGTGCACCATCCTCTCGCCGTTGATCATGATGATCTCCACGGTTTCTCCGGCGTGGGCGTGCAGCACCGGATTTTTCCGTCCGTCGATTTCTCCGCCTTGCCCGAAGTAACCGATCATGAACGCTTCGAGGCGATAGGTTCGGTCCGCCGTGCCGGCGGGCGGTTCCGGCGCGGCGGAGCCACCGCATCCGCTGAAGAAAACTGTCGCCGCCAGCGCGATGGCGGCTAAAGGACGGATTCCGAGTTTCATGGTTCCGGGAGTTTAACCGGATTTCGGCGGCGATGCTTTGATTTGGGTCAAATCAGGTGGTCGATCAGCAGCGCCGCAAGCACGACGCCGAGATAGACCAGGGAAAAACGGAAGAGTTTTGCGGCGGCGGGGTCGCGGTTGACCGAATCGCCGAATTCCGCGGTGCGCAGGATAAAGACCAATCCGGCAAGGGTCGCCGGTATCCAGTACAGCGGACCGGCTCCGAGCAGAACGGGGATGGTCGCGGCCCCCAGGAGCAGGATGGCGTAAACGAGCGAGTGGTTGGCGGCTTTCTGTCCGGTGTCTTCGGTGACTGCGAGCATGCGGAAGCCGCCGCGGCGGTAGTCATTGCGGTGGCGCCAGGCGATGGGATGGAAGTGTGGCATTTGCCAGAAGAAGACGATCAGGAAGAGCACCCATCCAATGGGAGTGATCGCGCCGGCGGCGGCGGCCGAACCGATGAGTGCCGGCAGAGCGCCGGCAACCGCGCCGACTTCCGTGCACCAGGGCGTTCGGCGTTTTAGAGGCGTGTAGACCAGCCAGTAGAGGAGAATGGTCGTCAGACTCAGCAGGGCCGCCAGCGCGTTGAAGAAAACCAGGAGCAAGCCGACTCCGGTAACGCCGAAGAGGAGGGCGATAGACAGCGCGGCGGTGGGTGAAAGGACCCCTGAGGGAATCGGGCGGGTTCTGGTTCGGCCCATGACGGCGTCGTGGGAACGCTCGCTCCATTGATTGAGCGCCGAAGCGCCGAAAGCCGACAGAACGGTGCCGATGAAAAAGAGCCCGATTCGTCCGGGCGAAGAAGCGGCGTCGCTGAGAATAAATGCCGTGAGCGCGGGCAGGGCCGCCATGAGACTGAGAGGCGCCTTGACCAGGACGGCGAGGGCCCGGAAGAGGCGGATCGGCGCGGAAATGGTCGGCCGCTCGGGCGCGATCATTTCCGAGGACATTGACGGCGGCATTGTATGGACGCTCATTTCTTGAAGCTCAGCCTGAAGGAAACCATGGCGTACCAAGTCTATCGGAATCCGTCAAACCCGCTTGCCGTTTCTTGTCCAAACCCCGTCACTTCTTGCCCGTTCTCC
>PXBO01000004.1 GCA_003566885.1 Opitutia bacterium | reverse complement strand
CTCTGGGCTTCGATGGCGGGTTTTTCCGGTTCCACGACGCGCCAGACGAATCGTGCTTTGGACCTCGGGCCGACCCTCACCCGCTCCCGTACGATTTCTCGTTCCACGGTTTCTTGCGAGACCCTTTCAGAGATCGCGGCGCTTTCACTTTGCGACCGAGTTTGGTGATGCCGGTGTTCATCTTGTGAGCCCTCCGCGGCCTGGCTGACCGCCAGGGGCGAGGAAAGCAGGACGATCGCCAATGGAAGCAGCGTTATGCGTTTGATGTGTGTTTTCATTGTTATTAACCCTCTCAGTTCGATGTTGTGTTTCATTCGGAAATTGTTTTCCGTGTTCGATATTCTGATACGCAGGAGATGCGATGAACCCTCGGAACATCGGACGGGATTCCCGGGGTAATCGAAACGCGAATTTGGGCGATAAGGGCTTCTTATGAGGAGGAGTTTGACCGGAAAGATAAATGCAGCACGTTTTTTGAGGGGAAAGGGCCTTGGGTGCGTTAAAGGGGAATATGAAAATGGACGACTTTGATCGCATTGTGCGGGATCTTCGCGCGGAACGTATTCCGGAATGTCCGGGGAATCTGCGCGACGGGATTCTGCGTCGCGTGCGAGCGGGACGGGAGGATGCCCCCGATACGTTCTGGACGGGGCTTCTGCGGCTCGCCTTGCGGCCGCAGATTGCGGCGGGATTGCTGGCGATGACGGTGGCGCTCGGGGTGATGACGACCGCCGTGGCCAGCCAGGCGACTCAGCCTCCGGTCAGAGCGGGCAACGCGCTGGGGTTCGACGTGATCGCAAATCCGTACCTGCTGGAATGTTATCACCATAAAGCCGACTGGTGGCAGCGGGATTGAGCTTCAGGCGCACATCTGCAAAAGTTATTCCATGTCGCGTTCCATTGTTCTTAAAGTAATCGGGTTGGTTGCCGCGGTGGCGGTGGTTGCCGTGCTTTCTTGTTTGGTTGCGTTTTACACGTTTATTCGGCCTCAGATGGGTGGGGTTTATCATCCCGAAACGTTTATCGAGCACCTTGATCTCGATGCTGCGTTGAGGGAGCGGGTGGAGGAGGTCGATCGCGGATTCGAGGCGGAGCGCCAGCGGTTGTTGTCCGAGTTCGAGGCGGCCACGCGCGAACTGGAAGCATTGCTGCAGTCCGAGAATGCGTTTACCGACGAGGTCGCCGAGGCGATTCACGGGATTCATCATATCCACGGCGAACTCCAGGCGCTAAGTATCCACCGCTATTTCACCATCCTCGAAGTGCTGCCGCCCGATCAGCAGGCGGTGTTGCGTCGCCTGGCGTCGGAAGCCCTGAGCGAACCGCATTAAGCCTGACGATGGACGATCCGGATCAACCCCTTTTGGCGGCGGTTGTCGGCGGCAACGAGGAGGCGCTGGGCGAATTGATCGACCGGCACCGGGAGAAGCTGTTCCGTTTCGTGTATCGGTCCGTCCGGAACGAGGCCGACGCGGTCGAAATCGTTTCGGAGACTTTTGTGCGCGTCCACCGGTACGCCGAAAACTATCGTCCGAAGGCAAAAGTGGTGACGTGGATCTATTCGATCGCCACCAACCTGTGCCGGGACCATCATCGCCGGTCCAGGCGGCGGCGGTTGCTGTCGCTGTTTTCCACATCACCAAGAGCGGACGGGGAGTCGGGCGTCGCGCTCGCGGATCAAATCGCCGATTCCGGACCGTCCGCGGACGAAAGTCTGCTTCATTCGGAGCGACACCAACGTGTCCTGGAACTGATCGACGCCCTGCCGCCGAAACTCAAGAATCCGTTTATCCTCAATGTACTCGAAGAGCGCTCCCAGAAAGAATCCGCCGAGATCCTGGGCGTGACAGAGAAGACTATTGAAACAAGAGTCTATCGCGCCCGGAATCGGTTGCGCGAGGGAATGAAGGACCTCCGGTCTTGATCGATCGCGGCAATGTTCCGTATGGCTTCAGGCACCCGGATCGGTTCAGGCGCCCGAGCTGGAGCTCGGGGTTCCCAGGGGGTCCCAGGACTTCTGCTGGGAACGCCGAGCTCCAGCTCGGCCCTTGGGCTCTGGGGAGCCCGGCGCTCCAGCTCGGCCCCACCGGCAAACGCAGCCGACAAACCGCTCGAAAACCCGTGGAATTGATCGTCGATCGAACGACGAGGCCGTTGTCGTCGCGTGAGTTCCTTGAGTGTTGTCGTGCTGACGGCGTGACCGCCACGGCAAAACCGGACCGGAAACGGCTCTCCGTCGGAAAACCGCTTGCTCCCGGGGACGTCGAATTATGGCCATCAAGAAATCCTAACAACGGATATGGAAGCGTACAATGGAAAGGGGGGGCTGAGAATGCGGGATCGTGGATTTGCGCTTCATCCCTTCCGGGCTTTGCGAATCATCCAGGCTCGCAGGCACCCAAGCATTGCGAAAGGTCAGTCTTTCCCGTCGTCGGTGGCCTCGTCCTCCTCGGCCGTGTCGGAGCGGGAATTCGAAGACAGCAGGTATTTGACCAGTGCATAGACGGCTACCAGGGTGAACGCGATAATGACGGTGATCGCATGTTGCCGCACGATGCCGACGCCGGCGGTCACCAGTGCCACCACCCAGAGGGACTGGTAAAGAGTGGTCAGGCTGACGTAGAGCGGGTAACTGACCCGGAGTGCTCCCAGAAAGTAATTCTGTACGAACAGCGGTATGCCGGGAAGCAGGCGGACAACGGTAATGACCTTCCAATGGCTGACCGCGGGGCGCTTTGGCAGACGGTGTGAATAGGGCAGGCGATAAATCCACTCGAGGCCGACCATCCGGCCGATACAATAGGTCCAGGTGCTGTTGATCGCCAGGCCGACGATGCCGATGGGGATGCCGATGGCGGCGCCCCAGACGCCGCAGAGCAACAGCAGGGGAATGGAGGGAAAGCCCAAACCCGGCAGGATGGCGAGGGCCAGCAGCATCCAGAGCGGACTGTGGCCGGCCAGTTCGATGAAAAATTCAGTCAGAGCATCCATGTCCGATCCATTGCGCGGTGCCTCATTTTATTGCCGGTCATTGGGTGCCTTTTCAAAAGAGTGAAAGCTGGTTTTCTTCCACGCCGGCCTTTCTGGCCTTGGGTTTGCGTTTCGGAGAGGGCGGTTTGGCTGTCGGGGCGGCGGCGGGCGGAGCGATGGCGCCGGTGTCTTCCGATTCGAGTTTGGCGAGAATTTCCTTGGCGCGGTCGATCACCGTGAGCGGAAGGCCCGCCAGACGGGCGACCTGGATGCCGTAGCTCCGGTCGGCCGGACCGGGAACCACCTGGCGGACGAAAACAATCTCGTCGTTCCACTCCTTCACCGCCACCGAATAATTGCGCAGCCGTTCGAGGTAGTTCGCTAATTGCGTCAACTCGTGGTAGTGGGTGGCAAAGAGGGTGCGCGGTCCGGTTCCGGAGGAGCGGTGCAGGTTTTCGACCACCGCCCAGGCTATGCTTAGTCCGTCGTAAGTGCTGGTGCCGCGGCCGATCTCGTCGAGGATGATCAGGCTGCGGTCGGTG
>PXBO01000002.1 GCA_003566885.1 Opitutia bacterium | reverse complement strand
TTCCGCAAACGGATTCTCAACGCCGACGAACGCCGCAAACACGAAAAACGCCTGAAGAGCCTGGCCGCTGTTTAGTCTCTTTTTCCCTAAATCGCTCCGCAGTATTCCTTTCACGCTGTCCGCGCGGAACGGGCAAGACTTTCTGGAGGGCAACGCTCCGTCGTTGCCGCCCGAACGCTCATCGGCAACGACGGAGCGCTGCCACTCCAGAGACACCCCTTTCAGGTGCCGGCTCCCCGGGTTATAAAGGCCGGGCGCCTCACCGCGGGACCCGAACCCGCGGGACCCGGCGGGCTCAGCGGTTCTCTTCCCGCAGCCGGTCGAAGGCCTCCTGGCTGATCTCAAACGCCTCGGCTTCGGCGCCGACCCGGATGATTTCGACCCGCTCCATCACGTCGCCCTGGCGAACCGAATCGACCACATTCTGACCCTCAACCACCCGGCCGAAAACCGTATGACCCCCGTTCAGGTGGGGAGTGGCCACATGCGTGATGAAGAACTGGCTGCCGTTGGTGCCCGGTCCTGCGTTGGCCATGGAAAGCACCCCGGGACCGTCGTGCCGCAGGGAATTATCGAATTCATCCGGAAAACGGTATCCCGGGCCTCCGGTGCCAAGGCCTTCCGGGCAGCCCCCCTGGATCATGAAGTTGGCGATCACCCGATGGAAGGTCAGCCCGTCGTAGAAAGGCTCGCCCGCCGGCCGGTTCGATGACAGTTTGCCTTCGGCCAGGCCGGCGAAGTTCATTACCGTCATGGGTGTTTTATCATAGTGCAGCCGCAACAGTATTTCGCCGCGGTTGGTGGTGATCTTGGCGTAGAGGCCGTCTTCCATAGTCGCTTCCGTTTCAGGTTGTTCCTCCGCTTCCTCGCGCTCGGTTTCGGCGCACGCGCTCAGGGCGGATACCAGTAAACAGAGAACTCCAGTGGCGATTAAACGATAGGTCTTCATTTGGTTGATTGTGTTGCTCGAAAGAATCGCTCCCACCTTTGTCCGGCCCGGGGTTTGGGGTCAAAGCATTTTCTCGCCATTCCGACTGGAAAATTACCGAAATATAATCTTTCTTGTTTCGATTCAGCTTTGTCTGGGTTATATCTATCGATATCTGTTTTCACGACGGGCCACGGCCAGTACGGCTCTCCCTCATTCCGCTAACCAAAAATCGACCTCCTTTATGATTGGAACTATTTCGTCCTTCACCACAGCCTATGCCAAAGCGGCCGCTGTCACGGGTCTCTGTTTCGCCCTTTTCGTTACCGGATGCTCGGATCACCCCCCGGCCCACTCGGATGAGTCCCACGGGGCCGCCGGACACGAGCACGCCCACATGCATGACAGCATGACGTCGGCTCAGGCCGAAACCCGAGCCGAGCCCACTCCATTACCGCGGCCCGGGCACCGTCCGGCCGAACTTAATAATGAACCGGGCTCGCGTATCGACGTCCTTTTCCTTGGCGACCGGGCCGGGCACAACCCGTCGGAACGGGCCAAAGATCTGATTCCGATGATGCTGGACCGGAACATCCACATGACTTACACCGAGGACGTGGAGCGAGCCCTCACCCGCGAGACTCTGGATCGCTACCATGTGCTTTTCGTTTATGCCAACATCGATACCATCACCGATTCCCAGGCTGAGGCTTTATTGGGTTACGTGGCGGATGGCGGGGGGTTCGTTCCGGTGCATTCGGCTTCCTACTGTTTCCGCAACAATGACGATGTCGTCGCCCTGATTGGGGGCCAGTTCCGGTTTCACGGCCCCATTCGCACCTTCAGCACCCGTATCGTGGAGCCCGATCATCCGATTATGCTGGGATTGGACCCCATCGAAAGCGCGGATGAACCCTACGAACACACTCTGCACAACGAGGAGAACCGGACCGTTTTGTCGTATCGCGACGACGAGCCTTACACCTGGATACGGACGCACGGCGAAGGGCGGGTGTTTTACACCGCCTGGGGCCACGATCAGCGGACTTGGAGCCATCCGGGCTTCCACGACCTGATTGAACGCGGTATCCGTTGGAGTGCGGGACGCGACGTGCAGGCGGAACTGGAGATGCGCGAGATCAATCGTCCCTTTGAATATATCGAGCAGGAAGTCGCTTATTACCCGCCTCCTGGCGCTACCGAACGGGAGTGGAACCGGGTGCAGAAAACCCTGACCCCCGAGGAATCGATGGAACGTGTCATTCTCCCCGGCGGCTTTGAACTCCAGCTTTTTGCCTCCGAACCCGATATCCGCAAGCCGATCACCATGGCCTGGGATGAGCGAGGCCGCCTCTGGATTGCCGAAACCATCGACTATCCCAATGAATTGCGACCTGCCGGCGAGGGACGGGACCGCCTGACCATTCTCGAGGACACGACGGGTGATGGCAAAGCCGACAAGTTTACCGTGTTTGCGGAAAACCTCAGCATTCCCACGGGAATCGCCTTCGCCAACGGGGGAGTGCTCATCTACCACGCTCCGGACACGATTTTCCTGAAAGACACCACCGGCGACGACAAGGCCGACCACAAAGAGGTGATCTTCACCGGATGGGGAACCGGCGACACCCACGCGCAGGCCAGCAACCTCCGCTACGGAATAGACAACTGGTATTGGGGCGTTCAGGGCTACAGCGGCTTCAACGGTACCGTCGGAGACGAACAACTGCGCTTCGGCAGTGGTTTCCACCGGTTCACTCCGGACGGGTCCACCCTGGAGTTCATGCGGACCACCAACAACAACACCTGGGGACTTGGATTCGGCGAGGACGGGATCGTTTATGGTTCGACCGCCAACAACAACCCCAGCGTCCTGATGCCGTTCCCCAACCGTTACTTCGACGATGTTTGGGATTTGCGCCCCAACACTTCGACCCGATTGGCCGGCACCTCACGCTTCCTTTTTATCCGCGATCGGATCAGGCAGGTCGACGTGCACGGTGGGTACACCGCCGCCGCCGGTCACGCGCTTTACACCGCCCGTACCTGGCCCCAGGAATACTGGAACCGAGTCTCGTTTGTGACGGACGCCACCGGGCATTTGGTGGGAGAGTTTGTGCTGGAACCTAATGGGGCCGCGTTCCAGGCCATCAATGACACCAACCTGCTGGTAAGTGACGATGAATGGTTTGCTCCCATTATGGCGGAGGTTGGTCCGGACGGTCACGTCTGGGTTATCGACTGGTATAACTACATTATTCAGCACAATCCAACTCCACGCGGTTACCAGCGGGGTGCGGGCAACGCCTACATTACGGACCTGCGCGACCAGCGGCACGGCCGCATTTACCGTGTCGTTTACACCGGGGCGGAACCCTACGAGCCGATTTCGTTACAGGACGCGTCGCCGGAAAAACTGGTGGAAACGCTGGAGCATCACAATCTCTTGTGGCGGAAACACGCCCAACGCCTCTTGGTCGAACGCGGAGAAACCGATGTAGTCCCGGAACTTATCGCTCTGGCGCGCAACGAGTGGGTGGACGAAATCGGCCTCAATGTTGGCGCGGTGCATGCACTCTGGACGATGCACGGTCTGGGCGCTTTGAATGGACACTCGCCGGAGGCCCTGGCCGCCGCGGCGAATGCGCTCAATCATCCGTCCGCCGCCGTTCGTCGCAACGCGGCCGCGGTGCTTCCGCCCACCGCCCAGACCGGCCGGGCGATTCTCGCCGCCAACCTGCTGGAGGACGAAAACGCGCAGGTAAGGTTATCAGCACTGCTGGCACTGTCTGACGTGCCGTCATCCCGTGTGATCGGCCAAGCGATTTACCGCGTACATGACCGGGAGGACAATCGCGGGGATCGCATCCTGGAGGACGCTCTGATTATCGCGATCCATACCCATCAGGACGGGTTTATCGCCTCAGCTTCCGCTGACGGCCGTTTTGATCCTGAACAGGAAGAGGAAGAAGAAGCGGATGCGGTGAACCTGATGCCCAATCCGTCCATCGAACAGATGGAAAACGGTCAGGCTGTCGGCTGGACTCCTCGGAATTATGGCGGCTCCGCGCAGCACAGTGTGGTTCCCGAAGGCCGCAACGGCGGGTACGCACTGAGGATCGATTCCGAGTCAGGAGCCGACACAAGCTTCTACACCGACGTTCAAGTTCAGCCAAACACCATTTACGAACTCAGCGCCTGGATCAAAACCGAGAACGTCCAACGCGCCAACGGAGGGATGCTAAACATTCACAGCTGGTCCAGGGAACAGGGTGGCACCAACAACGTCAGTGGCACCAGCGACTGGGAGCGGGTGCACCTGCGTTTTAACAGCGGCACCAATAACCAGATCTCGATCAACGCCCTCTTCGGTGGATGGGGACAGTCCGTCGGCACTGTTTGGTACGATGATTTCGAGTTGATCGAAATCGGTGCCGCCGGGGTCGAAAACCGGGTGCTTGCCTACCTTGTCGAGCAATTCGGCGACGGAATCGAGGCGGCGTCCATCCCCGCCGGCTACGAAGACGCCCTGGAAATTCGAATTGGAGTCGTTCCCGATGTTCTGCTTTTCGATATCGAAGAATTCTCCGTTCCTGCCGGCACTCCGATCAGGCTCGTGTTCGAGAACCCGGATCACATGCCGCACAATCTCCTGATCATCAATCCGGGCACTCTCAACCGGATCGGCGAGTTGGCCGATGCCATGATCATGGATCCGAGGGCGGAGGAAAAACACTACGTCCCGGACTCTTCCGACGTATTGGCGTGGACCCCCATTCTTGACCCGGATGAAACCTTCGAGCTCTTTTTCACCGCTCCGGAAGAGCCGGGAGAATATCCGTTTGTATGCACCTTCCCCGGCCACTGGCGCATTATGAACGGCGTCATGACGGTGGAGTAGGGGAGGAGAAAGTTAAAAGGAAGAAGTGCGAGACATCGCGCACGATTTACTGGAGGGCGTCCCGATTTTTCAGGACGCCCTCCATGTTTTGCCCGACTCGGGGTCCGGCTTCACCGGTTCGGGCGCTTTAACTTTTCTCCTTCGCTTCTTCCGTGGTTAATACCCCTTCTTCCAGCCAGAGGTAGCGATTTTCAAGGACTTCTTTGGCCAGGCGATAGCGACCGCGCGACAGGGTGCGGTCGCGCCCTTGAAGGGATTGGCGAATCCGTCTGCGAGAGCCGGCGCAGAAGGTGTCGACGATTGATAGGATTTCTTCACGACGTTCCGGGGAGGAACTCGTTTCCAGATCCTGACGGGCGCGCAGGCAGACGGCGGTGACGGCGAAGATCTCCGTTCCGGCGTCCACGATATTCCCGAGTAGCAATTGTTCGCGCTCCAGCTTCGGACCGTGCCAGAGCATGGCGTGAAAGAGTTTACGCGACAGCTTGCGCGCGGCCCGGGCGGCAAACCGGAGGTGGCGTCGCAGGGGCGGAGGAAAACCCGAAAGCCCGGAGACCTGGCGGGGAAGCCAGCGGGTGGGATACCAACGGGCGTAAAACCCGGCCGCCTTGAGAAGGGCGGATACCCGCTTTCCCATCGGCAGCCGCGTGTCGAAAACCGCACCGGCGGTTTGCAGGTGCGGATCCAGCGCTTCGCGCGCGAGAAAGAGGCGCATGATCTCGCTCGATCCTTCGAAAATGGTATTGATCCGGCTGTCGCGAAAATAACGTTCCACCGGCACCGCTTCTTCTCCGCGCACCTGTAGCGATTCGGCCGTCTCATACCCCCGGCCGCCGCGGATCTGGAGGGTGTCGTCCACGATCCGCCAGGCCCGTTCCGTGCCCCACATCTTGCACATGGCGGCTTCGAATCGAATATCCGAACCGTGAACCGCGTCGATGAGACGGGCCGTCAGCGAATTCATCGCTTCGAGCACATAGACCTCGCCCGCCATGCGGCCGATCTTTTCCGCGATCGCCGCGTGCCTCCCCACCGGCGCGCCCCATTGCTCGCGCTCGGCGGCCCATTTTCTCGTAATGCCCAAACAACGTTTCGCCAGGCCGGCGCAGGCGGCCGGCAAGGTAAGGCGTCCCGTATTGAGCGTGGTCAGCGCGACCTTCAACCCTTTCCCTTCCTCCAGCAAAATGTTCGCCCGGGGAACGCGTACGTTGTTGAATCGAATCACTCCGTTGTACAGCGCCCGCAATCCCATGAAATGGCAGCGCCGCACGACTTCGACTCCCGGCGTATCCATTTCCACGATAAAAGCGGTGATTCCGCCCCGGTGTTTTCCTTCCCGGTTGTCCGAAGGTGTACGAGCCATGGCGATAATGACCGAGGCCCGGGTTCCATTGGTACACCACAACTTTTCTCCGTTGAGCAAGTAATACTCCCCGGATTCATCCGGCTCGGCTGTGGCTTCCATGCGCGACGGATCCGATCCGGCTTTAACTTCGGTCAACGCGAAAGCCGAAATCTCCCCTTTGGGGAACCGGGGCAGGTACTTGGCTTTCTGTTCTTCCGTTCCGAAAAGCAACAACGGTTGCGGCACGCCGATCGACTGGTGGGCGGAAAGCAGGGCGGTCAGGTTCCCGCACCAACTGCCCAGCAGCGTGGCCGCGCGAATGTAGGCGGTTTGCGACAACCCGAGTCCGCCGTATTCTTCCGGAATCTTGATGCCGAACGCGCCGATGCCGGCCAGGGCTTCGATGATGTCTCCGGGGATTTCGCCATCGCGATCGATTTGATCCGGGTCGGCCTGACGAAGAACCTCGGCCAACTTTTTCAGAAACGCCTCGGTGCGGGACGCATCGTCCGCGGCCGGTTCGGGAATGGGGAACACACGGTCGAGCCGGAAATCTCCCAGAAAGACCCCGGCGGCGAAACCTTCGCTTCCGGCGAGGCCCTCCCTCGCCGATTCCGTCGCTTCCACCGCCGCGCGTTGCCCGGCGGACATGCGCGACGTATCCACGCTGCCGTGACCTTCTTCCGGCGGTTGTTCGGTTTGCGGTTTCATCGTGAGTGGAATCCCTCATTTTTCTCCGCTTTCTCCAGCAGCAGAGGGCAGGGTTTGAAGCGAGCGCCGGCTTTCTTTTCGAGCGCGCGCAGGCGTTCCACGATACGTGCCGGCCCGATGGAATCGGCGTGACGCAGGGGTCCCCCGCGAAAAGGCGCGAACCCGGTGCCGAGCACCATGGCGAGATCGACATCCTCGGGCCCGGCTGCGATACCGTCGTGCAGGCAGAAGGCGGCTTCGTTGATCAACGCCAGGATCGGCCTTTCCGCGAGGTCTTCACCGGCGGGTCCGTCTTCCCGGGTCACCGTTTGCCGGTCTTCGAGTTCCTGGTTCGGTTCCGGTTTGCGGCCGCCGTAATGGAAAAACCCGCGGCCGCTCTTTTTTCCGAAATTTTTCTCCTGTATCAGGGTATTCAGCACATCTGGAATTTGCATTCGCTCGGGGTAGGCGTCCGCCAATGTCTTAGCCACGTGTCCGGCGACGTCGATTCCGACCTCGTCGAGCAGGCGCAGCGGGCCCATGGGCATGCCGAACGCGGTCATGGCATCGTCGATATCCCGAACCCGGAACCCTTCCTCCCAGAGCAGCGTCGATTCGACGAGGTAGGGCATGAGAATTCGATTCACCAGGAACCCGGGTTTGTCTCCGACCGCTACCGGAATCTTCCCAGCGCTTCGCGCCAGATCCAAGGCGGCGCCCGTGATCTCGGGGTCGGTCTTATCGCCCGGAATGATCTCGACGAGCGGCATACGGTGGACCGGGTTGAAGAAGTGCATTCCGATGACCCTTTCCGGCTTGCGGCAGACTGAAGCGATTTCCGAGATGGAGAGCGCCGACGTGTTGGTCGCGAGTATGGCGTTGTCGCTGGCGCCCTCTTCAAGCTCCTGGAAAATCTTCCGCTTGACCTCCATTTTCTCCGCGGCAGCTTCGATGACCAGGTCCAGGCGGGGCAGGGGGACCGGACCGTCGGCCGGGGAAATACGGTCCAGGCCGCGACGCGCGTCGTGTTCGGTCAGAGCGCGTTTGGCGACCCCCTGACGGTACAACCGCCGGACCGCCCGCATGCCGCGGTCGAGCGGTTCCGGGGCGATATCGTTGAGGATTACCCGCGAACCGCGCGAGGAGAACCATTGCGCCAGTCCCGCGCCCATCACGCCGGCGCCGATGACCGCCATGCGTTCCGGGAGACGCGCCTTGCCCGTTTTTCTCGAGGCCTTTTCGCGAAGGAAAAATAGCCGTATCAGGTTTTTGCACACGTCGGTCGAGGCCGCCTGCACGATGGCCTCTTTTTCCAGGCGCAGGCTTTGCCGGGTGGGGCGCAGGGCGCCTTCCGTGATCACTTTGAGCGCCAGGCCCGGAGCCGGGTAGTGCTCGGCCGTGGTCTTCAGTTTGCGTTCCGCCAGCGGTCTTACCACCGGCGCCTGCAGGCGTCGCAGGAGGCCCATGACCGAACGGCCCGGACGATTTTCTCCGGGAACTGCTTTTCGCACGGCCAGATCGAGAAGGTTTTCGGGGGCGCAAACGGCGTCGACCAAACCGCGTTTTTTCGCCTGCCGGGCCGGGAGCAGCTTTCCTTTTAGAATGAGGTCCGCGGCCTGGGCCGGGCCCAGGAGGCGGGTCAATCGCGTGCAGCCTCCCCAGGCGGGAACAAGCCCGAGCTGCGTCTCGGGAAGTCCGATACGCGTGGACGAAGCGTCGGAAGCCACCCGCCAGTCGCAGGCCAAGGCCAATTCGCACCCTCCGCCGGCACAGGCGCCGTGGATGGCTGCGACGGTGGGGACGGGAAAGTCCGCGATGCGCTGGAACGTGCGCTGGCCGAGATCGACGAGCTTCTCGATGTCGCTGGCGGAAACGTTTTCGGAAAGAGCCCGCAGATCCGCGCCGGCGATAAAGATCGACGGTTTTGCGGTGGCGAATATGAGGCCCCGAATTCCCGAAGAGGCGTAGAGTGAGTCGAGAAGACGTCCCAGTTCACCGAATACGGAAGCATCCAGCAGGTTGGCCGACGACCCGGGACGGTCGAAAGTGATGACAGCCACACCGTCGTCCCGGCGTTCCAACGTGACTCCGGAAGGAAGAACGTTCCGTTCATTGCTGCCGGCGGCACTGCCGTGGTTGTCATGTTCGTCCTTCATACCGATCCTCTCAGGCTCTTTCGTGTTTTTGCGCTCTTTAGTCCCTTATCGGTGAAATTACTCCGCCATCTTCGTGTGGCTCCGTCTGTGGAAATCGCACTCGATTTCCTGGAGGGCGTGGCTCCGTCCGCGCCGCGGTACCCTGAAGCCGGCCACCTTCCCATTCGACCCCCCTCCGGCGGCGCGGGCGAAGCCGCGCCCGCCAATGGGACCTTTTTCGTACCGGCTTCGCCGGGATGGGTTTTGGTTTTGTATTCGGATTCATCATTCCCTTTCCAGCCAGAGCGCCGCACCCTGGCCGCCGCCGACGCAAAGTGTGACGAGAGCGCGTTTGCCGTTGCGGCGCGTCAGCTCGCGCAGGGCGGTCAACACAAGGCGGGCGCCCGAAGCGCCGACCGGATGGCCCAAGGCGACGGCACCTCCGTTGACATTGAGAATTTCCCGCTCCGGGGCGCCCAGCGGATCGTCCCGGTGCAGCGCGTTCCGGGCGAAGTCGGCCGAATCCATGGCCCGCAGCACGGCCAGGACCTGGCCGGCAAAGGCCTCGTTGATCTCCACCAGGTCGGCGTCGGCCGGGCCGAATTTTCCGGGGTGATCGGCCTGAAGCTTGGCTATGGCGAAAAGCGGTCCCATTCCCATTCGCTTGGGATCGCAACCTACATAGGCGGAGGCCGTGAGAAAACCCATCGGCTCCAGGCCGAGTTTGTGCGCGCGTTCTTCGGAAGCGACCAGGAGTGCCACCGCGCCGTCTGTAATCTGCGAGGCGTTGCCCGCGGTCACCGTGCCGCACTGCCGGTCGAAGACCGGTTTCAGCTTGGCAAGTGCCTCGGCCGACTGCTCTTCCCGCGGGCCGTTGTCGTCGCGAACGGGCTCGGAGGATCGCTCCGACGCCGCGAAAACCGGTATTATCTCTTCGCGAAGTTTTTCTTTGGCCGCGACCGCCCGGCGATGGGATTCCAGCGCGAAAGCATCCTGTTCTTCGCGCGGAATTTTCCACTCTCGCACCAACACCTCGGCCGTTTCACCCATATTCAGACCGGAAACCGCGTCGGTCAGTCCGAGCATCAGACCCGCACGGGGACGAAAGTCCGCAGGACGAAAACCGGACGCGATCTTCACCTTATCCAAGAGCGATTTCGCGCGAGCGAGCCGGGTGAAACGATCGGACGCCCGGTCGTTGAAAAGCAGGGGAATGCGGCTCATGCTCTCCGTGCCGCCGACGATGAACACCTCGCCGCGACCCGCGAGCATCTTTTCTTCGGCCTGGGTCAACGCTTCCAAGCCGGAAGCGCAGTTCCGTTGCACCGTCACCGCCGGTACCCGTTGCGGCAGTCCGGCGCGCAGAGCGATGACGCGGGCCAGGTTGACGGCTTCGGCGGGTTGAGCGACACAACCGAATATGACTTCGTCCACGACTTCCGGATCGAGGCCGGTACGGGTCAGCAACGCGTCTACTGCGATTCGTCCCAGGTCGTCGGCGCTCAGTTCGGCCAGATCCGTGCCCATTCGCGAGAACGGGGTTCGGTAACCCGCGATTATGGCCAGGCGTGACGCCATCAGCGCTCGGCCTCCTCGGTTTGGTTGGCGGTTTTCGGGTTACCCTCCGCTTTCGGGCGACTGTCGACGACCTTTTTTTCCTTTAATTCCCGGCCTACGCCGTGCAACTCGCGCATCTCGCCCAAGCTGTGGAATTCGATGCCATTGGGTCGCAATTCCAACCGTTCCTCGAAAACCCGGACGATTCTTTTCCTGATGACCTCCTGGTCTGCGGATTCGGCCGCGCCCACATGAATCAGAAGCTCATCCATGTCCATGGGATCGTCGTTTGCCTTGCGCAGTTCGACCTGCCAGGCGCCGACGCCCTCCACCTCCTCCAGCATGTTTTCTAGTTCGTTGAAATCGATGAGCGTGCCTTTGACTTTGTCGAGGTGCATTTCACGGAAATCGGAATTGCGCGAAATCCGTCCGACCAGCCGAGGCGCCGATCGGCCGCAGAAAGGACACCGCTCGTAGTGGAGTCCTTCGTCGATAATATCGCCGGTCCGGTAGCGAACCACGACCGAGCCTCGTGAATCGAGCGACGTAAAGACGATCTCACCGGGATTTCCAGGAGGGAGAACCCTTCCCGTTTCCGGATCGACCACTTCGATCAGGGCGAGATCGGGATAGAGGTGGTATCCTGCCGGTTCGGAGTCGTGGGGAAACGGGCACTCTCCGAATGCCATCTTCGCTTCGGTGAACCCGTAGGTCGCCAGCACCTGAACATCGCGGGAACCGAGTTCCTCGGCAATGGCCCGCAGTTTCCGGCGCATGCCGGCCGGCGCTTTTTCGCCGCCCAGAATCAGCCGCTTCAGGGAGTCGCAGCGCCGATTCTCCTCCAGCATCTGTTGCAGAACGTGATACAGGAACGTGGGCATGCCGATCAGCGCCTGCGGCCCCACTTTCTCGATCAACTGGATGTTCTTGTCCGTTCCCATGACCTTGCCGCCGCCGGTGCTCAGGGTGAACAGTCTTGATTCCACGCTGCCATAATGCACCTGCCAAAACGCGAGGTGCGGGGCGAAAGGAAACAGGTTCATGACCCGGTACTCGGGTTCGGTGTCGAAGACCTCGACCAGGCGCCGGCCGGCCAGCGTCAGATTGTCGAGGTCGTGATGAGTATAAAGAAAGGAAACCGGCTCGGTGGAACGTCCAGTGGTTGCGGTGAGGAACACCGGGCGGTATTCGCGTTCCAGCGCCGCCTTGGCGGCGGACTTGCCGAACGCAATCGCCCGGAGGATGGTGGACGGACGCCGCGCCAGTCGTTGGCGGTCTGGAATCAACACGAACTCGCGGGCACGTTCCGGATGTTCGGGAGTGTTGAGCAGATCCTTTTTGGAAGTGAAGGGAAGCTTGGCGAAATCATCGAAGTCGCGCAGACGATCCGGAGCAAAGCCGGTTTGCCGGAAGCGTTCCTTGTAGAAGCCGCAGAACGGTTGAACGTGGTTCGTCAGGAAGCGCCGCAGTTTCCGGAGTTGAAGGTCACGGATTTCGGATTCCTCAAGTGCGTCCCATTTTTGTTTCAACCGGCCGGGCATCATCGCCGATACACCTTCCTTTCCGCTCCGTTGCCGGACCATCCGGCCCCGAAGTCGGTGCTAACGTAGCCTGAAAGCAAGGTGTTGTCAAACAACGTCTCCGTTAACCCGCGGTAACGAAAGAATTGCCATGTTTGCCTTGTCGATTCGGATGATTTCAGTAACGTGACCTGAGATTCACCGGACAGACGGGGCATGGTTATGACGGGTGATGAAAGCAACAAAAACGGCAGCTTGGCCCTGGTTCTCAGCGGGGGAGGGGCGCGCAATGCCTATCACGCCGGATTCCTCGCGGAGCTGTCCCAAAGTTTTCCGGAACTCTCCTTCGATATTCTGACCGGCGCATCCGCGGGCGCCATCAATCTGGCACACCTGGCGGCGAGCGAGAAGCCGCTTCCGATGGCGTTGGAGGATCTCGTGGGAATTTGGTCGCGCATCGAAATGGGAGACGTATTCGATGTCTCCACGAATTCGCTGGCGGGGCATGTGGCGAGTTGGGCATTCCGTCTTTTATCCGGCCGGCCGGGAAAAGGACCCAACATGCAGGGCATGGTGGATACGGCGCCGTTGCGGCGTTTGCTTCAACGGGAACTGAACACGGACGGGGGCCCGGTGAAAGGCATCCGGGAAAATATCGAGCGGGGCCGACTCCGGGCGATCGCGGTCACCGCCACCAACTACACCACGGGTCGAACGGTTACCTTTGTCCAGGGACAGGACATCGAAAACTGGGAACGGGCGAACCGGGTGAGCATGGAAGTCGAGATCGGTGTCGAGCACATCATGGCGTCGACCTCGCTGCCGTTTTTCTTTCCGGCGGTCAAGGTGGGCGACGCCTGGTACGGGGACGGCGGCATTCGCATGAACGCGCCCCTGGCGCCGGCCGTGCATCTCGGCGCCGACCGTATCCTGGCCATATCCACCCGGTTTCCGCGTTCCGCGGAACAGGCGGAGCGCGATCGCTCCCCAGGCTACCCGCCGCCCGCCCAGATACTGAGCACCCTTTTCGACGCGGTGTTCCTCGATATGTTCGATTACGACGCCCACCAACTGGAGCGTTACAACCGACTCCTCTACGATCTGCCGAAACCCCTGCGGGGTTCGCTGCGTCCGGTCAAACTGCTTTTGATACGCCCCTCCCAGGATCTGGGTCGCTTGGCCAATGAATACGAACCGAAACTTCCGCGGGCCTTTCGTTTTCTCACGCGCGGTCTCGGCACCAGGAAATCCGGCAACAACGACGCCCTCAGCATCATTTCCTTCCAGCACGAATACCTCACTCGCATTATGGATATCGGCCGGACAGATGCCCGTGCCAACCACGAAGCACTGAGTGCCTTTTTAACCGGAGACGGGTTTCCGTAAGATATGGAAGGTACAAGGAAAGGATCGTTTTTCTCGTCTGCCTCGACCAACCCTTGATCAAGCAGTGTTTCCCGGAGTTTGAAGAAACGATAAAAACGACCCTTCTTAGGTAAAAGAAATGTAAAATTCGACCTTTATCGAATCGGACTTGCGACGGGAACCCCATTGCATAACGTATTGAATTACTGCGAAGTTATGATGGTGAACCGGAATCGAGGGAGGAGTTCCACGGACCGTCGAGTTATCCTAAGCCGTGATTGAAACACGCGACTGGCGTCCTGCTGGATTCCCGATTCGATGCGATCATTAATTCCCATTAGTGAAGATGATGAAACCGCTCGAAGCCAACGAGGAGAAATTACGCGCTTCCTTCAAGGAAATCAACGATCTGAAGGCGGCGCTGGACCAGCACGCCATCGTCGCAATCACCGACCAGCAGGGAAAGATTATCTTCGTCAACGACAAGTTCTGCGAGATTTCGAAATTCCCAAGGGAGGAACTGCTCGGACAGGATCACCGCATCATCAACTCCGGCCATCACTCCAAGGAGTTCATTCGCGACCTGTGGACGACGATCGCCAAGGGAAATGTCTGGAAAGGCGAAATCAAGAACAAGGCGAAAGACGGGTCGTACTATTGGGTGGACACAACCATCGTTCCCTTTCTGGACGAGCGGGGCAAACCCCGCCAGTACATAGCCATCCGCGCGGACATTACCGAGCGCAAAGCGGCGGAGGCGAAAATCCGCAAGCTCAACTCCGAACTGGAAAACCGGGTTCGCGAACGGACCGCGCAAATCGAAACGGCGAACAAGGAGCTGGAAGCCTTTTCCTACTCCGTCTCGCACGATCTCCGGGCTCCCCTCCGGCATATCGGCGGTTTTGTCAGCCTCCTGATGGAATCCGCCCACGACGAGTTATCCGGACAAAACAAACGTTACCTGAAAATCATCGCCGATTCCGCCCGGCAGATGGGCCACCTTATCGACGATCTGCTGGTGTTTTCGCGTATGGGCCGGTCAGAATTGAAAATCGGACCGGTTGATCTGGACGACCTGGTAAAGGAAGCCGTCGAAACGCTTGCGCATGAGACAAATGGCCGGAACATCGACTGGCGGCTGGGAATTCTTCCCGTAGTTCAGGGCGACCGCACGATGCTGCGTCAAGTGTTGGCAAACCTCATCGGCAATGCCGTAAAGTACACCCGCCCCCGCGACCCCGCGAAAATTGAAATCGGCGCTGCCAAGAACGGCAGCGCCGAGGTGGTCATTCATGTGCGCGACAATGGAGTGGGTTTCGACATGAAATATGCCGACAAACTTTTCGGGGTCTTTCAGCGCTTGCACACCGATGAAGAATTCGAAGGGACCGGGATCGGACTGGCCAATGTTCGGCGTATCATCACCCGCCACGGCGGTCGCACCTGGGCGGACGCCAAAATGGATGACGGGGCGACTTTCTATTTTTCACTTCCCGCTTAAACCAAGGACAAAACACTGCCATGCTGAAGCGGATTTTACTGGTCGAAGACAACAGCAAAGATGTGGAACTCACTCTGGCCGCGATGGCGAGCCATAACCTGGCCAACGAAATCGCCGTGGTCAGGGACGGCGTCGC
>PXBO01000084.1 GCA_003566885.1 Opitutia bacterium | reverse complement strand
GTCCATTCGGAATTAAAGGGACATGTATCCGCCTGTGGCGTGTCCGCTTGCGGACGCCTTACCGATTATTAGGGCAAGCGAGAAAAGCGCTCGCGATCCCGGCCCGCCGGGAGAGGGGGCCCTATTGAGAGGGAAGTCTCAATAAAGGCCACGTGACCAGGCATTTCAGATCAAGGATTCGGAATATTACGATATTTCGTAACTATGCCCTTCTGCGTCCCCCTCCGAACACAGTGCCTCCAAGTCCGGCGACGGCGAGAACGATCCCGATGATAAGCATCCAAATCGCCTTGTCGGTCGGCGAGCCGGTGAAGAAGTTCGAAACATCCGAACTGAAGGAGTCGGCGGCGCTGATCCCAAAAACAATCAGCACAACACCACCGACGAGGAGACCGAGTGATAACATTCGATTCATAATGGTTTTTCCTTTAAACGGTTCTTCGTCCTCGCAGGAGCGAAAGTACGATCATGATAACAGCGACGACAAGAAGAACATGCAGAACACCGCCCATTGTGGAACTGGTGATTAAACCGAGCGCCCAGAGGGCGATTAAAATGATAGCGATGGTTAATAACATGGTAATTCTTTCTAACGGTGTTTTGATTCTAAAGGTCTGAGGTACGCGGCCGGTGCCGCGTACCGATTCAAATTAATATTGTAACCGCTAACCGTTCGTCTCGTTTTGAGTAACGTATGGTAGCAATTCATTCATTTTCCGGAGCAGTTCGGAGATTGAAAAGGGTTTGCTCAGGGCCGTTCCCGGCGCCAGAAATCCGAACAACTCAGGATCACTCCAGTGCAACTTTCCCGAGATGAGAATGACCGGCTGGGTCAACGATTGAGCGCGCATCCTGCGGATAAGATCGACTCCCTTGAGCTTGGGCATGTCGTTGTCGGAGATGATCAAATCGAAGGACCCGGTGCGCAGGTTCTCCCATGCCGCTTCGCCGTCGGTTGCCGAATCGACGTCGTATCCCAATCCTCGCAATCGATTAGTCAACAATTCAAGGAGTTGGATGTTGTCGTCGGCGATCAACACTCTAATCGAACCATTGCCGTTGTTCGAGTCCCCTGGGGCCGCATTTTGGAGTTGGGGCCATTTGGCTGCGGGTTTTTCAACTGGTCGACGAATTTTCATAATACCTGAACTTTGATAACCAAACTATAAACGATAAAACACCCGGCGGCCATGGGGTGTTCTGCTACCGGCTTTTCATGAGGTGGGTGATGTCCGGAAACGACTTTATGGCAGTTGGGGGGCGCCGGTGTCTCCGTACCACCAATCTCAATCACACCGGCGGGAACCGCTTCACTGCCGGTCCCAATGCGGGATCCCGGCCTCCCGTGAACCAGCGGGGATCCTTGACACTGGAGGGCGGCGCTCTCCAGCGCCGCCTAGCAGCCTGTCGGACTTAGGCTACCGCCTAAGGCCGACAGGCTGCTAGGGCTTACTCCCGAAGGCCGATTGCTCTCACGAGTGCCTCTTGTCCTCCGACAACCGGCAGGGTGAGGGCGGTGGCATCCAGATCGACGGTGAGCTCGGTTCCCGGTTCGGGCCACAGGGTGTATTCCCGGTCGCTGGAAAAAATCATCAGGCCGATTCGCTTGCCGGCCGGAATGATCTGGTCGTCGGGTTGAAGCGTGAAGGTGACCGTCCGGTATTCCCCCGGCACGATCGGGTCGATTTCGGTGAGGGAGCGGTGGTTCCGGGGATCGGCCCACCCGCGGGTGATCACGCTGAAGTTGGGCGCCCGATCCTCGGGTTCCTCCCAGGGAAGCGCGACCAGCCATACCGAAAGATTGACGGCCGGCGCGCTGGCCGTGAGGCGGATCGTGAGCTCGGGCGTTCCGGAGAGATGGACGGGTTCGGTCAACTCCGGGGTTTCGTAAAGGAGGCGGTGAAAGGAATGCGCGGCCTGCGCCAGCTCCGTGCCGGAGAGTTCGACATTGTCGATAAGGGACTCGATACCCTGGGCGCCGGGGTTTGCGGAGACGAGGCCACCGGAGGTTTCTCCGCCGGCAGTCGGATGCAGGATCACCGGGGCGGCGTCCGGGTGCGGGTAGTCGGCGTACGGGGTCGGATCGTTCCTGGGATCGCCTTCGCGGACGATCCAGGCCCGGGGGTCGTTCTCCACGCCGTTTTCCACATCCAGCAGATACCGGGTGAACCAGCGGTTTACCATCGCGGGGGGTGGCGCGCCGCCGTGGCCGCCCTGGTGGAAGTACATTTGCAGCGGGACGTCCCGGGTTCTCAGTGCTTCGATAAAGCGGACGCTGTGCTCCGGCATCACGTTCCAGTCGTTCCAGGCGTGGGCGATCAGAACCGCCGCCTGAATATTCCCGGTCTGCAGGGGGTAGTCCCGTTCCTCCCAGAAGTCGTTCCAGTTTCCGGTGACGCGGTCCATTTCATCCAGCATGCGTTGACGGACGGTCTCATGGCAGTAGTCGCGGCGGTCGGGGTAGCCGCTGTTTACGTAGTCGTAGAGGGAATCGATGTCCTCGCCCAGGAACCCTCCGGGAGAACGAATCAGCCCGTGGGAGCGGTAGTAGTGCCAGTAGCTGGTGTTCGGCGCGATCGGGATGATCGCTTTGAGCCCGTCCACTCCGGTGGTGGCCGCCGCAATGGCGAGCGTTCCGCCGAACGAGGTGCCGATCATGCCCACGGATCCGGTCGACCAGTCCGCGGTGACCTCCTCATCGCCGTCGGGGCTGGTGAATCCGGCGGCGCGGCCGTTGAGCCAATCGATGACCGCTTTCGGCGCCAGCGATTCGTTGAGGTCCCCTATCGTCGTGCATCCCTGGGAGAGTCCGGTGCCCGGCGACTCGGAGTGCACCACCGCGAAGCCCCTGGGGACCCAGGTGTTCACTTGGGATTGGGAAATCTCGACCCGGTCCGGCTGGAAAGGTACGTCCGGAGGTCCTCCCCGGTCGGGAGGCTCTTCGCCCAGTTCGTGTTCCACATCCCACAGAATCTCGGAAATCCTGGCTGTGCCGGCGAAGTAGGGGCTTGTCGTGTAGATGACCGGCACCCGGATGCCTTCCGTATCGGTCTGGCGGGGGCGGACAACACTCACATGTACCCGATCCGGCCGGCCCAAACCGTCAGTGTCGGATTCGGTCTCCACCCAGAGCCGCTCCCGGATCCATTGGTCCCGATCCGCAAAAGCCTCCACTTCCTGAACCTGGCCGTCGACAACAACCGGCCCCGTGAGCGTCTCCACCGGGGCCGGATTCGCACCGGTCGCGCTCACAGAGGCGGTCAGCAGCAGGAGGCATAGGGCGGGAAAGCCGAAAACGGGATGCCGGCGCGAAAACCTCGTTTGTGATGGACGCGAATCGGCGGGATGGGGGTCCGCGGTGACAACTCCCGGAGGATCCGTTGGCAGGAGGGGCGAAGGGAGTTTGGAACGGCAAGCCGTTGAAGAACACAGATCAGGGCCGGGAGTTTCGCTGGGTGAACGCATAGCGCTCGAGTGTGGCGCTTTGTCCGGGAATGCCAAGCATTTATCCTGGCGTCCTCACCTTATGGCCTTGGAATGAAACCGGTTCCGGACAACCGGCGGGGTCGGTTATTCCCTTACTTCCCGCAGGCGGAAGGTGGCCCGTTCGTGATCCGCTTCCGTGAGTGGTCCGACGAACACCGTGCCGTTGGGACGATGTAAAAGGTAGCGTTCCTCGAGCTCATCCGTGGTCTGAAACGAGGCCCATTCGGAGTCGGCCAGACCGTCGCGTTTGCGGAATGTCGCCCGGCGTTGAAAATCGTAGCTGCCGTCATTTTTCCGCAATGCCACCGTCCCGGTGCTGGTGTGGGCGAGGTAATATCCGGTAAAGTTTTCCGCCTGGAAGGAGATCAGGTCCTCGTCGCCGTCGAGCAGGCCCGCAACCACGTGCCATTTGACGTCGTAGTTGCCGGGGTCGAGATCTCCCAGGAGCGGACGGTAGTTCTCGTGCCGGATGTAGGCGTCCCGATTGGAATAGGCCTGAATCCGGTAAGGGTTGAATGCAAGGCCGGAGGAGGTGGGAGTCAGCGTGTCTATGGATCCGTCCGGATTGTGCTCGAACTTTTCGATATGCACTGAGCGCCGGTAATCGCCCCCGGTGGGAAGGGCGGCGCTGTGGTGAATGAAGTACCATTGTCCGTCGAATTCGATGATCGCCTGGTGATTGGTGCCGGTGCCGGGCATGACGTCCATCAGGAGGCCGCCGTAGGTCCAGGGGCCTTCCGGGCTGTCGCTGGTGGCGTAAGCGATCTGTTCCGGGAAGTTCATGGCGAAGGTCAGGTAGTACGTCCCGTTGTGTTGGTGCAGCCAGGGCGCTTCGGTGAAGGTGCCGGGCATGTCCTCGATTTCGATCCGGTGGATGTCTCCATCCAGTTCGATCATATTGTCTTTCAATTTGGCGTAGAAAAGGTAGGTGTTGCCCCAGTAGAGGTAGGCCTGCCCGTCGTCGTCGAGGAAAACGGTGGGGTCGAGCACATGCCAGCCGCCGCCGCCCATGTTGGGAGGACGCTCCGCCATGTCGCTGCGCACCAGCGGTCCGCCGATGGCGTCGCGGAATCCCTGTGTCGGGTGATCGGAGACCGCCACTCCGATGGCGTTTCCGGCGCGCTCGGGAACTGGATCGCGATTGAGGACCGTGACGTACCAGTAGAACTTTCCGTCGCGTTCGATGGTCTGCGCCGCCCAGGCCGAGGGATCGCGCGCCCAGTCGAATTCGGCGCGCGGCAGTTGGCCTTCCAGTTCCCAGTGGATCATGTCGCTCGACGAGTATATCAACCACTGATTCATCACGTAGAAATTGCCGTCGACTTCCGCCTCGTCGTGGCCGACGTAGAGATACACTTTGCCGTCATGCACCAACGCCGCCGGGTCGGCGGTGAAACGGTCCCGGATGATCGGATTTCCGGCCGCGACGGGTGCGGCGAACGAGACCAGCAGGGAAACGGTGATAAGGATGAGAAGTGCATGTCGCATAACGAAATAAGGTCATTACAGGCTCCGGAGTGGCAAGCCTATCCGTCCAGATAGAAGTGGGCGTTGCCATAACCTGGAGCGCCGCTAATGGTGCAAACGGAGAGCCCGAAACAACTGTGCTTACGTTCACGGTCAGCCGTTATGGAAAAACTTGCGCTGCTTTTCAGCTTGGGTAGTCTGAGTTTGCGGCACCGTCCTGGACGGCGCTTTTAAACCTGTAGGGATAACCTGAATCGAAAGGAACGGATAATATGAGGTCTTTGCGAAACATAGTTGCCGCCGGAGTCCTGAGTCTTGTCATGGCGGTCACCGCCCTGGCGGCGGAGTCGATGCGCGTCTTGTTCATCACCGGAGCCGACGGTCATCCCTGGCGGGAAAACATGGAAATTATCGCCGGGCACCTCGAGGCCTGGGACATCACGAACATCGACCGAAAAATCGTCGGCGGACCGGATGAATGGGCCGATTGGGAAGGGGATTACCGCGATTACGATGTCATTGTGGTGATGTACTATCAGCCGAGGGCAGGGGAGGAGTCCCTTGAGAAGCTCGAAGCCTATGTCCGGGAGGGTGGAGGACTGGTGGGCCTGCATTCCGGAATCGCGGGGTTCAACGGCCAGGAGCTCTACGACAACATGATCGGCATGGGTTGGCGGGGCGCCAACTACGGCAAGAGCCTCATGATGACGGAGGATTTTGAGCCGATCGTCAGGGAGGCCGGGGAAGGCCGCGGATCCGCCCATCCCCCGATCCAGGAGTTCGCGGTGCAGACGATCGACCGCGAGCACCCCATCACCCGCCGTTTGCCCGAAGTCTGGATGCAGAGCCGGGATGAGCTCTATTACAACATGCGCGGGCCGATAAATGACATCCACGTGCTCGCCACCGCGAACCGCGATGTGCCGGGGGGTGAGAATGCTCCTCAACTCTGGGTTCATCAGTACGGCGAGGGCCGGGTTTTTGTGACCACCCTGGGGCATTACCAGCCGTCGGTCGATTCGGTCGGATTCATGACCACCCTGGCCTTCGGCATGGAGTGGGCGGCCACCGGCGACGTCACCCTGCCGATGCCCGCCAACTTTCCGACCGCCGAAGAAAGCAGCCGCGGCACACCCGAGTTCGAGTGATCGTGGCGAGCGCGGGAGATCGACGACCTGAGGGCAAAAGAACCTCTTACGTCGGAAGGCCGCTCCGGATCCGGTAGGTTCCGAAACGCTTGCGGTAGTTGGAGGGGGTCAGTGACGTATGCCGCACAAACAGCTTGCGGAAAAAGGGGATGTCCTCGTATCCCACCGCGTAGCAGACTTCGTTGACCGACTTCGTGCCGGTTTCCAAGTGCCGTTTAGCCGCGTTGATACGCAAGGCGTGCAGGTAATTCAGCGGTGTGATGCCCGTCGCTTCCCGGAATCGGCGGTCCAGACTGCGCTGACTCATTCCGTAGCGCGCCGCCAGCTCCTCGAAACGAAAGCTTTCGGCATAGTGTTCGTGCATCCATTCTTCGATGTCACGAATGCGATCATCGCCATGGTTGAAAGGTGCTTCCGGAATGGCGTAACTCGACTGCCAGATGCGGGGCGGCTGAATCACCAGGCTGCGGGCCGTTTCCAGGGCCACCTCGTGGCCGCAATAGCGCTCGACCAGGTAAAGGCTTAGATCGAGCGCGGAATAGACCCCTCCTCCGCAATACAGCCCTTCCGATTCGGTGATCAGGTTTTCGGGCTGAAATCGCACGCGGGGAAATCGCTTCCGGTAGGCCTTGATTACTCCCCAGTGCGAGGTTGCGGGCCGGTTGTCCAGCAATCCGGTTGCGGCCAGCAATCCGACGCCGGTACAAACCGCCGCAATTTCGGCGCCCCGCGCGTGTTGAACCTGGATCCACGACAGAACCCGCCGATTTTGCTCCACCGCCCGATCAATATCGATACCGACGGCCGGAATGACCACGAGATCGGTGCCTTCGATTTCATCCAAGTGTTTTTCGGCTGTCAGGCTGAGCGAAAAGGGAGCGGAAATTTTCCCTGACACCGCGGAAGCCGTGGTGACCTGGAAGTGAGGCGCCGGCGGCGTGCCGTCCAGGAGGCTGGCAATGACGCCGACGCTACCGAGGATGTCCGTGATTACCACCGCGGTTGACGGAAGACCGCCTTCCAGAATCAGCACGGTGACGCGAGTGACCGGTGCGGGTTTCATGGCTTGAATGCCATTCTAGAATGTCTTTTCCGCCACTTCAAGAAAATCTCCCGGACTCCTAAACTGTAGCGAGACTCCCGTCGATACCTCCTGCGGGATGTCCTTCGGAAAGTGCCAAGGAGGTGCAAACCGCAAAGACCGATCCACCATGAAAAAATACATCATCGAACGAAAGGTGCCAGGCATCGGAAGTAAACAGGACAATGACTATTGCGAGATGGCCCGGCATTCGCAGGGAGTTCTGGACGCGTTGGGAAACGGCATCCAGTGGCAGGAATCGTATGTCATTGGGGACGGAACGTTCTGCGTCTACCTGGCGGAAAGCGAAGAGATCATCCGGAAGCATGCCGAGGAGAGCGGCTTCCCCGCCGATCGCATCATGGAGGTCAAACGCGAGATAGATCCGACAACGGCCTCCATGTAGCCCGGCGCCTTCAAAGCGCAAAATCCCGGCGCATATCCCGCGACATAAAAATTATCAGCTGGTATTTTTTATGTCGCGGGTGAGAGGGGAGGGTGGCCTTGCGAGTTGCCGATATTGGGGGATCTCCCGTCATCTTCCGACGACAGATCGGACGAATCCGCCAACGGACTCTGATGTTGCCAAGAGGCGCGGAGCACTCCAGGATCATTCGTTATGAAGACACTCATTCTGATGGCTTTATTGCTTTCCGCCCCATTGGCTGTTTTCGCTAACAAAGACACGTGGACCAATAAGGACGGTCAGTCGATGCAGGCTGAACTCGTGTCGGTGGAATCCGGTCAAGTGGTTTTCTCACGGGGAGGCCGCACCTATCGTTACCCGATTGCCAATTTGTCCGAGGAGGATCAGCAGTATGTTCGAGAAAAGGCGGAAGAGTTCGAGAGACGTGGCGTCTTGGCGAAGGAGCTCCGGGGACAATTGGTGCTGATGGACAGGGGGACGATGCGGAACCTGACCGATCAGGAAATCAGCGGGAAGCGGCTGTTCGCGTTTTATTATTCAGCGAGTTGGTGCGGACCCTGCCGTCAGTTTACTCCGGACCTGGTGAGCTTTTACGACGAGATAAAGGCGAGTCACCCGGAATTTGAATTGGTCTTTGTCAGCAGTGATCGAGATGCGAATTCCATGCGGCAATACATGCGGGAGGACAATATGACGTTTCCCGCGGTGAAGTACGAGCTGAAGGATAACCTTGCAGTAGTCCGGCGTCACCAGGAGAGTGGAATCCCGAATCTGGTGTTTGTGGATGGCTCGGGCGAAATCATTTCTCGAAGTTTCGTGGACGGCAATTACGTCGGGCCCCGAAAAGTCATGAGCGATATTCGCAGCCATTTGGCGGGAGAATGACGAAAAAGGGAAGAAGCTTGACCTGACGGGCGAAGGTGGAATCTTCAGCGGAAGATTCGTTGCCGGAAGAAGGCGGCGGGAACCGAGGGAAATGCTGCGCGACTGGGAATGCTACGATCACATTTAGGCCATGAGTGAACTTTCTCCAACAGTGTGGTTGGGTGTCCTCGATATTCTTCACATCAAGTGCGGCTTGCGGCAATGATACCTTCTGCCGGAAACACGGCTGAGTGGGTTGAATCCGCTGCTCACGAAGAGCAGGATCGCCGGCGGCCTGCGCGCCGCCGATTGAACCTCTGAAAGTCGCGGGATTCCCCATGGGCACCTTAGAATTGATCCAATTGAATCTGCTTTCGCCGGTCGTGCTGGCCTTTTTTCTTGGTATGTTGGCTACCTTGGTGCGGAGCGACCTGAAGATCCCGGACGAGCTCTACCAGGCCCTTTCGGTCTACCTCCTGTTGGCGATCGGACTGAAGGGGGGCGTGGAGCTGGCCGCGAGCTCTCCCGGCGACTTCCTGCTCCCGGCCGCCGGCGCGCTCGCGCTGGCTTCGGCCATCCCGCTCTGGAGCTATATCATCCTGCGCAAGGTCGGCCGGCTGTCGGTACCGGACGCGGCGGCCATCGCAGCGCACTACGGTTCGGTCTCCGCGGTGACCTTCCTCGCCACCCTTGCCTTTCTTTCGGCCCTGGAGATTCCGTACGAGGGATTTCTGCCGGCGTTGCTGGCAATCATGGAGGTGCCGGCGATCATCATCGCGCTGGTCATTGCCCGGGCCAACCTGCCGGGCCGGACCTCGTGGGGTGAAGTGCTGCACGAGATTCTCGCCGGGAAAAGCATTGTGCTGCTCCTCGGAGGACTGGCCATCGGCTATGCCGTCGGGCGAGAGGGCTTTGCCGCAGTGGAACCGTTTTTTGTCACGCCCTTCCACGGTGTCCTCGCCCTCTTCCTCCTCGAAATGGGAATGGTGGCGGCGCAGCGACTGCCCGACCTGCGCAAGGCCGGACCCTTCCTGGTGGCGTTCGCCATCGTGATGCCCGTTCTCCACGGCCTGATCGGCGTCTTCGTGGGAAACTGGGTCGGCTTGAGCCTCGGTGGCAGCGTGGTACTGGGGGTGCTGTCCGCGAGCGCATCCTACATCGCCGCGCCGGCGGCCGTCCGGCTTTCGCTACCGGAAGCGAACCCGACATTTTACCTGACAACTTCGCTTGCGATCACCTTTCCCTTCAACCTCGCGGTCGGCATTCCTCTTTATTACGCTTTCGCGAAATTCATCCTCTGATTATGGACCTCAAATTGCTCAAACTTGTGACGATCGTGGCCGAGGCCGTAATCTCCGATAAAATAGTCCGCGAAATCAAGGAGCTTGGAGCGACCGGTTACACAATCACGGCCGCCGAGGGTCAGGGGTCGCGGGGGGTGCGGGCCAGCGAATGGGAGGGCAAGAACATGCGCATCGAGACGCTCGTCGGCGAGGCGGTTTCCGAAGCTATTCTGCAGATGCTGGCGACCCATTATTTTCCCAACTACGCCGTTGTGGCCTACGTCGAGGACGTTCGAGTCGTGCGCGGCGACAAATACGTCTGAGCAACTCCGGCAGGTTCTCCCGGCGGAGCGTGTTTCCGAATCTGAACAAAACCGCCACGAGCCATGGGAACGGAACTGAGATGATTGAGGTTACTGGCTTTGACCCCGAACGGGATAAATCCCTCTACCTACGGCTCACAGCGCCTCCAAAAAAACCTGCTTGATCCGTCAAGGTGGGCTCGTGGAGGTCTCAGTTTCGATCGAGGGAACCATCTCGAAGTCCGTTCAGGGGGGCTGTGGAAGGGGGCGCTTCCGAATAGATCAAATATCCGATGAACATTTCATCGGTGGTTTGCGGGCCGAATCGAACCTCGCGATCCGGATCGGGATTGGCTGGATTGGAGGCGGAATTGTCAAAGGCCCCGCGGCAATAGACCACCGTTCCCTCCGGTAAGAAGATCGGTTCAAGCGGCAGATAGGTGGTCTGCCAGTTGAAATCGTAATGCGGCACGGAAAGCAGCTCGCGGCGCTCGCCATCGGGAAACCGCGCTGCGATTGCGAAACGGCTGCCCCGGTAATGCATGTGGGGGCTCATTCCCCACAGCCACACGTCCTTTGGGACCACGTGGCTGGCGGTCACTTCATGATCCCGCTCTCCCGGCGGGATACGCAGTTCGGAGAGATGGGCCGAGCGAACGTGTAATTCATGTTCCGGCGTCGATTCATGCAGGTAGATTCCCATGCGGGTGCGGTCGGTCTCCTCTTTGCCGGTCGAGACGTAGTGCATTTGGAATACCACCGAGGACCCGGCCGGCAAAAATTTGCCGGTGTTTTCGGGAAACAGCCAAGGGTCGGACCCCGGCACGTGGCCGGCGAAAAAGCCACTCAAACCGCCTTGAAAATCCGGTTGGTGTTCGGCCAGATGTTCCGGGTAACGGAGGAACACCAACACATGGTGAACCACGGAAGCGTTGCCGGGTTGTACGTCGAGCGCGCGCACCCAACCGTCTTCTTCCAACTCCACCTCGACTTCAAAATACTGGTAGTCGATCTCGCCTCGTGCGGGAATGATCACCTCATCCGGTAGTTTCACCACCGCGTCAGGCGGGCCCAAGGGCCATTCTTGCGGAGGCCGAAACTCCCGGTCCGCCAGCGGGTCGGTCCCTTCGCCGCGCGGCGCTCCGAGTTCCACCCAACGCAACAAAGCCCGTTTTTCTTCCGCCGTCAGCGATCGGTCGTTGTCAAAGGTCCCAATTTCTCCATCGGCGTGCCATGGCGGCATTCGTTTGGTCCGCAACACTTCGGCCATCATCGGGGACCATCCCCGTGCCGTTTCGTAACGGTCGAAGGCAAATGGGGCGATGTGTCCGGGACGGTGACATTCGAGGCATCGCCGTTCCAAGACAGGGGCCACGTCATGGACGAAAGTAACCTCTTCCGGCCAGTCTTCGAGCAGGATCAGACACCCCCGTGGTTCGGTTACTGCCACCGGTGGCTCACGGTGGTCAAGATAAGCTTCCAGGGCATCGGCCAGCCAGGTTTCCCGGGCATCGGCCCGCGCCACTCCGTAGTCGAGCCGGTCGTCGATGGCGCCCCGGTAATGGATTCGCCCGCTGGAGGGATCGAGAAGGAAAGCCTCCCCGGTGCGGGTGACCCCCAGCGATCTGGCCACAGCTTGCGACCGATCCAACAGGATGGGAAATTCGATGGAAAAACTTTCGGCCTCACTTCGTACCGCTTCCAAGCTATCCTGCGGGTTGGCGTTCAGAAACAGAAACTCTAATTCGTCTCCGAACCGTTCCCTCAACTCCCTCATTGTCTCCAACTGCCTTCGCACGATCGGGCATCCGTTGCCCACCGTGAAAAGAACCACGCCCCGTCGATCCGACAAACGTCTCAGCTCATGCGATCGTCCCGCATGGTCGTGCAACCGGAAGTTGGCGATCCGCTCTGGAACCAAGGTGACTTCGGAAGGCCCGTTTGACGGAACCTCTTGTTCCGAGGGGGAACAGGCGGTAAAGCATAACAATGCCGCCCACCATTTCCAAACAGCACTGCTTGAGTTCATGACGATAAAATCTGATCTGAGTCGCGTCCGGTGACAAGAATGGAAAACCGGTTTGTGAGGACCTTGGACTGACCTTCCTGACTTGACTGAGGTTGCCGGGCTGTGAATGAAGTAAGGCCGACGAGTTGGGTTTGCACGAATCCTCTGTGAAGAAAAGGGTATCGTTGGAAATCCATGGGTTACCTAGGTCTTGTGTTCGCGGGGACGCTGTTGATGGCCGGCGTGTCATGGTTATTCGGCGATTCAGTGACGGTTTTTGTGTTTCCGGCGTTTTTAACGCTCCCCTTTGCCATGCTGGGAACTATGATTTGGAAGCCTACCGTTTGCGATCCTCGGTGCGAGCGGCCACTCCCCGGGGTGCCGTCGGCGATGGGCGGCTCCGGGTCGCCGTAGATGGCGTGATCGGGAGACAACGCTTCGAGGATGTTGGAGGTGGGTTCTGTGGCGAGGCCGGTGAGCTGGTTATCTTTGGAACGCAGATTGCGACGCCACATGACGTTTCCTCCAAGAAAGACGATGTGGCCGCCATCGGATCCATAAACGCCGTTGTCCCGGTCCCTGAACCGTACGGTCGGAGAACCGGATCCGATTCTCGTTTCGGACGGTCGCACCAGCGGGTACGCCTACATCCCCTCCAGCAAAAAGGAACTGACGCTCGATACCGTGATGTCGCTCGACGCCGCCGGCGCCAATTTTCACGATTTGGGGGACATGGTTCCCGGAACCTTCCAGATCAATCATTTGAATCGCCGAATTCCGGCGGGCGGAAACATCGTATTCCTCGACGGGCACGTCGCCTGGCGCCACTTTGACGAAATGCGCGTCAGGGCAAGCGAAATGGTGCATTTCTGGTGGTGATCGTTGGGAGCGCGGGCATCCCTGCCCGCCATTACCGCAAGCGGGAATGCCCGCGCGCTACCACATCATTGCTCGGCGGGAAGGAGCCGGAAGTTCGAAAGGATGCTGAAGCCCCGCACCTCACAACCCAGTTCCTCCAACCACCGCGCGGTCCGATGATTCGAATTGCTGAACAAATGATATCTCGCCTCGTACGGCACGAACTCAAGGTCGTTCCAGCTCTTGTAAATCGATGGGTCGAAATTTTCCTTCCACTTCAAGTCGAGAGAATCGCGCAACGTATCGATCCGTTCCGCTTCGGCATAGAAGACCACCGTACGTCCTACTCCCACCGCTCTTCGAAAGCTCTCGACATCTTCGACATAGGGAAGACTTCGACGCGCAAGCGTCGCCTCGCCGAATCCGAACAAAGCACGAATGCTCGATACGGGACCGGTCTCCCTTAGCGCGTAAAAATGCCATTCGCCGAAGCCATATTCAACCAGTCGGTCAGCGTCAGGCAATGCCAGCCTTGAATGCCGGCCGTAGTCGGTGAGAAAGACCGGTTGCGGATGGTTGACGTTCGTCGGAGCGGAAACCCGCCAGGCGCACCCGGAAAAAAGCAGCGCGAACAACAGGACCGGCAACAGGCGCCGCCAACGCCGGAAAACCTTCGATTCGCGAAGAGGCGGCAAAGGCCCGAGCGGCCGGCCATTCACCGTTACGACAACTTTCCCTCGACGGATTCGACGCTTTTCTCGATGCCTCCGCCGTCCCCGGACCGAAGGTCGATCCTGATCGTCGCCGTCACGCGTGGAGAGTCTTTGCGCACTTCGAGAAGGCATTTCTTGACCAGTTCCAGGCACTCGTCCAAATCGCCTTCAAGAATCGTTCCCATCGCGTGCAATTCGTTCTTGATGCCCGACGCGCGCACCAAACGTGTACACTTGGCGACCTGATCGCTGAGGTGCTCTCCGCTACCTATCGGAATGACGCTGAATTCGATTATCGATTTTTCTCCTTTCATAATAATGACGAGCCTACCCGCGAACACCTGTGACGTCAATGAATCGCCCCAGATCCGAATACCGAACCCCCGTCAACGCACGGCGTTTTCCACTTCGCGCGAAACCAGCAAGCAGATCCGAATTGCCATGATCCGTTCTTCGTATAGCCCAAGACGATATGCGCGGAAACGATACAGCCGGCAACCAACAACAGACGATCGGCAACCAACACCCTGCCCTGAGCCTGTCGAACGGGCTCGCCCCACGCCCTCAATCCATATCCAGCGGACTCCTCCCTCCGGCTCCGGGTTTGCGCATCACATGAAGGTAGATCTGGGTCGTCTCCACGCCGCCGCGAGTCCGTAATTTCAGTTTCGAGCACATGATCCCAATCGGGAAAACGCACCGTTCTGGGGGTTTTATCTTTTGACATAGGGGGTATATCCGACTAAACGTAAAAATCGTTCGAGAACCGTCAGTCAATTCGATTGCTCCGGAAAAAAATCCCTTCTGCTCTGAAAATTCCACCGGACCTATGATTTCCCAACACGAACACCGACCGCCTCCCATCGCCCGACCGCCCCTCCCGACATCGACCGGGATCGGCAGATCAAGGCGTGGGAGTCAATGAGTGTTCCGCTGTCGCTCCACACCCATGACTCCACTTACACGTGCGAGACATGCCATGATATGATAAGCAGGATTCTTTCGACTCTGATCGGCGTAAGTTACGTAGGATTTATCTTTTCTTCTGATGGCGGCGAGGCTGCCCTTTATGTTTTTGCATACATCCTTGTTCCGCTCGGGTGTATTTGGTTTAGTGAATCCATAGGAGAGTACACGGGAATAATGGGACAAGGACCAGCAATCACTGCCACTACACCGGGTTGGCTTGTGGCGATCGGTGGATGGATTCTTTTGCTCCTTCCACTGGTGTTCGCAATCGTTATGTATCTAAGAGAAGACCATTGATAAACGGGACCTCGAACCAGACGCGGCACTCAACGAGGCTTTACGCGCCGCCGTTCGAAACTCCGTCTCCGGCTCGACACGCTTTTGAAGTTCGAATGATCACATTTCCGCGCCCGCCTCGCGAGTGCGCTCCATGTTCGATAGAAAATGTATCAGTCTGATCTACATCACATCCTACCTTAATGCAGATATAGGGAATAAATTTTGAGTAAGGTAGTTACAAAATACCTTGAGATGAAATCTGCCAAAAGAAGTTGAAGATTTCCAGGAGGGCGGATACATCCTTCTTATGAACAAATCACTCACAGCCATCATCAGAAAAGAGGACGGGGGGTACTTTTCCCTGTCCCGGAGCTAGACGTTGCCAGCCAAGGAGATACGATTGAGGAAGCGAAAGCGAATTTGAGGGAAGCGGTCGAACTGTTTTTTGAGTGTGCGTCAAAGGAAGAAATCGACGACCGTCTCGGCCAAGAGTCGTATGTATACTCCCCTGCATCAAGTTTTGGGAATTTCAAAGGTTTGAAATCTCTCTGTTAAAAGAGACCTCATGAGGTGTTTGTTTTCGCCTGAGAGCGAATCTAAGAATTTATCAATTTCCCGGC
>PXBO01000096.1 GCA_003566885.1 Opitutia bacterium | reverse complement strand
TGTACCGCTTACGCAGCTCGGCAATCATGTTTTCGAAAGCCACGCTGTTGATGGTTTGCGTCGGATTCTTGGCCTTACCCCCGGTGGAGAGGATGTCGAAGTTCGGGTGGACGTCTTTGTGTATGATGTCGTCCAAGCTCAGGTTTTCATGGCAATAGGAGATAACTCCCTTGTCATTCTTCAGCTTATGAGATTTGTGAACGCTCGGCATCCGAAGGTCGCAGTCCACCAGAATCGTCTTTTCACCATTGACCGCATAAGTCAGGGCCAGGTTGGAGCTGACGAAGGATTTACCTTCACCCGGAATGCTACTGGTGATCATGACGCACTGAGCCAGGTTGCTTTGCTTTCCTAGTTTCAGGCTCGAATGTAGAGATCGGAACGATTCGACCACATGCCTATCGGTGCCGGTGAAGGCGATTTTCACCTTATCCTCCGGTTTGAGCTTTTTCACCTCAGGCATGATACCGAGAAGCGGCAGACCAATAATCGATTCGATATCAAAGGCACTTTTCACCCGGTCATCCAGGAAGGCCACGACAAACGCCACCCCGATTCCCAAACCAAGGCCGCCGAGAAGTCCAAAGCCTAGATTGAGGGGAATGTTCGGAGTGACGGGACGCAGGGACGCCGAAGCTTCATCAAGCGAGCGGGCCGTAACCGAATCGATCGAACTGCTCAAGGTGGTTTCACGCATCCGCCGCACCAGATACTGATACAGGAACTCATCCACCTCGGTCTCCCGCGAAATTGAGTCATACTCAACCCGGAGATCGTGGAGGCGTTTAATCTCCTCCGTTTGTTCCGCCAACTGGTCCTGAATATCCTCAAAGGAACGGCGGGCGGCGATGTAATCCGATTCAATCTTGGCAACCGCCATTTCCACGGCCTCATTCAAGGCCATTTCCGTCTGACTCAGCGATTCCATCAAATCCCGCATGGTCGGATGCCCCTCGCGGTAACGCTCCGCCAATCGCCGTTGCTGAATTTGCAGCTGGGTGTAGTCCGACAAAAGCCCGCTGACGTGCGGCTGGTCGGCAATAAATCGTATGTTCGTAAGCGGACGTCCTTCTTCGCTGTAACGTTGAATCAAATCCCACCGAGTTTCGGCCAGCCGCAAATCCTGACGGGCATCAACCTCGCGCATGTTCAGCGCGGTCAATTTCTGCAACGCGATATCCGCACGGCGATCCACCGACACCGAGCCCGTTTCCGCAATGTACTGCTGGCGAATCCGTTGACTCTGTTCCAAGCGATTCCGCTGCTCATCCGCCCTAATTCTCAGCTCATCGACCGCCAGCATCGACTCGTCCATCCGGACGCCAAGATTGTACGAGATGTATTCCTGCACAAAGTAGTTGGCGATCAACATGGCGACTTCCCGGTCAGGATGCCGAAAACGGATCTCCACCACCAAATTCATCCGTCCCGGTACAATTTGCCGATTCTCGAACAATAACTGCTCTAATCCGACAAAGCGTCCCGTCGCTTCCGGTTCTTCAAACGGCTGCATGAAGCGGTTGTGCTCCGCGTCGTTCATTCGCAACCGGCTGGCCACTCCCTTGATCAGAGTCGCGCTTTCCAGGATGCGGATCTGAGTGTTGAAATCCTCCTGGGAACGAATCTCCTGAGGCATGACCTGCTCCACCTGCATAACGGTGGCATCCTGCCGGAGCAATTGAACTGTGGCCCGGGCTTCGTAGATTTCAGTGCGGGTGAGCGTATAGATCAGTACGCCGGAGAAGAACAGAAGGAAAACGACCAGAATGTACCAGAAGCGCTCCCGAAAGATCAGGAGGTAGTCCTTGAGGCCACGCTGTGGGCTCTCGTCCTGGTGCTCGCCATAGTAGGAAGTGTTGTCGGGATAATAACCGTACCCATAACCGTAACCGGCGGTGGGTTTGTTATGTTGTTGATCTCTGGGAGTTGGATTCTCGGACATCGTGATAAACCTTAAAAAACTCGTTGAGGCACGTGAATCACGTCGTCGCGCTGCAGCTCCCAGACGTAACTCGTATTCCCTTGCACAATTTCTTCCGCATCAATAGTATAACGGTCGCGGGTTCCATCCGGGTTCGTGCGAGTGAGAACCACTCGACGCGTATTGGCGCCACGTTGGAAACCGCCGGCTCCGGATATCGCGTCGATCAAAGTCATCGATTCCTCCGGAGGAAACACCACAAATCCCTCCCGATTGACGTGGCCCAGGACGCTGACTCGCCGTTGAGAGTATTCCAGGACCGACAGATTGATATTCGGATTAACCAAATAATCGCGGTCGTAGAGCTCGGTCAAAAGCCGCTGGGCCTCGGCAATGGTCTTGCCCTTGACTTCGACCGTTCCAACCAGGGGAAGGCTAATGACCCCCCCCTGTGAAACTCTCACTTCCCGGTTAAGATCGTCCTCTCGGAAGACCTGAAAACGCAGTAGATCTGACGGTGCGATGACGTAATCCTGGAGATTAACCGGCGCCGACTCGGACGCGGAAACCGCCGGAAGACTATCCTCGGCGGTTAACGACAGGCTCAAAGCCATGGTTGAGATTGATACGAAGCCAACAATACGTTTGATCATGAGTACGGAACCTTGACCTAAGGTGAACGGAAATTATTTCTGCGTCGGCGACCCCATGGAAGCGGGGCACCGGCGCTAACAATCACCCCAAATGTTAATATCTCAGAGACGCGGTCAACTGAAAAATGTTCCGATCCAAATCAACCGACTGAATATTCGAGTCGTTGTTGGTGTAAATATAAGCCGCCGAGAGATCAACATACTCGTTGGGCGCATAACTTACACCGAGATCACCGGTAAAGGTTTTGTCGTGACGGGCGCTGTCACGGTAGCGCGAATCCTCGTAATAAAGACCTGCCGACCCGGTGACCAGTTCGGTCAGGAGGTAGGTCACACGCGGGCCTCCCCCAGTGGATTCAATGGTGTGGCCGCGGGCACTGTACCGCAGATCGCGCGATCCGGTGATGCTCACGTTCATGCGCTCGGTAGCATCCCAAACGGCTTGCCCCATTGCCGCGAATCCGCTCCGCGAATCGAGACCGCTTTGTTTGAAATTCCGCTCCTGGTAACCGACGCGGACTGAGCCGGAAACGTTTGGCGTCACTTCGCCGCGGGCTCCGACATTGATGAAGTGATCCTGTGAGTCGCGACCGGTACCAGTGGTGTTGTTATCGCGAAAACGGTATCCAAGGCTAAGGTCAACCCGGGGTGTCCAGTTGTAGTAAAGATCCAGTGGCACCGCGATCGTTTCCACATCGCGGAACTGCTGCATCTTGAAATTGGTTTCCTCGTAGGAAATTCCAGCTCCGACATCGAAGAGTTCGGTCAGATCATACTCGCCGTTCAACGCGACTCGGTAAACGTCACGCTCGACCACCACTCCGTCCTGGGACACAAAATCAAACGCGTTCTGGGTCAGGCGGCGATAGGAGGCGTCAAAATCGGCCACCAGGCGGTTATAGGCGTAGGCCGCATTGAGGAAAACATTGGACCCGTTCGTATTCAGCTCGCTCGCATCGGTGTAGCGATAAATGTCCTCACGGTAATACGCGCTGAAATTCCAGATCGCGTCGGCGCCACCGTAGGTAAATTCGACGCCGGGCGAAAAAATGAACAGAATATCCGATTCTTCGTTGTTGGCGTTGAGGTAAACGTTGTCGTCGTAGCGGGCAGTGACACTACCGTTAAAGTACAGCGCTGCACGTTCGCCGATCGTAATCAACGGTGCCGCGCTGGCCGAAACTCCTGCGAGGAGAGTGGCCGCCGCAGCCGCAATTGCAGTTCGGGACGGACATAGCGAGCGGGAAGTGGACTTCATGGATCTGATAGTTCTCAAAAGGTTTGGTCTCTTGGCGGATTAGGTTTGGGTCGCAAAAACCCGGAGGAGACACGCGTATCGGTACTCCTCCGGGGATCAATCCTAAAGCCTCACTGGGCCGGGCTGATGATCGAAGCGTCAATCGCCACACCGGGAGTCGGTGCGTAGGGCGCGGCGCGCGGAGGAACTCCCGGCCTTCTCACCGGCGCGGCAAGACCATCCTGCGCTCCGGCTTCGATGGCGGCCACCTGGTCGGGAGCCGCTGCACTCGCGGCGCTGATAATTCCGTCTACGGCGCCGGGATTTGCAGCCACCGCGAGGCGAACGATTTCACGCACGTTGGCAGCGGATTTGTCTTCCAGTCCGGCGATGGCGCTACCGGCGATCCGATCGGCCTCTTCCGGAAAGGCGGCCAGGGCCGCCTCAACGATTTCATTGGCCTGTTCGGGATTGTCCGCCACGGCCATTGCCACGATGGATTCCAGATCATCCGGATTGGCTTCGATTTCGGCCACCAGATCGGCAGTGTCGATTTGGGCAAACGCCACTGAGCAAGCGGTGATCGCAATTAAAGTAAGCAATGATTTAAGGTAGTGCATAGTTTCCTCCGTTTTTTCTGTTTAAAAAAAGATTTGGCAGCAGCGTAAGTTGCTTAGATCAAAGCGCAAGGGAAAAAGTCCGTAGCGTGCATTTTTTTTAGCGGCTTCTGTTCTTGCCTCAACGATGGGGATCATGCTTATTTATTGCTTTGGCTGTCAACCTTTTTTCCATCCTCCATGAAAAAACATTTTCGCAAAGGAAACGCCTTCCTCGGTTTCGTCAATATCGGACGAAACAAGAACGATCAATTCGGGGTACATCCGGTGTGGGGACGCATCTTTATGCTACTCTGCGCCCTGGGCCTGATGGGATGGGTTTCGGTGGCGTTCGCGGGCTTCCTTTTCCTCAAGCACACCCGAGATGTTGAAACCGGCCGTTTTGCCGATCTCCTGTTGCTGCGTTGGGACGATTTCCGTTATGCCTGGGGCGAAGATTACATCAGGATGGGGACCGAAATGATCGAGGGAGGTGAAGTGGCCGAAGGCTTTCATTACCTTCGTATCGGCTTGATTCGCTCGCCCGACAATATCGAAGGCCGCATGCTCCTGGCCAATATTTTCCTGGCCCAAAACCGGACGGATCGGGCCTCCCAGTTGCTGGTGGAAGGCATGCCCTACGGCATCCACGACACCGACTACGTCACCACCACGATGCGAATCCTGTTGCACGCGGAAAGGGACCAGGAAATCCGGGAGTTGGCCGACCGGTTTCTTCCGGCCGAACCGGTCCAGGAGGACCGGTACCTCATAATTGCATTCGCGGCAGCCCGGGCCGGCTTCCATCGCGGCGAATTCGACGAGGCCATCGAGCTGATCAACGAATACCAGCTCGGAACCAGCAACAGCGGTCAGATTCTGCTGGCCCGCATCGACTGGGAACGGGGCAGCCACGACGAGGCACTGGTACGCCTGCGAGATCTCGTTCGCCGCCGTCCGGATCACAACGAAGCTTACATTTACCTCACCCGGTACCATCACGAGTTGGGCCAGCTGGACGCGGCCGAACGCTACGCGGTGGTGCGGCAACTCAACGATCCGCTGACCGCCGCCCCCAGGGTCGATCTTCTCTATATCTACAACGAGCAAGGCGAGAGCGCACGGTTGACTCGGGAAATCGACACCTTACTCCGCGATTTCCGCAACGACTCGGACGCCATCGAATACCTGGCTCAGTTCGCGCTGGACACCACGGACCCCGCCCTGGCCCAACGAGTCTTCGAACACGCCCAGCTCCGCAATCTCAACCTCTCGGTCATCGGCATCGTTTATGTTCACACCCTGATGAAAGCCGGCCAATACGACCGCGCCACAGCCCTGGCGGAACGTCTCGGACGCGAGGTTGATGGGTTCGACGACGAATTCGGCGCTCAGATTCTCGCGATCAATGCCATCGCCGATTACGCCCGGGGGGATCGGGCTAACGCTGAAATGCAGATAGGCCAGTTCCTCTCCCGCGGCAACCTGCGCCCTTCCAACTACATCGCCTATGCCGACAAACTCATCGAACTCGGCCTGCACGAGCCGGCGCGGCGAATTCTCAATCACGCTCACCGGGCCAACCCGCGCAGCCAAAGTTTGCTCAACGCCCTGATTCGGCTCGATATCCTGAGGGGCGACGACAACGCGCTGATCGCCAACGTCCCCAAACTCATGGATATGCGCCTGCCGTCCATAGAGGTTCTCAATGAAGCTTACCAATTTCTCAGCAGCGACCGGTTTCTTTTTACCGACGGGCGCCATGAAATCCTGGAACGCATCGAAGACACACTCCGCAGTCATCCCCAGATTACACTCGGATAGCCGGATGACCGCACCCCCCCCGGAATCCGCCATCATTCTTCGATCTATCGCCTGCCATGAATGACTCCGAGCTCGGTCCCACCGGGGAGATCCTCCGTGACCTGCCCTCACCCTACCAGCCACATCCCTGCGGACTCCTCCACCTGCCTCGTTTCATCGCCAAAATCCGCAAGCATCTTCAGGGGGCTCTTCCCAAATCCTATCAACGAAACTTCACCAAGGGTTTCGACGGTTTCCTCTGTCTGCACCTGGGGGTCGATCCCCAGGACGTAATCGAAATCGTAAAACACAGCGAGTCCGAAGGTGCGCTGGACCGAAATCTTAAAGAGTTGTTTCCCAAGGATTTGAAGGTTTCAATCTGGAACCGTAAGCTGGTTCAGATGGGCATGAGCCCCATGGGACGGGAAGCGTTGCGGGACGTGAAGCGAAAGATGAACGCCGAACATCGCGACGACCTCATTTCCTTTGCCGACATGATCGATTTCGACGAAGGCCGCATCGAATAGTCAACGAACGCTCCGGGGCGCCGGGTGGCCCGCCGGGGTGCTTTCACGAACGGAACGCCGGGAAACGAGGCGCACCTGAAACGCGCAATCCGGTTGCCTCCAAACCCGATTCATGAACCATGATTCTCCGAAATGGAAAACGAAAACCATGTTGTCCTGCTTTACTATCGGTACGTCCGGATTGAAGAGCCCCACCTCTTCGCGGCGGACCACCGTCGGCTGGCTCTAAGCCTGGGGCTCACCGGACGGATCATTGTGGCCGAGGAGGGCATCAACGGCACCGTGGCGGGATCCGGCGGAGCCACCCGCGCCTACCGCGAAGCGCTTCGCCAGGACCCCCGGTTCGCCGAAATACCATTCAAGGAAAGCGCGGGGGACGCAGGCACTTTTCCCAAACTGTCGGTCAAAGTTCGCTCGGAAATCGTCACTTTAGGCCTTCCCCTTCCATTCGATCCCGCACGCGACGCCGCCCCGCACCTTTCTCCCGTCGATTGGAAGCGCCTGGCGGAATCCGATCCCGATGCCGTGCTTTTCGACGCGCGCAATGACTATGAATCCGCCGTCGGTCGGTTTCGGGGCGCCATTACTCCGCCGATAGAGAATTTCCGCGAGCTTCCAGAGGCGATCGACGCCTACAAACACCTCAAGAACAAAAAGATCCTGATGTACTGCACCGGTGGAATCCGCTGTGAGAAAGCGTCCGCCCTGCTTCGCCAAAACGGCTTCCGCGAGGTCTACCAGCTCGATGGAGGCATCATGAATTACGAACGGGAATTGGGAAACCGGGACGACTTGTGGGAGGGAGATTGCTTCGTTTTCGACAACCGCGTGGTCCTGCCCATCGCCACTGCCGGAGGAAGGCCTCCCGCCGGCAGGTGCGCCCACAGCGGGCGGCCCACCAGCCAGTACCGAAACTGCCTGCACAACCCGTGCAACCGGCTTTTCCTGGTGGAGGAGCGTTTTCTCGACGAAAACCCCCAGGCCCGACTGTGTCCGCAATGCCTGGAAAGCGGCCTGACCCTGGATTGCGCGATGAATAAGTCAAGGTCCCCCTATCTCGCGCCAGCGCCGCGACTTGCACCCGCCCCGGCTTCATGAAAACCGCCACCCCAGAGCAGACGGAACGCCTCCGCCGGCTTCGCCTGGAACTCGAGGAATTCTCCGAATCCTTCGTGCAATCCTCCGGCCGCGGCGGGCAAAACGTAAACAAGGTGGCCACCTGCGTGCAGCTCACCCATGTTCCAACCGGATTCTCCGTCAAATGCATGAGCCACCGCACCCAGGCACAGAACCGGCACGAGGCTCTTGACCGGCTCCTGGACAAAATCGAAAACCATCGCCGTGAGTTGCAGCGCGAACGCCGGCAAGCGCAGGAGAAGCGAAAACGCGCCGCCCGCAAGCGCCCCGCCGGGGTCAAGCGGCGCATCCTGGCCGACAAAAGGCGTCAATCGGAGAAAAAAGTTCGGCGGCGTAAGGTGGACGGCGGAGAATAGCCCGGATTTAGACGGAATTATAGATTTGTTTCCCATCTCCAATCCCTGCAAACTTCCGATCTTTTCCCATGCCGCACGGAAACCACTTCATCATTGTGACCATCGACGGGGGCGCCGCCGCCGGGAAATCCTCCACCGCGGGAGCACTCAGCGAACGCCACCATCTCTTGCACGTCGACACCGGTTCCTTTTACCGCGCCGTCACCCTCTACCTGCTGAAACGGGGTCTCACTCCGGAGGACGAGGACAAAATCAGGGAGGCTCTGCAAAACCCGGCCATAACAACCCGGCTCCGGGGCCGTATGGCCCGAATCGCCATCGACGACGAAGTGCCGGGCGAAGAGCTTCGTTCGCCGCAGGTCAACGAACAGGTTTCGCGTTTCGCTTCACTGAAGGTGGTCCGGGAATTTCTCCTGGACTTCCAGAGGGGACACGCCAGCTTCGCTCGCGAAAACGGGTTCGACGGCCTGGTCATGGAGGGACGGGACATCGGTTCGGTGATTTTTCCGGAGGCTGAGTTTCGCTTTTTCCTCGAAGCCGATCCCGACGCCCGCAACCAGCGACGGGTCAAACAGGGCGAGCAGGACAGCATCGAAGAACGCGACCGTCTCGACACTCAACGGAAAACCGCCCCGCTGGTCTGTCCGGAAGGCGCCATCAGGATCGATACCACTCGTATGTCGCTGGAAGAGGTGATCGCCAAAGTGAGCGACATCATTGAAGGCGAAGCGCGATGAACGCGCTTTACGAAATCGGCAAACTTCTCGCGCACTGCACGTTTGACGGAATTTACCCGGGCGACGTCGCCGGAGTGGAAAATGTGCCTCGCCGCGGACCGTTCATCCTGGCCTGCAACCACTCCAGTTTTTTCGACCCTCCCGCGGTCGGGCGCATCGTACCGCGGGAAATTGCCTATTTCGCTCGCAAGACCCTCTTTAAGCCCGGCCTGATCGATCGCGTGTTGACCCGGGTCAACGCCATTCCCGTGGATCGCGACGGCGAGTCCGACATCCAGGCCATAAAAAAGGTGCTGCACGCGCTTAAGCTGGGCCAGGGCGTCCTCTTCTTTCCTGAAGGCACCCGTTCCCCCGACGGCTCCCTGCAAGATCCCAAACAGGGTCTCGGGATGATCGCCTGCCGTGCGGGCGTGCCGGTGGTGCCGGCCCGCGTGTTCGGCACCTATGAAGCCTTCGGGCGGGACAGGAAAACTCCCGCCGCAGGCGGCGCGATCAGTGTCGCTTTCGCCCCGGCGCTCCGCACTGAGGCGATCGACCCCGGACCCGGGGTCAGAAACCGGTACGAGGTGGCCTCACGCCGCATCATGGACGCCATCGCTGCCATTCCTCCACCTTACGATCCGGGAATTTGACGCCCTTTTTCAGGCTCGATTCAGGTGGAATCGTCGTAAGATAATCAAATACATGAAGATTCTGATCGTAGGCGCCGGAGAGGTGGGTCGTTACCTGTGCGAAATTCTCAGCGAGGAATACCACGACGTCACCGTCATCGAAAACGATCAGGCGCTGGGCGACCAGGTCGACGAAGAGTTAAACGTCCGGGTCATCAAGGGCAACGGCAGCTCCGCCGAAGTTCTCCGGCAAGCCGGCGCCGACCAGTGCGATTATTTCCTGGCCATGACCAGCGACGACAAAACCAACCTCATCTCCTGTTCGCTGGCCAAAGCGCTCGGAGCCGCCACCACCATCGCCCGCATTCACGACCAGACGTATTCGGATAACTCCATCATCAATTATCAGAGCCATTTCGGCATCGATTACCTGCTCAATCCCGAAGCGCTGGCCGCGGTCGAGCTGGCCAAAAAAATACGCAATCCCGGCCGCGTGGCGGTGGAGAACCTGGCCCGCGGTCAGATCGAGGTGCAACAGTTCCGGGTGAAGGCGAAAGCGCGGGTCCTGGGCAAGAAGCTGGCCGAACTGAAACTCGATCCCCGGGTCCGCATCGGATATGTTCAGCGAGGCGACGAGCAACAGGTGGCCAACGCCCAAACCATCCTGCAGGAAAACGATTACGTGACCCTCTTCGGCCCCTCGCAAACACTTTTCGACATCAAGCCCCTCTTCGACCCGGACTCCGTTTCCGAAACCGTGCGCATCGTCCTCTACGGCGGTGGCGAAGCCTCCATCGCGCTGATCCGCCTCCTCACCCATCCCCGCTTCAAGATCCGCATCCTGGAGGAAAACAAGGCTCAGTGCCGGTTCCTGGCGGAGAAATTCCCCAAAGTCACGGTCATCCAGGGCGACGCCACCTCGCTCCGCCTGCTGGAGGAGGAGCAAATCGGCAGTGCCGATTACTTCATCGCCCTGACCAAAGAGGACGAGGATAACGTCATGACTTGCCTCCAGGCCTCGAAACTGGGCGCCAAACACACCATGCTTCTGGTCAACCGGGCCGACTACATCGAGGTCCTGGAAAGACTCAAGGAAACCCTCGGCGTCGAACTGGTGGTCTCTCCGCGAATCGCCACCGCCAATGAAGTGCTGCGTTACAGCAGCCGCGAACCCTATATCGAACTGGCCAAGCTGGCCAACGATTGCGGGCGTATCGTGGAGATCAAAGTGGGGCCCAAAAGCCCCTGTGTGGGCAAAAAGCTCCGGGAAATTCAATGGCCCGGAGACTGCGTGATCGTCGCTTTCATACACAAATCGGAAACCAAAGTGCCCGGAGCCGACGACGCCATCCTGGCCGGCGCCCGCATCGTCGCCATCGTTCGCAAGGAGAATATCCGCAACCTGGTCAAGATGCTCAAATAAGGTGGCCGTCAAACCATGAATTACCGTTTCGTCTACCGGCTTCTCAGTTTTATCCTCGGCGCCCTGGGGATCGCCTTCCTGGCGTCCCTGGGAGTGGCCCTCCTCCACAGCGGCGAACCCCTGGAGGAAAAAGCCGTCACCGGCTTCCAGATCAGTGCCATCACGGCCTTCGTTGGCGGAGCCTTGTTCTATGTCGCCAGCCGGGGCGCCCCCAGCCGCATTTTCCGCAAGGAAGCACTTTGTCTGGTGGGAATAGGATGGATTCTGGCCTCCCTCATCGGCGCCCTGCCGTATTATGTCATCCTGGAGGACTGCACCGTCACCGACGCCATTTTCGAGTCGACCTCGGGCATGACCACCACCGGCGCCTCCACCTTCACAAACCTGGAGGAGATGCCCCGCAGCCTCCTGTTCTGGCGACAGCTCAGTCAATGGATCGGGGGCATCGGAATCGTCGTTTTCTTCGTGGCCATCCTGGGCTACCTCGGGGCCGGCGGGAAAATCCTCTTCAGCAATGAATCCACCGCCAAGACCGCCGACTTCGACCAGGGAAGGGTGCAGAGCGGAGTCCTCCGCCTTTTCCTGATCTACCTGACGCTCTCGGCGGCTTGCTGCATTTGCCTGCGCGCCGCCGGCATGGACTGGTTCGACGCCGTCTGCCACACCTTCAGCACCGTGGCCACGGGCGGATTCAGCACCCGGTCCGACAGCATCGCCGCCTTCGACTCGGCGTCCATCGAGTGGGTCATGATCGTCTTCATGACTCTCGGCAGCATCAGCTTTTTCTTCTTTCTCACGTTGCTGCGACGCGACTGGAGGCAAGCCATGCGCAACACCGAAGTTGTCGCCTACCTCGGAATTCTCACCACCTCCGCAGTACTGCTGGGCACGGTCCTGTGGATTGGCCACGAGCCGGCGGGTGCGCATCAAACCGCCCGTGCGGCGGTGTTTCAGGTCGTTTCCATCGCCAGCACCAGCGGCTTCGTCACCGCGGACTACGACCAATGGCCGGTTTTCGGAAGGGCCTTGCTGCTTTCACTGATGCTCATCGGGGGCTGCGCCTCCTCGACCGCCGGCGGCGCCAAAGTCATTCGGGTCGTCGTCGCCCTGCGCATTTGTCTGACCAGCGTGGAAAAAGCCTTCCGCACCCGCGTGGTGCGCACGGTCATGGCCAACGGAAAACCGATCGATCACGGCACCCGCGAGAATATTCTCCTCTATATGACCTTGCTCACGTTGCTGTTGCTAGGCTCCATCCCGGTTTTCGCGCTCCTCGAGCCGGGCCACACGCTCGAAGGTTGCATCTCCGTGGTCATTTCCTGCCTGTTCAATGTCGGTCCCGGATTCGCCGAAATCGGCCCCACCGAAACCTACGGATCAATCGGCGGGCCCGCGAAGATTCTGCTGGCGCTGCTCATGATCATGGGCCGTATCGAACTCTTCGCCATCCTCGTGCTGTTTTCTCCGGCACTGTGGAAGAAACTCTCCTGACGCCGATGCAGAGCCCATCAACGGCGGACGGCGGCGGAGCTATAAGGCGAATTAAATTCTATATACCCCGAACTTAACCGGGCCTTATCCAATAAGCAATTCCTGCGCACCATTGGGCAACCGACGCCAAGCTGGTCGGCTCCAAAAATGGGATCATACGACGAAGCAGTCGCCATGATTCATAAACCAGAACTTCCCACGACCCCCGAACGGGTCACTCTCGACGCCAATGATGCGGTCGCATCGGTCGCCTACCGGCTGAACGACGCTTTCGCAATTTACCCGATTACGCCTTCGACGCCGATGGCGGAAGCCGCGGATCAATGGACGGCGCAGGACCGTCGCAACATCTGGGGACAAATTCCGCAGGTCGTTGAAATGCAGTCCGAAGGCGGCGCCGCCGGCGCCTTGCACGGTCTGCTCCAGTCGGGCGCCCTGGCCTCCTCCTTCACTTCTTCCCAGGGCTTGCTGCTGATGATCCCCAACCTCTACAAGATCGCCGGGGAACTCACTCCTTTCTGCCTGCATGTGGCCGCCCGGAGTCTCGCCACCCACGCCCTGTCCATCTTCGGCGACCACTCGGACGTCATGGCCTGCCGCCAGACCGGGTTCGCCCTGCTCTCCGCCGGTTCTCCCCAGGAAGCGCAGGACTTCGCCTGCATCGCCCAGACGGCCACTCTGAAAAGCCGCGTGCCTTTCCTCCATTTCTTCGACGGTTTCCGCACTTCGCACGAGGTCAACGCGGTGACGCCGCTGAGCGACGACAACCTGCGCGCCATGATCGACTTTGCCGACGTGCTGGCGCACCGGAGCCGCGCGCTGACTCCGGACCGGCCGGTTTTGCGCGGCACCGCACAAAACCCCGATGTTTTTTTCCAGGCGCGCGAAGCGGCCAACCTTTACTACGAACAAACCGCGGAGATCGTCCAGCAAACCATGGAACGCTTCTCCGGAATCACCGGACGCACCTACCGGCTTTTCGACTACGAGGGCGATCCCGAAGCGGAGAAAGTCATCATCATCATGGGTTCGGGCGGGGAAACCGTTGCCGAGACCGTGGCCTGGATGCGAAAAAAGGGCGAGAAGGTCGGCGTCCTGCGGGTCCGCCTGTTCCGGCCCTTCTCCGTCGAGCATTTCATCCACGCCCTGCCGGAATCCGTCCGCGCCATCGCCGTGCTCGACCGCACCAAAGAACCGGGAGCGATCGGCGAACCCCTCTACCAGGATGTGGTCACCGCGCTGCGCGAAGGCGCCGCCGGCAGCCCTCTGGCCAGGGCTTCCGTCATCGGCGGCCGGTACGGACTCGGCTCCAAGGAGTTCACTCCGGCCATGGTCAAGGCCGTATTCGACCAACTCGATGAGGAATCGCCCAAAAACCACTTCTCGTTGGGCATTATCGACGACGTCACGCACCGGTCCCTGCCCTGGGACACCGAACTCGACATCGAATCGCCCGACGTCAACCGGGCGCTTTTCTATGGACTCGGCTCCGACGGCACCGTGGGCGCCAACAAGAACACGGTGAAGATCATCGGAGAGGAAACCGACAACTACGCACAGGGTTACTTCGTTTACGACTCGAAAAAGTCGGGCGCCATGACCATATCCCACCTGCGGTTCAGCCCTCGTCCCATCCGCGCGCCGTTCCTGATCCGCACCGCGGACTTCGTTGCCTGCCACCACTTCCCCTTCCTGAAGCAATTCGACATCCTGCAGAGCGCGGCGCCCGGCGCCACCTTCCTGCTCAACGCTCCGGGCGACCCGGAAAAGGTCTGGGACCGGCTGCCCCGAGAGGTCCAGGAAACCATCGTCGAGAAAAAGCTGCGCCTGTACGCCATCGACGCCTACAAGGTGGCGCGAGAAGCCGGCATGGGCGGCCGCACCAACATCATTATGCAGGTCTGTTTCTTCGCTCTTTCCGGTGTCCTTCCCCGGGAAACCGCGCTGGAGAAGATCAAGGAAAGCATCGTCAAGACCTACGGATCCAAGGGGCAGAAAGTAGTGGAAAAGAATCTCGTCGCGGTGGATTCCACCCTGGCTTCCCTGCGTGAGATTTCCATTCCCGATGACCGAATCCAGGGACAACAGAGACCGCCGGCCATTGCCGAGGAGGCGCCCGAATTCCTCCAGCGGGTCACCGCGGTTATGATGGCCAACCGCGGGGATCTTCTTCCGGTAAGCGTATTTCCGGTCGACGGCACCTGGCCGACCGCCACCTCCAAGTGGGAGCGGCGCAACCTGGCGACCCACATCCCCGTGTGGGACACCGACCTTTGCATCCAGTGCAACAAATGCGTCATGGCCTGTCCCCACGCCACCATTCGGGCCAAGTTCTTTCCGGAGTCCGAACTCGCGGGCGCTCCGGCCACCTTCAAGTCCACCGCCTTCCGGTCGCGCGACTTCCCGGACCACCTTTACAGCCTCCAGGTAGCGCCCGAAGACTGCACCGGCTGCGAGCTCTGCGTCCACGTCTGCCCGGCCAAAGACAAGGCCGATCCCAGTCGTAAAGCCATTAACATGGAGCCCCAGCCGGAACTGGTCGCGGCGGAACGTGAGAACTACGACTTCTTCCTGGAGATTACGTCCCCCGACCGCACCAAGGTGCCGGGCGACGTCAAACACAGTCAGTTCCTGGACCCGCTCTTCGAGTACTCCGGCGCCTGCGCCGGTTGCGGCGAAACGCCCTACATCAAGCTGCTCACCCAGCTCTTCGGCGACCGCTCGGTCATCGCCAACGCCACGGGCTGTTCCTCCATTTACGGCGGAAATCTTCCGACCACACCTTACACCGTCGACGGCGCCGGTCGCGGTCCGGCCTGGTCCAATTCCCTTTTCGAGGACAACGCCGAGTTCGGCCTGGGTCTAAGAGTGGGCATCGATCAAAGGGCCGCCGAGATCCGCGACTTGTTGCCGGATGTGGCCTCGGCCCTGGGCGACGATCTGGTAAAAGCCCTCCTCGAAGCCGACCAAAGCACGGAGAGCGCCATCGCCGCTCAGCGCGAACGCGTTGCCCAGGCCAGGGAACGGCTCCGCGGAATCCCCGATGAAAAACGAAAGCGCATCGATCCTCTGCTGGACTATCTGGTGCGGAAAAACGT
>PXBO01000015.1 GCA_003566885.1 Opitutia bacterium | reverse complement strand
GATCAACCCGAGATCAGTGGACCGAACGCGGATCCGGCGGGGGATGGAGTGCCGAACCTGCTGAAGTATGCCCTGGGACTGGATCCTTGGATTACCGCGGCTTCCGCCGATCTGTCGCGGATTGTTCCCGACGGCGACGACATCCTGATCCTGATTTACCAGGAGAGGATCGATATCGACGATATCGATTACGTTCCCCAGGTGTCGGAAAATCTCGGCGAAGGCGCCTGGAACGAGGGATCCCCGCACGTGGTGGAAATTTTCCGCGGCCCGGGTGATTCGGCGAACACGCAGGAGGTTCGAGTCCGGGGGCAGGTTTCGGAAGAAGCGACCACGGGATTTCTCCGGTTAACGGTCAGAATGGCGGAGTGATTTAGGCCTCCGTCGCTCACAATACCGAAGTGTTTGGTGCTCGGTCCGGTGTCGCCCTAAGGCGACGCCGGGCCGGCAACCTTGCACTGGCGCCCTCAAGTGACGGCTGACCTCCACGGGAAGAGCTCAAAATCTACCAAAGTAGGCCTTGCCGAAACCAATCATAATACAACGATGTGCCGAGCTTGGAAATGGACTTATTGAGTTGCGAAACCATGATTTGAGTCACTTCTCCTGCGAATCGTAACAGAACCACCGCACTGATTTTCCCAACGGAATCCCAACACCGCCGTAATCCTGAACCGGGGGCGGCCAATTCTGAGAACCTGTTTTTGTATCCGAGATCACTGGATCGAAGAACAACCCAAGTAAAATAAACAAACGATCACACCAAGATGAAAAGACTTATATTAACGGGATTGGCGGCGACGACAATGTTCGCCTATGTCGCCTCGGCCCAGACGTTTCTCCCCATCACCTACGTGGATGCGACTCACGGTGAAGCAGGAAATACCACCTTGCTGGATGGCAGTGTGTGGACTCCGGGTTCTAACACTGCGGTCGCCGGGGGATGGAATAACCGTCCTTTTGGCAATAATGCCTCGATTTACGAGAACGGGGGCAATGAAATCAATCCCGAGGTCGGGGAAAACTCGCACCCGTTGCGGACCAACGTCAATGGCCTAAGCCCTGACACCTATGATGTGTTCGTGTATTTCTGGTCCGACGTTCCCAACAATGGGTGGCGTATCCGGGCGGCATTGGAAGAGGGTGACGGCGATTGGCCGTTGTTCACCCCGACGACCGAAGGAGTGGTGCAGTTTTATGAGGGAGGGGATGCGACGATCTTCAGTTCCTCTCTGACGGAAAATCCGTTTACCGGCGACGTTATGGTTGCCGAAGGAAATCGCCGGCTGTTCCAAGCTCATGTGGGAACCTTCACCGGCACTGAATTCAGCGTCTTTATCAATGATGGACCGGCCGATTCGAACAATCAGCGCACTTGGTACGACGGCGTCGGTTACTCCGTGGTGCCTGAGCCGAGCACCTACGCGCTGCTGGCCGGGCTCGGGGTGTTTGCGGTCATCCTGCTTCGTAGCCGGTTCCGGCGGTAGGTCCTGAGAGTCTGAGAATCTTCCGGGAGCCGTCGCCTTTTGAGGCGGCGGCTCCTTTTTTTGTCTTTGCGGAATTGACTCGATCCAAGCCGCGTTCATCCGGCGAATTCGAGTCCGTTCGGGATGCCATTCCACCTAAGTCGGATTGGGCAGTGGGGTGGGTCGTTTTGCTTCCCGGATCTGGGTGGCGGTGTAGAGGATCAAACCGATCCAGATGAGGGCGAAGGTAATGGCGTGGGTGGGAGTGAACGCTTCCTTGAACCAGAAAACCCCGATCAGGAGTTTGATCGTCGGGGCGCAGTACTGCAGGAAGCCGATCATGGAAAGGGGGATTCGTTTGGTGGCCAAAGCGAAAAGGAGGAGGGGGATGATGGTGGCGAGTCCTCCCCCGATCAGAAGGAGTCCCGGCCGGCCCGCGGAAAAGGAACCCGCGCCGGATTGGTGCAGCCAGAACAGGTAGATACCCGCGATGGGAAGCACCAGGAGCGTTTCCAGGGTCAGACCCACCACCGGCCCGAGGTGGCTGACCTTTTTGAACAGCCCATAGGCGCCGAATGAGAAGGCGAGGCTGAGGGCGATCCAGGGAATCGATCCGAAATTGAGGGTCATATAGGCAACGCCGGAAAAAGCGAAGGCAATAGCCAGCCACTGAAGGCGCGAAAAACGTTCCTGCAGGAAGATCATGCCGAGCAGAATGCTCAGCAGGGGATTGATATAATATCCCAGGCTCGCCTCGACAATGTGTGCGTTGGTGACCGCCCAAATGTAGACTCCCCAATTGACCGACACCGCAACGCCGGCCGCGAATACTCCTATCGCCTTGCGGCGGTCTCGGGCCAGAGAGAGAAATTCCAGGAAAAAGTGCCGGTAACCGTTCAAAAAACCGATCAGTACTCCCAGCAGCACCGCCGACCAAAGGATCCGATGGGCCAATACTTCCCACGCGGGAATGCCTTCCAGCAATTGCCAGTACAACGGCAGAAAGCCCCACAGCACATAGGCCAGGGTGGCGGAGAGGATTCCGATTCTTTTTTGGTCAACATTGACGCCGGACACGGTAAGGTTCCAATCAGACATTACCCGGTGGCGCGAGGTTCTTCGGCGGGATTATCGAGACCGTCAGTGGAAAATGGACATTGATCCATTTGTGGCGTGCTCGCTTGCGAGCGCTTTCCCGATAATCAAGGCCCGGCACGGAAAGCGCTCGCGACGGGCGAAGCGGCGCTTTCCGTTTTCCGGTCTATCAATCGATCTTCACGATTCGCAACCGCAGGAAACGCCGTGCATCGGCTTCGGAGAAGGGGACGGAATCGGCGATCCTCATCCATTCCCCGTCGGTGTTTTGGTCCAGGTGAATGCGTGAATCGTAGAGAACGGAGTTCCAATCCTCGAGATCCGTCGAGGCTTCGACCACGTACGCGATATCGGACTTGGCTGGATCGCGCCGGAACCGCAGCGCGGGAGTTTCGCCATCGGTCTCGAAAATCGGGACCTGAACGTCTCCCGTCGGATTGTCGTCGCGGTCAAGTGCGTAGCGCAGGAGGAGCGGAAGGCCCTCGCCGTGCGGGTCCTGGTGCGGATCCGCCTCTTCCGGCGACAAGTCGGGATATTTGCGGCTCAGCCATTGGGCGAAGGACTCGGCCGGATACGCTCCGCTGACAACGCGAACGTCGTCCAGACGAATCTCGGCCCGGGGGCCGCTGGTTACGGATTGATGGTAGTAACGCCATTGGAGTTGGAGTTCCGGTTGGTCCTCCAGTTCCTCTGGCAGACGGACGGGTCCGAAGACGACCTCGTGACCAGCGACCTCGTCGCGCACGTACTCGATCGGACCCATTCCCGGCAAATCGGCCCACTCGGCAGTGGAACCAATCCGGTACTGCAGGCGCGACGCATAGACCCGGCTATTAGGCGTAACGGTGCCGGCCACCCAGGACAGGTCGATTTCGCTGACCCCGGTGGTGTCCAGAGCCAATAATGCCGAGCCGACATCACGGCCGCGTCCGGTATTGATGAAACTGATACCGGATTCTCCGAGCCCGTTGATTCGCGAACGGCTGCTCGCGGCGTAAGGAAAAGCCACGTTTTCCGGGGACGCCGCGTCATCCTCCGGGATGTGATAAGCGAAAAGCAGGTCGGTCTCCAGACCGGGATCGTCGGTGTCGCTCTGCAGGAAAAGCATGTGCGCGGGAAAGCTTCCCGCCGATTCGTCCGAGGACCAGGAGGTGAAGGCGAAATTGCCCCCGGCCAGGGAAAAGGGTTCCGGGTAGACCAGGATGTAAAACGTTGCCGTTACCGCGGGATTCACCCCGTCGTCGGCCTGCACGGTCACGGTAACGCCTCCGGCGCGGGCGCCGGACAGGGTCAGCAAAGCTCCATCCAGGGAGGGCCCGACCACGCTCTCGTCGGTCGAGGACGCCTGGAACGTTAGAGCCGCTTCATTGGGATGGGTAAACCAATCCTCCAGGTTGTGAACCTCCGGGTCACCGGCGGCGGCCAGAATGACCCTTTCAGGGATCGCCTCCGCGTTGACCACAGGAGGCAGCAGCGTGCCCGGCAGCCCCTTCCCGGTGAGTACGACATCATCGAAGCGATTGTTTCCGGCCTCGCCTCCCTCTCCCCGCTCGAAGGTGATGCGCGCCGCGAAGGCCGGGTTGTCGGAAACGCCCGAGGTCTCGGTGAAGTCGAATCGGCGGAACTGGGGCGCGGAATCGAAAACGGTGTAGGTGTCGAACTCGATCCACGTTTGGCCGTCGACGGTATAGGAAAGGGTTTGTATCCCGGCGCCCTGTCCTGACCGGCGGGTCAGAAACTCGAGCGCGATCTCCTCGTACCCCGTGGTGGGCAGGGAAAAGGTGAGTTCGGAGTCGAGTGGATTGTTGACTCGCAGATGCTGCGTTTCAAAATCGGCCCCCGTATTCGAGATCGCTTCGGTCGTTGGACCGGGCAGCACACTCAGCATTCCCCCTCCCAGGGTGAACGACGGCTCCAGGAGCGCCGCCGCGTCCTCGAAATCCCACACGTGCAAGGCAATGGGAAGCTCGGCCAGGGGGATCGGTTCGAACACGGCCGTCACCGTCACGTTTTCGGTCAGGTTCAACGACACCACGGAATCGGCGGTCCAGTCGCTGTCCGGGCCTTCACCCAGAACGACCCAGTAGTTCAGGTCATGGACCTCACCTCCATGTCCTGGAATCTCGATCAGTTCATTCGCGGAAACGGCTTTGCCCCAGACCTCGAAGGTTCCGGCGGTGGTTTCGACCGTCATTTCGGTGGGGGTGAATTCCGAGGCGAGCCAGGCCGGTTCGTATGAAGGGTGGTTGATGACGTAAACCGTCGTATCATGGTCCACTTCGAAGGCGAGGTAGGGGCCGCTTTTTAATAAGGCTGTAGAGCCCGTCGCAACGCCATCGTACCAGGTGCGCATGGACTGGAACTCCGTCGGGCGATCATGGATGAAAACATCGATTTCCCCATTTTCATTGGCGGTGGCGTTCCCCAGAAATGCCGCGTGAAAGAACCGATTGCCTTCGGCTACCATCACATCGGTGGTCCAATTGAGGGTCGCGGCGCTGAGGACGTCGGGATGGTTATGGTCGAACAGCTCGTTTTCGTGGTTGTCGTTTCCGTATTGCAAACCGGCGCGAAGCGACCAGGGGTTCCCATCGCGCCAAAACATGGCGGCCACCGGATAAACCGTGCCGGGTTCCAGATCGCGGATGGTGGTTTTGAGTTCGCGCGCATTCGCCGGTCCGCCCGATCCCGAGGGCCCGAAAGCCTGGAGCACGGAACCCCCGTTTCCGAAGACAGATCTGACGACCCACTCATCGGATCCCGAGGGCGATCCTGCGGGAGGTTGAAACTCACCGGAGCCGTCCGCCAGCGTCGTGTTCGCTCCGGACAATGGATTGCCGGAGGGACCGCGATCCGGAATCGCGTCGGTATAACTCCACTCGATTTCAGTAGTCGGTGTCGCCTCTCCCTCGTAGAGCCAGGTCGTCTCGGAATTGGCGGTTCTCAGAGCGATTTTCCCCGCCAACTCCTGCGGAAGCGAAGTGACGGTGATTTCCTCGTCGGTGAAAGGCCGCACGCCTTCTTCCGCAAGGCCGATTTCGAATCGACCCGAGCCGATATCGTTTCGGATGTTGACGTGGTTGAAATCGACCGGGCCGTCCACCTGCCAACCGGCCAGGCGGTAACCGTCGTTCGGAATCGCTTCCAGCTCGATCGGAATTCCGTTGAAGTAAACGCCGGTCCAGGGGTAGGGGACGTCACCCACGCCCGGCGTGCGGTCATGGATTTCCACGGTATTGATGCGCACGTGGCCCAATGCCGGATCCGATACGTTCAAGGTGATTTCGGAGTCGGCGGAAATGCCGAATCGATTGCGAATATGCTGCCGCTGGCGCGCGGGTTGGTCGTAAGCATAGCCGATCAGGTCGTTCAGGTCCCGCATGTGCCGGGAGTCGTGCGGCTCCCATGGGTACGCGTGGAGAAAGTAATCGATGCTCCACCGGTGGTAGTGGTCGTCAAGATCGGGGCCCAGCTTCGAGTACTCTTCCAGAACCATGGATTCGATCCGTTCCGGCGTGAAGCTCGTGTTGATCAAATCGGCGAAGCGATTGATGAATCGGTTCTTGAACCGGTCATTCTCCAGGAGATTGCGGAACATATCCAGGTTGTTGAACGCGGTGCTCAGGTAGTTGCTCGTGCTCAGAGCGTATTCGAAATCCTGCGTGTGGACCCGCCACCGGCCGTCGGCGAATTGATCGTCCGACGGTTCCCGGGCGCGCCAGAAAGCGGTTTCGAAGTGCGTGTTTCCGAAGTAAATATTCGGGATGAGGTGGTCGATGTAGCTCCGGATGCTCAGCATGTCCTCCGCCTGCCGATACAGGTTGTCGTCGGCCATGTTCTGGTTGCGGATAAAGGATCTCGTCGCATTGTACAGGTCGATATCGGACGACTCGCCCACGTCGATCGACGTTCCGCCGTCTCCCCATCCCCTTGACCAGGTGATGACGGCGTTGTCGGGATCGATATGGAAATGGTTTGCCAAGTGGTGCTGGTCGAACCGGTCGCGCACGGCGGTCAGTCCCCAGTATTCCCCGTTGATAAACTGAACCACGTTCCTCACTCGCATTACTCCCTCGTACAGCTCCCCCATCATCTCGTGCACGGCCCAATCGGTCATGAACGGACCGCCCGACCCGGGACCTCGAACGAGGATTCTTTTGAAAACATCGTTCTCCGGGTTGGTGGCGAAGGGGACATCCCAAGGGAAGATCCGGTGCTGGAATTCATTGACGCTGTCGTAGCGACTCCGGGCGTAGAGGCGCAGGCTCTTGGAACGCATCCCCCGGCTGGCGTTGCCGTGAATCCGGAATCCCATGCCCTGGTTGATTCCCGCCTCTTCCGCGTCGGGCTCGAAGAACTCCAGCCGCCCCGGGTATTCCCATTGATCCCCGCGACGCTGCCAGTTGTACGGCGCCTGCCAGTGTTCCGTCCCCCCGGCGTTGGCATTCGGATTGTTTTCCCGCCAGGTGTCGAAGTCGGCCCCGGCGGTATAAAGCCCCGTCTCGTAGCCGAAAAGCAGATCCTCCTGGATATGGAGGCTCATAATGGGGTGGTCGAAGGGATTTCCGTCAGGATCGACAAAGTAGGTGTTGCCTCTCGAATACGACGGCAGATTTCCCGGCTTGTAGGCGCGCGCCTGGACTACCGTTCCCTTGTAAACCGGTGACGTTGGCAGGTAGTAGGGGTCCGGGTGCCATGTCGAGGAGATCTGCGCGAGCTTGTCGGGCTCGTCTCTGCGGTCGACGATGGGAATGGGGCCGTTGTAGGTGTGACTCTGGAAGGAGTTCTCCAAAAACTCCCCGAAGGCGTCACCCGGCCGGTGCGGCCAGTTGTTTTTGTATTGGTAGGTGGTCCCGCCGAGATTGTCGATGTCGGGGGTCGAACCGTCCAGGGTATAGATAATTATGGCGTCCGGATCCGGATGCGACAGGGTCAGTTCGAAATCCGCCTCGTGGAATCCCCCCTGGTGGGAAAACGCGACCGGCTCCAGCACGGAGGCGTAGGTCGTGGTGTTGTTCGGACCGCCGGGGGTGGGCTCGTCAAAGAAAAACCAGGTATCTCCCTCGCCGGGCGCCCGTCCGATTGAAACGTCGTTCGGTACCAGGGTCGGCGGGAAGTAATCGACCAGAACTCCTTGGGAATCGGTCAACAGAACGTGCTCCCCGGTCAGACTGATACGGAAATCGGTGTGGAACGTTCCGTCCCCTTCTCCCCCGGTCCCCGGGCGGTCCTTCCCCGACGCCCAAATCAGCAGGTATTCCCCGGCGCCCAGGGTGGTCTGGGACGGCAGGGTCCAGCGAAAAGGGCGTTGCGGATCGTTGGAAAGCCCCCAGCCGGACAGATTGACTTCGGAGGCCCCATGGTTGTGAAGTTCGATCCAGTCCTCGTAATCGCCGTCTTCGTCCGCGATCGTCCCGCTGTTCGATGCCATGACCTCGTTCAAACTGACGGTGGCAGTTGCGGGCGAGATCCAGAAAAGCAATAGGAGGCAGGTCGTTAAAACGCGCGCGGATACGGCCCGGTCGGCGAGGGTGTTCATCTTCAAACTTATTGCAAATCATTGCGATCTCGGCAAGCCCGCCAGGGTAATAAATCTATGAATATCGTTGCATGCCCACCCCGGAAACAGGGCGGGTTTTTGGGGCGGATCCCGTTCAGGAGTGCGCCAGGGAGGAACCTTCCGCCGCCGGCGTTTGCTGGCCGCGCCAGCGATCGAGGACCCGGCGGTGAAGGTCGGCCGGAGCCAGTCCGTGAGCGGCGCGGAGTTGGTCGACGCCGGATCCGTGTTCGATGAACCGGTCGGGCCAGCCGATGCGTTCCAGCGGGATCAGGCATCCCGCGTCGGAGAGTGCTTCCAACACGGCCGATCCGAACCCGCCGGTGACGACGTGGTCCTCCATGGTGACCAGCAGCCGGAAGGCGGCGGCGTGTTCCCGGAGGAGGTCGGTGTCGATCGGTTTGGCGAAGCGGGCGTTGACCACGCACACGGAAATATCCTCCTCGGACTCGAGGCGTTCGGCCAGGTCGAGGGCGTCCTGAATCATCGGACCCAGAGCCCAGATGGCGAGATCGGAGCCCGGGCGCAGGATTTCCGCCTTACCCAGGGGAAGGCGGCCGGGTTTCTTCTTGATGGGCACGCCGAGCCCTGCGCCGCGGGGGTAGCGGATGAAAGTGGGGGAGGGGGTTTGGATGGAGGTGTGCAGCATGTCCACCAATTCGTCTTCGTCCTTCGGCTGCATCACAATGGCGTTGGGAATGCAGCGCAGGTAGGCGATGTCGAACAGCCCGTGGTGGGTGGGTCCGTCGTTGGGGGAGAGGCCGGCCCGGTCGAGAGCGAAGGAAACCGGGAGGTTCTGCAGGCAGATGTCGTGCACGATCGGGTCGAAGCCGCGCTGGAGGAAAGTGGAGTAAATGGCGCACACCGGGTGCAGGCCGCACGCGGCCAAACCTCCGGCGAAGAGGACGGCGTGTTCTTCGGCGATGCCGACATCGAAATACTGTTCGGGGATCGCCTCCCGCAGCAGGTTGAGGCCGGTGCCGCTGGGCATGGCGCCGGTGATGCCCACCAGGTTCGGGTTGTCCTGGGCAAAGCGTACCATGGCTTCGCCGAATACGTCCTGGTAATTGGGGGGAGCCGACTTTTTTCCGGGTTTGCTTTCGCCGGTGGCGAGGTCGAACGCGCTGGTGCCGTGGAAGCGTTCCGGGTGGCCGATGGCGGCTTCGTAACCTTTTCCCTTCTTGGTCAGGATGTGCACCACGATCGGCTGATCGGACTGCCGGGCGAAATCGAGGTTCTTGTGCAGCAGTTCGAGGTCGTGTCCGTCGAAGGGCCCCAGGTAGCGGAGGCCGTATTTTTCGAAAATGCAGGAAGGGACGAAGATATTCTTGGCGCTTTGTTTGGTGCGCGAACCCATTCGGCGGAGGGACTCGCCGCCCGGAATGTGTTTGAGGAAAGATTCCAGGTCGTGGTGCACCCGGTTGTAAATGGGGTTGGTGATCAGTTCGTTGAGATAAGTGGCCAGGGCGCCCACGTTTTTGTCGATCGACCACTCGTTGTCGTTGAGCACCACAATCAGCCGGCCGGTGTGGGCTACGATGTTGTTAAGCGCCTCCATGGTGATGCCGCAGGTGAGCGCGGCGTCGCCGATCACGGCCACCACGTGTTCGTCTCCACCCTTCCGGTCGCGGGCCGCCGCCATACCGAGGGCGGCGGATAGGGCGGTTCCGGCGTGCCCGGCGCCCCAGATGTCGTGTTCGCTTTCCTCGCGGGTGAGAAAGCCGCTGTAGCCGTCCGTTCGGCGAATACGGTCGAATTTCCCGTCCTGCCGCCCAGTCAGGAGCTTGTGCACGTACCCCTGATGGGAAACATCGAAAACAAATTTGTCCTTGGGGGAAGAAAAGGTGCGGTGCAGGGCCAGGGTCAGTTCCACCACCCCCAGGTTCGGGCCGACATGCCCGCCGTTCGCCGAGGTAACCTCGAGAATGCGCTGGCGGATTTCGTCGGCGAGACGGGGAAGCTGGTCGAATGGAATCCTTTTCAGGTCCTCCGGGGAGGCGATGTGCGGAAGAAGCGGTTCGCCGGAATTATCGGATGTTTTTGCCATGTTTTTTGGGAGCGATGGACGCTTACTGGTCCCGGTCGGGATCGAAGTCTTCGAATGCCGGGGGGTTGTCCGGATCGCCCGATCCTCGCTTCAGCAGTTGGATCTTCATTTCCGCATCGTGCAGGCGCTTCTCGCAGAGTTTGAGGAGTTTTCCTCCCTCCTCGTAGCGGGCGATCAACTCGGCCAGAGGCACGTCGCCGCTCTCCATCCGCCCGACGATCGCCTCCAGTTTTTCCAGGGCGGCCTCGAAGCTCAGATCACTGTTGTTTTTTTCTTTGGCCTTGGACACACTGGAACGATGGCGTTAATTGTGTCGTTTTCAACCCATTCCTGCAATCGCGCGACGGCGCAACCCTGGAAACCGGAAAAGAAAGCATGGCCTACGCGGACGAACCCAATGTAATCAGTGAACGTCGCGGCAAAAAGCGTTACCTGTTCATCGCCCTGGGCGTGGTGGCTTTTTTGCTGATTGTTTTCAGTTCGGTGCTGGAGCCCTGGTTCCGGGAATTCCAGCGCCGCCAGACTCCTTCCGGGCCGCATGGCGGGAATCTGTACTTCATTACCCTGGAGGATCAGCGGGTTTCGCTGGAGATCGCCCGGATCGCCCCGGCCAACTGGCTAACGATTTTTTTGCGGCCCGCCCGGCCCTATCCGGGATGGGATCCGGCGAACTACCGGATTTCCTACTATATTTCCGGCATGCGCGAGCCCGATTTCCTGGAGTGGCACGAAGGGGATATGGCGCTGTTTCCGCCCGACGCTCAGCCGGAATTCGACCCCCTCGATCCGGACGTGGGGCGGGTGCCCCGGATTGAAGGGTTTTACGGTCCCTCCTCGTTCACTTTTCCGGCGGCGGTCGATTACCGGCTGCAGCTCCGCATCTACCGCGGCGAGGAACTGGTCTGGGAGGGCGAGCGCTGGTCGTACGGACCGACCGCCCACCGGCACTGATGGGTCGGGCGGAATTTAAATTTCAAATTTCAAATTTCAAATTTGAGATTTGAAATTCGGTTTGCCGCTGGGTGGGCCTGTTCTCATGGTGGGGGGCTTATGGTCAACGAGGTCACCGTCGTATTCTTGATTCTCCTGCTCGCCAAAACCGGAGTCGAACTCTGGTTGGACGGACTCAATCGCGCCCAGGTTCGGCGGTATGCCGACGCGCCTCCGGAAGCGCTCAAGGGGGTCATGCCGGAGGCCGCCTACCGTCGTTCGGTGGACTACACGCTGGCCCGAAATCGATTTGGCGTGGTGGAAACCGTCTGGACGGCAGTGGTGCTGGCGGCGGTGATTTTCAGTGGAGTGCTGCCCTGGTTCTATAATCTGTTCGTGGGCACCGGGGCGATCTCCGTATGGCGCGAGGGGCTCTTTTTTGTGGCGACCCTGATCCTGCTCAGCTTGCCGGGCCTGCCCTTTGAATGGTGGAGCCAATTCCGGCTGGAGGAACGTTTCGGATTCAACAAGACCACCCTCAAACTCTGGATTACCGACCGGATCAAGGGGTTGGCGGTCGGTATCCTGATCGGTTATCCCCTGATCTGTCTGCTCCTCGCCCTGGTCGGATGGGGAGGCGATTACTGGTGGGTTTGGGCTTTTTTGGTTTTCTTCATCTTTCAACTGGTCATGATGGTGTTGTATCCCATGTTGATTATGCCCCTCTTCAATAAGTTTTCCCCCTTGCCCGAAGGCGAGTTGCGGCAGCGTCTGATGGACCTGGCGGATAGGACCGGTTTCCAGGCGAAAACGATTCAGGTCATGGACGGCAGCCGCCGCTCCACCCATTCGAACGCCTTCTTCACCGGTTTCGGCCGGTTTCGGCGCATCGTGCTTTTCGATACGCTGATCGAGCAATTGGACAAACCGGAACTGGAAGCGGTCCTGGCCCACGAAATCGGCCATTACAAAAAGGGACACATTCCCCGGATGCTGGCCCTGTCGGCGGTGATGGTGCTGATCGGATTCTGGGCGATCGCCTGGCTGGCGGACAGCGCCTGGTTTTACCAGGGGTTCGGCTTCGATCCCGAAGCCTCCGGATTGGCGCCGGCCTTTCTGCTCTTTGCCCTGCTCAGCGGGTTGGTCACCTTTTGGCTGTCTCCCTTGTTCAACGTCATGTCGCGGAAACACGAGTACGAGGCGGATGCCTTCGCCAGGGATGCCGTGGGTGATGCCGCCCCGCTGATCGGGGCGTTGCGTAAGTTGTCGGAGAAAAACCTCAGCAACCTGACGCCGCATCCGCTTTTCAGCGCCGTGCATTATTCGCACCCGACGCTGGTCGAGCGGGAGGCTTCGTTGCGTCAGGCCTGATGGGGTGCCGTGGTCCCAGTTTGCCCAACCGGACCTGGTTCGCGGCCGTGGCCGCCTGCGGGGTGGCGCTGGTTGTTCTGCTGGCGGGGTCGCCGTCCGCGGCGGAAACGATCCGCGTGGCGACCTACAACGTCGAGAATTACCTGGTGATGGACCGGTGGGTGGACGAGCAGGATCGCTGGCGGCCGGCTTATCCCAAGCCGGAAAAAGAAAAGGCGGCGCTGCGCGCGGTGATTCGCGCGGTGGCTCCCGATGTCCTGGCGCTGCAGGAAATGGGTTCCCCGCCGTTCCTGGAGGAGTTGCGGCGCGATCTTCGACGGGAGGGGTTGGATTATCCCTACGCCCACGTTCTGGAGGCTGACGACGAGGTGCGCCACGTGGCGGTATTGTCGCGACTGCCCTTTCAGGAAGCGGTGGATCACGTCGATGCGGACTTCCCGTATTTCGGGGAACGGGAGCGAATCAAGCGCGGTCTGCTGGAGGTCCGGTTTGAGACCGCCGGCTTGTCCTGGACTCTGTTCTCTCTGCATCTGAAAAGCAAATGGACCGAGCGGGAGGACGATCCTCAAGCGACGGCGAAACGAACGGGCGAGGCGACCGCGGCGCGCAACCGCATCCTGGAACGGGTCGATCCAGCGGCCGGAGATCTTTTTCTCATCGCCGGAGATTTCAACGATACCCGGGACACGCCGCCGATGCGCCGGTTTTTCCACCGGGGAGATCTGACCCTGTCGGTGCCGGTGGAGGCGGCCGATTCGCGCGGCCACACCTGGACGCAGCACTGGGAACGCCAGGGTCTTTACAGCCGCATCGATTTTATTCTGACGTCTCCCGCCCTGAGCGAGCGGCTTGTACCCGGGGCCCACGGAGTGTATGATGGTCCGGGTTACCGCATCGCCAGCGACCACCGCATGGTGTGGGCGGATTTCCGGTTTGGGGCGGATGAAGAGCCATGACCAGTCATTATGCCAGGGAAGGAGAGGAAATGAGCGCCGCGACAGCGTCGCCTTCCGTGCCGCTGGGACTCTACCTGCATGTGCCTTTTTGCGCGGTGACGTGTGATTTCTGCGCCTTTTACCAGAAACGTCCGGAGAAAGGGGATTTCCGCCGCTTTGTCGACGGCATTCGACGGGAACTTGACCTGGCCGCGCCGGACCGGCCGGTGCGGACGGTTTTCTGGGGCGGCGGTACCCCTGGGCTGCTGCCCCCGGAGTATATTCTCGAACTCGGAACCCTGATCCGGGATCGCTGCGGCGACCGGCCGGTGGAATGGAGCGTGGAACTGACGCCCGAGGCCGCCCGCGATGCCAGGTTGGAGGCCCTGAGTGCCATCGGGGTGAATCGTATCTCCCTGGGCGTTCAGTCGTTTCAACCGCGTCTGCTGGAGGCGATGGGACGCCGCTCCTCGCGGGAAGCGGTGATGGAGGCGTTTTCCCGCCTTCGTCGGCATGGATTCGGCAACATCAATCTCGATTTGATCTTCGCGTTTCCGGGGCAGACCGAGACGGAGTGGGAAAGCGACCTGCGCGAGGCGGCGGCTCTCGAACCCGAGCACCTCTCCACCTACTGTCTGACTTTTGAGGAGGACACCGCGCTGTGGGTCAAACTTGCCCGCGGCGATTTCGTGCGCGACGAAGAGCGGGAAGCGGTTTTCTTCGGTATGGCGGAGGAAATTCTTCCGGCCTACGGCCTGCATAAATACGAGACCTCGAATTATGCCCGCAGCGGATACGAATGCCGGCACAATCTCAACACCTGGCGTATGGCGGAATGGATTGGCCTGGGACCGGCGGCGGCGTCGCAGTTTCGTGGCCTGCGCGGCGCCAACCCTCCCGACATCGAAAAATGGTTGTCCGACCTCGCCGACGGCCGCCGGAGTACCGGAGACCGCGTTGCTTTGAGCGATGAACTCCTGGCGGCCGACCTGTTGATATTCGGATTGCGCCTGACGCGGGGTGTGAGTCCGTCGGAAGTGGAAGCCCGGTTTCCGGGAACCGTAACGCCTGAGTTGCGGGCATTTCTCGACCGGTTGTGTGCGGAGGGATTGGCGCGGAAAGAGGACGACGGTGGCCTTTGCCTTACCGCGCGGGGAAGATTGGTGGTGGACCGGATCGGGGCTGAAATTCTGGAGCGAATGGAATGAGCGCTTGACGGGGCGGTATTCGGGCATTCGAGATGTTGGCTTTTGATTGGAACCACCGGTAGCGCCGGGATCAGGGGGAGAAATTTTCTCCTTTTCTTTGCGTGCGGCAGGGGCGCTTTTGCGTTGATACTAAAAACAGGAACCACAGCACGGATTTTATGAGCAAGGAAAAAGACCAGTCCAACCCGGTGGACCGCGCCCGGGCCTACTACAACAGCGAAGACGCCGATACTTTCTACCACACGGTGTGGGGCGGCGAGGATCTTCACATCGGGATCTATGAGTCGGATGACGATACCATCTTCGATGCCAGCCGCCGGACGGTCGAGCGCATCGCCGGCAAGATCCGCAATCCGGGAAAGGAGATGCGCGTCCTCGATCTCGGCGCGGGGTACGGAGGGTCGATGCGCTACCTGGCCCGGCATTACGGATGCCGCGCGGTGGCGTTGAATTTGAGCGAAGTCGAAAACGAGCGCAACCGGAGGATGAACAAGGAGCAAGGCCTGGAGGAATTGATCGAAGTGGTCGACGGCAGTTTCGAGAAACTGGATTTCAAGGACAACACCTTCAATGTAGTCTGGTCTCAGGATTCGTTCCTGCACAGTGCCGAGCGCGAACACGTTCTGACCGAGGCCGCCCGGGTCCTGAAACCGGGTGGCGATTTTGTTTTCACCGATCCCATGAAAGCGGACGATTGCCCGGAGGAGGTGCTGCAGCCGATCCTGGATCGCCTGCAACTGGAGGATTTGGGCTCTCCGGCGTTTTACCGCTCGGCGGGTGAAACGCACGGGTTGCGTCTGCTGGAGTTCGAGGAGTTGCAGGACCAGCTTCCCCGGCATTATGCCCGGGGGCTGGAGGAGCTGGAGCAACGGGAAGAGGAACTGCGGAAGAAAATCAGCGCGGATTACCTCGATCGCATGAAAACCGGCCTGCGTCATTGGGTCGAAGGAGGGCGGAAAGGGCGTCTCACCTGGGGAATCTTTCATTTCAGCAAATAAAAATCGTCCGCCGGTTCCGGCTGAACAAATGGTTCCATATCCCTCACGACTGAAACGGATCGCCAGCATCCCGCCTTATTGGTTGACCCGTTGTGTTTACCGTATCCAGCTCTCCGGTGCGGAGCACCTTCCGGCCTCCGGGGGGGTGGTTTTGGTCGGCAATCACGTGTCCTTTGTTGACGTCGTGGTTCTGCAGGCGGCCCTGCCCCGGGCCATTCGCTACCTGGGCGCCACCTGGCTCTTCGAACGCTGGTGGTTGCGGTCTTTCATGCGCTGGTTCGAGGTGGTGCCGGTTTCCTCGCTTCGTCCCCGTGAAGCGATCCGGCGGGCCACCGGGTGCCTGCGCGACGGCGAGGTGGTGTGCCTTTTCCCAGAAGGCGGTATCAGCAAGGATGGCAGCCTGAAGCCGTTTCGTCCGGGGTTCGCCCTGATGGCTCGTCAGGCCGATGCGCCCGTGGTGCCGTTCTACATCGACGGTCTGTGGGGATCGATCTTTTCATTCCACGGCGGACGCTTCTTCTGGAAACTCCCGAGGTCGTTCCGCCCGGTAGTGAGGATTGCCCTCGGCCCGCCGCTGCGGCCTGAAGAAATGGATACGGAATCGGCGCACCGCCGAGTGCTGGAATTGAAATCGGACGGATCGGACCGATCGGGCGGATCCGTCCGATCAAACCGATCCGTCCGATCAGACTGATCCGTCCGATCAGACTGATCCGACCGATCGACCTGAAACGCCCGCCGGCACGTAGCGTTCCTTGAGGTAGCGAAGCAGCGGTTCGGTCGAGATTCCCTGGCCGGTGGCCAGCGTCACCAGTTCTTCGGTGTCGAAACGGCGTCCGTGGCGGTGAATGGTGTTTCTCAACCATTCGAGAAGCGGGCTGAAGTCTCCTTTCGCCAGGGACTCTTCCAGGCCCGGGAGGATTTCCAGCGCTTTGTACCAGAGTTGGGCCGCGATCAGGTTGCCGAGCGTGTAGCTTGGAAAATACCCGAAAGCGCCGCCCGACCAGTGGATGTCCTGCAGCACGCCTTCGGCGTCGTTGGCGGGTTGGAGGCCGATTAGGTCGAGGGACAGACGGTTCCATTCCGCGGGAAGCGCTTCCACCTCGAGGTCGCCGGAAAAAAGCGCCTGTTCCAGCTCGAAACGGAGCATGATGTGAAGGTTGTAGGTCACCTCGTCGGAATCAACTCGTATCGGGTTGAGCGATACGCGATTAACGGCGCGGAGGAGTTCGTCATCGCTGACGTCCCTCAGTTGTTCGGGGAAGTGCCGGCGGTAGATCGGGGCGAAATGAGTCCAGAACGCCCGGCTGCGGCCGACCTGATTTTCCCAAAGGCGGCTCTGCGATTCGTGAATGGCCATTCCCACGGCTTCGCCGAGCGGTGTGGCAACCTCATCCGCCGGGAGGCCCTGGCAGTAAAGTCCATGGCCGGCCTCATGCAGCGAGCTGAAAAGGGAGTCGAGCGGATTGTCCGGGTGGAAGCGGGTGGTCAAACGGGTGTCCTGGCCGTCGCCGGAGCAGAAAGGGTGCAGGGAGCGGTCGAGACGTCCGCGACGATAATCGAAACCGATGGCCTCGGTGGCCAGACGCGCGCACCGTTCCTGAGCGGATTCGGAAAACCCGTTGAACAGGCTGGAAGCGGGAGCGGGAGACCCCTCCAGGATTCGACCGACCAGTTCCAGCAGCGGCTCCTTCAATTGCCGGAAAAGGGACTCCACCTTGTTCGCGGTCACACCCGGATCGTGCAGGTCGATGTGATAGTCGTAGGGATTGGATTCCCAACCCTGCAGCGAGGCCTCCTCCCGCGCGAGTTCCAGGTTCTTTTTCAGGAAGGGGGCGAATTGGGCGAAGTCGTCCTTCGCGCGAGAACGGGACCAGGCATGGTAGGCCAGGTTCAGGTGCTCGGTTTTTTCCCGCACAAACCGGGTCGGCAGACGGGTGGCGCGGTCGTAATCGCGGCGAACCAGCCGGGCCACCACTGCGGAATCGTCGGTGGGCGAAGGGTCGGATGCCTCCAGGGCCTCGAGGGTCGCGCGCGTCTCGTCGGAAGTGAACGCTTCGTGCGCGAGTTCCGCCAGAAGCGAACTTTGCTCCGAGCGCAGTCCGGCGGCCTCCGGAGGAAGGCCGGTTTGCTGGTCCCATTCCAAGAGGCCCAGCGTACTCCGCAACAGGTAGGTCCGGTGGAGTTGCCGGCGCAGGGCCGGGTAGGGATCATTGCTTCGTTCGTGCGGGCTTGAAGTGCTCATCTCGGTGTTGTTTCCGGTTGACCGGGTAAACCTTGGGCGATTGTCCCCGGGGGGCGGTAAACATGCGATAAAAAAATCTTTATGTGGCCCTTGGGGATTGATTTGCCGCCGCACATGGGTATCAGTGTTCCTGTCAACACGCTGAACTTTCCAATGCACGTCATCGGTCCCAAATGTCGTCCAGGTTTCATACCGGCTGATTATGCGTTTGTGGTCGAGGTATTGGGACGCGGGAAGCGCGAGCGTGAGGCTTTGTACCGGCTCCTGGCCGATGACCTCGAACGCGACCGAGTGCTGGATGATGAAGCCCTGTTCCATGCCCTGTTGGAGGAGCAACGGCTGCTGTCCGTTTCCTCCGGATTCTATTTTTACATCATGGTGCGCCGCGTGTTTCTCAAGTCCGGCCTTACCGACCGGGGTATGGCGGACTACGTCGCGTCGGTATTGACGGAGTTTAGTCGAATGGATCGGGTGCGCCGCCCGGCCGGAGACCGCTTTCCGGTGTTGGATTACCTGGTGGATATGGCGGCGGCCATGGCGGAAGCATCGGAGGAACTGCGTTTCTTTATGGCGTTGCACATCGGTAACGTCGCGCTTTTCCTGGCCGGGGTATTCCCGGACTACATCCGCTACCGGGAGCAACGTCGGGCGGCGCCCGGCCTGCGGTATTACGAATCGATGGGCGAAAGCCATCTGCGGGCGGCCGGGGATCACCGGTTGGCGGACCGGTACGAGTTGATGCCGGTGGTGCGGGATCTGGCGGAGGCGTTTCGGCCCGCCCGGCGTGCCTTGAACGACCTGGCGGACCGATTTCTCGGATTGGACGAAGCCTGGACCATCTGAACGCTAAAAGCCCTTTCTTCAATCGGCGCGATATGCCTTGAATAATTCCGGCTTAAAGGTTGCGCCCGGATCACCGGAACTGAAAGATAACACGTCAGAACATGTCGATCGGTTTGGTGTCTGGATCGGCCGTTTTTTGCCTGGATGTCATGTTGAAAGATTCTCCGGAGTCATTGCTGGCCCGTTTGCTCGGTAATAGCCTGGCCGCTTTTTTGGCTGCGCTTCCCGATGGCGTTGTGGTGTTGGACCGCAGCGGCGGTCTCATGGGAAGCAACGCCTTGGGGCGGAAACTCATGGGTTTGCATTCGGTGGCTCCCGGGGTTTCCTGGCGCGAGGCATTACTGGCGGCGCCGCCGGCGGCACTGGAATCCCTTGTTGAGGATGCCCTGGGCGGCGGCGCGGGGGAGGAATGGGTCGAGCTGGGCCTGGGGCCGGGAGCGGGCGCGGCCGAACGGCGGGCAAGAGTTCGGGTGTCGCTGCTGCCCGGAGATGAAGCCAAAGGCGAATTGGTGGTGTTTTTCCTTCGCGAGATCGATCACCCGGAGTTGGCGAAATCCCAGCGTCAAGTGCTCCGCAGGCACCCGCGCGAGGAACGGGTGGAGGAGGAGCTGCGCCGGGAACGTTCTATGTTCGAACAGTTGATGGATACGGTTCCGGACAAGATTTTCTTCAAGGATCTGGAGGGACGTTTTTTGCGCATCGGCCGGGCGCATGTCTCCCAGTTCGGGCTCAAGAGTGCCTCCGAGGCGGTGGGTCTGACCGATTTCGATTTTTTCGCAGAATCTTACGCGCGGGAAACGCAGCGGGGAGAGCAGGAGGTCATTCGCACCGGGAAACCGATGATCGGCAAGGAGCACAAGCTGGCCCTGGCGGACGGGACCGCCTTCTGGGTGAGCGTTACCAAGGTGCCTTTGCGCGATCCGCAAGGTAAAATCATCGGTATTATCGGAGTGGCTCGCGATATTACCGAACGAAAGATGGCCGAGGAGAAGCTCCGGCAAAAGAACGAAGAAATGCAGGCGGATCTGAAGATGGCTTACGAAGTCCAGCAGTCCCTGCTTACGTTGCAGTACCCGGATTTCTCCGGAAGTTCCGGGACTTCCGGGTTGGGGTTGCGTTTTAAACATTGTTACCTGCCGGTTTCGACCCTGGCGGGCGATTTTTTCGAGATATTTCGCATCTCCGATTCCGAGGCCGGCATCCTGATTTGTGACGTGGTGGGGCACGGCGTGCGAGCCGCCCTGGTTACCGCGTACTTGCGCGGACTGGTGGGTGAGATCATGCAATCGGCGGTGGATCCCGGTGCGTTCCTTTCCGGTATGAACGAGGGGCTTTTGCCGGTTTTGCGACAGGCGGATTCCCCGATGTTTGTCACGGCCTTCTTCGGGGTGGCCGATATTGCCAGAGGCGAATTTCGTTACTCCAATGCCGGGCATCCGCTTCCCTACCTCCAGCATGCGGGAGGTGAAGTGGTTCGCCTGGATCCTTCCGCCGGCGACCCGGAGCCTGCGCTGGGGCTGATCGACGGGTTTTCCTATACGGCCGTTGATTCGGCACTCAAGGCGGGCGACCGGCTGGTTCTTTTCACCGACGGATTATTCGAGGTGGAAAGCGCTCGCGGAGAGTGCTTCGGAGAAGACCGCATCGAGGAGCAGTTGCGCCGGAATCCCGGAGTCGCGGCGCCGGATCTTCTCGATCTCCTGACCGGCGCGGCCTGTCGTCACGCCGACTCGGATACCTTTGCCGACGATGTCTGTATCGTGGTCGTGGATGCGGTGGACGACTGAATCTCAGATCTCAAATTTCAAATTTGAGATTTGAGATTCAAGAGTCACAGGCGTTCTATGCGCAGGAACATCCAGATTCCGACGGCCTGGAAAAGGAGATTGGGGAACCACACCAGAATGTCGGGGCGCAGGCCGGGTCGAGTCTCGAACCAACCGACGGCGATCACGAGAAAGTAGAAGACCATGGCCAGGCAAAGGGCGATTACCAGATTGGATGACGTTTCTTTGCGCTGGATGCGGATGCCCAGAGGCACTGCCAACAAGGCGAGCGAAAGAACCGAGAATGCCATCGCGAACCGTTCCTGAATGCTGAGCTGAATGCGGATCAGTTGTGCGAAATGGTCTGCTCCCGGCTCGGTTGCCTGATGTTCGCGGCGAGCGGTGACGATTTCGTTGAATGTCATGTCTCCCAAACGCTTGGAGCGAGCCCTTCCTCCCAGAATATCACGCAGGGGCAGGCGTATCGCGGTCTGCTGGATCGACGGCGCCGGGCGCCCCTCGCGCAAATCCTCAAGGTCGCTCTCGCTGCGGATTTCGGCGTACACTTCCCTCAGGATGAGGAGGATTGATTCGGTGGCTTCCTCGTAGTCGAGGACCGCTTCCTCGGCGTGCAGAAAACGCGAAACCATGCGCCCTTCACCGAGTTCCCAAAGCCACAGATCCCGCAACTCGTTTTCGCGCTTTTCCCCGACGTAAATCACGTATCCGGGAAAGTCCCTGACGAAGCGGCCTTGCACCAGGTAGTTGAGCGGATTCTCGCGGATGGATTGGCTGAGGTCTTCCCGGTATTGGGCGCGGGCGTTCGGAGCGTAGTAGAAGTTGATGGTCACGGAGAAAGCGACCCCTAAAACCCCAAGGAAGAACACCGGAGCCGATATTTGGAGCAAGCTGATGCCGGCCGAACGCATGGCGGTGATTTCCCGCTGGGCGGAAAGGCGTCCCAGCACCAGCAATACGCCGGTAAGGATGCCCAGGGGGAGCGCGTAGGCGATCACGTAGGGAACGAGCAGGGAAAGCAGACGGAAAAACAGGGGGAAGCTGAGCTGGCCGTCGGTGAGCAATCCGATAACATCCTTCAGCACGTTGCCCACGATCAGCAGGAAGGCGAAGATCCCGACGGCGAGCAAGCTGGCCGCCAGGAGGCTTTTGAAGATATAGCGATGGAGGAGGTTCATCGGTCAGAATCGGAATATGGCGCCGAAACGTTTTCCCAGCAGGGTGTTTGCCGCGACGATGGTGACGGCGAGGAAAAGCATCGCCCAGACGCCCAGGGCCGAAGCCAGGAATCGGCCGTCTCCCATCAGTTGAAACAGTTCGTAGATCGCCTTGGTGATCGGGTAAAAGCCCTGTTGTTGCGCGAGTATCAGAGAGTCGGATACTTCAAGCATGGCAAAGGAGAAACAGAGCAAGGCGCCCGCCAGGATATTGGCGCTGATGAGGGGAAGGGTAATCTTGATAACCGCCTTCGCCGGCGGGCAACCGAGGTTGCGGGCGGCTTCCTCGTATTCTTCGCTGGTCTGCTGAAACCCGGCCGCGGCGGCCCGGACCATGAAGGGCAGGCGCCGGACCGCGTAGGCGATCACCAGCAGAATGGTGGGGTCTTCCAGGGGGTTGAGAAAGCTGAAGAACTTGCCTTCGCGACTCATGGCCAGGTAACCGAAGGCGATGACAATGCCCGGGATGGCGAGCGGCAGCATGGCGACCGAGTCGAGAATGTGACGGCCGGGCAGACGGGTGCGCACCACCACGTAGGCGATGCAAACGCCCAGGACGATGTCGACGATGGCCGAGAGGCTGGCGTATTTGAGGCTGTTTCCGATCGAGGAAACGGTGAGGGAGTGTCCCAGCGCCAGTTCGTAGTTTTCCAGCGTCCAGGAGTCGGGCAGGACCGTGGCATACCAGTCCTGCGAGAAGGAAATAAATAGAACCCCCAGGTGAGGCAAAACCGCGATCAGGGTCACTCCGAGAAATATCGCGCTGCACGCCCAGGACGCCGCCGGGGAGAGGCGCCGGGGCGGGCGCGCCACGGTGGCCCGGGCCATCATGGCGTGATGGGCTTTGCCGAAGAATCCTTTGCCCAGGGCGTAAAAGAGAAGGGTGAAAAGCAGGATGACGATGACCAGCGCAAAGGGAAACGGGTTGGCGCCGATGTCGCGAATCCCGGCGAAAATCTGCACCGACGTCACGCGGGTGTAATCGAAGATCAGGGGCACGCCCAGTTCGGTGAAAGACCAGATGAAAACGATGGTGCCGCCGGCGAAAATACCCGGCCGGATCAGCGGGTAGGTCACCCGGCGAAATCGCCGGAAGCCGCGGCAGCCGAGATTCTCGGCCGCTTCCTCCATCGCCGGATCGACGTTGGCGAGGGCCGCCACCAGGTTGAGGAAAAAGATGGGGTAGAGGTGCAGGGCGTTCATGATCACCACCCCCCAGAAACGCCCGCGGCCCAGCCAGTCGATGGTGGCGCCGTCGGTCAGCAGGCCGGCGTGCGTCAGCAGAGCGTTGACTGCGCCGTATTGGCCCAGCATCTGTTTGATGCCCATGGCTCCGACGAACGGCGGCAGGATGATGGGGATCAGGACGAGCGCGGTCAGCAGGGCTTTGCCGGGAAAGGCGTAACGATCGGCGAGGAAGGCCAGGGGCATGGCGATGAGAAACGAGAGCAGGGTGGAGAAAACGCCCATCATGAAGGCGTTGCGGAGTCCCTCCAGGTAGATGGGGTTGGCGAAGACCTCGAGAATGTAGGCCAGGGTGATCTTGCCGTCGGCATCGATGACCGCACCCTGAAGGATTTGCCAGATGGGCCAGACGAAAAAGGCGGCGAAGAACGTCCCGGTGAAGGCGAAAATGGCAATGGAAAAGGATCGCGACATTTATTCGTGGATCTCGCTGGCGAGGTGCCATACTTCAGGTGAGCGCCAGAGACGCGAGATCAGAAGTTCACGCTCGCTGGTGAATTCCTTGGGCAGGCGGTCGTAAAGCCGAAGAAAGAAACTCTCGTGCTGGTGCACCTCCGCCATCCAGAGTTTGCGGTCCACCGACATCAACGCTTCGAACCGTTCGAAGGGAAAGTCGTCCAGGCCGGTCCAGTCGAGATCCTTGTAGCGGGGGATCCAGCCGAGGGGGCATTCCAGGGCGTAGGCTCGCCCGTGGGCGCGCTGCACGATCCACTTGAGCACACGCATGTTTTCGCCGAATCCGGGCCAGAGGAATTTGCCGTCACGTCCCTTGCGAAACCAGTTGACCATGAAGATGCGGGGCGGGTTGGGCAGGTTGCGTCCCACGTTGAGCCAGTGATTGAAATAGTCGCCCATGTGGTAGCCGCAGAACGGCAGCATGGCCATGGGGTCGTTGCGAACGTCGCCCACGGAACCCGCGGCCGCGGCGGTTTTCTCGGAACCCATGGTGGCGCCGAGGTAGACGCCGTGAGACCAGTTGAACGCCTGCGAGACGAGAGGCACGGTGACCGAGCGCCGGCCGCCGAAAACAAGGGCGCTGATGGGCACGCCCTTGGGGTTTTCCCATTGCGGGTCGATACAGGGGCACTGCGAGGCGGGCGCGGTGAAGCGGGCGTTGGGGTGCGCGGCCAGGCGACCGCAGTCGCGGGTCCAGGGTTCGCCTCTCCAGTCGATGAGTTCGGGCGGCGGTTCGTCGGTCATCCCCTCCCACCAAACATCCCCGTCGGGCGTCAGCGCGACGTTGGTGAAGATGGTGTTCGCTTCGATGGAGGCCATGGCGTTGGGATTCGATTTTACCGAGGTTCCCGGGGCCACGCCGAAAAAACCGGCTTCCGGATTGATGGCATGCAGGCGTCCGTCCTTGCCCGGTTTGATCCAGGCGATGTCGTCTCCCACGGTGGTGATTTTCCAGCCGTTGAGGGGCTCGGGCGGGATGAGCATCGCGAAATTGGTTTTGCCGCAGGCGCTGGGAAAAGCGGCCGCGACGTAGGTCTTTTTCCCTTCCGGTGACTCCACTCCGAGGATGAGCATGTGTTCCGCCAGCCACCCCTCTTCGCGTGCCATGACCGAGGCGATGCGCAAGGCCAGGCATTTTTTTCCCAACAACGCATTGCCTCCGTAGCCGCTGCCATAGGACCAGATGGAGCGTTCTTCCGGGAAGTGAACGATGTATTTGGTTTTTTTGTTGCACGGCCAGGGGACGTCCGTCTCTCCAGGCTGTACCGGCGCGCCCACGGTGTGCAGGCAGGGAACGAAAGGACCTTTCCCCAACCTTTCCAGCACCGCTTTACCGATTCGCGTCATCAGACGCATGTTGACAACGACATAGGGGGAATCGGTGACCTGTACCCCGATTTGCGCCATGGGCGAGCCGATCGGACCCATGCTGAAGGGAATGACGTAGAGCGTGCGGCCGCGCATGCACCCATCGAACAACTCCATCAATTCCCGCTTCATGCCGCGGGGCTCGCGCCAGTTGTTGGTGGGTCCGGCATCCCCTTTGCGCAAGCTGCAAATATAGGTGTGGTCTTCCACCCGGGCGACGTCGTCCGGGTCGGAGCGGCAGCAGAAGCTGTTGGGACGCTTTTCGGGATCGAGCCGGATAAAGGTTCCGGATTCCACCATTTGCCCGCAAAGGCGCTCGTTTTCCTCGACGGAGCCATCGCACCAGTGGATTTCGTCCGGCTGACACAGGGCGGCGACGCGGTTGACCCATTCGTTGACGTTCTTCTGGCCCGGTGCGGTTATGGCGGTGATCTTCATTTCAACGAACGTGGCGTGACTGGATTAAATCGCTACATTTTTCCGTGTCGAATGATGGACACGAGCAATCCGAAGCCCATCACCGCCGCCAGCAGGAAACCGACCAGGCCGATGATGGGGATATCGTTCCAGGTGGGCGGCAACCGGGCGTGGACCATGAGTGAGGAGCCCACGATCAGGGCCGCCAGCACGATGGCGAAGGCGATTCGATTGCTGACGCGTTCCAGCCCCTGGATGAGAGGCCCGAGGCCGTGGTGCTCGAAGGCGAGGCGGGCCTTGCCGAGTTCCACGGCACGCACCAGGGTTCGCAGGTCTTCCGGAAGGTCCTTGATGAACTCGAGAGCGCTCAGGCCGGAATCCACCAGGTTCCGGGTGAGGCGCGAGGGCCGGGTGCGATTGAGCCGCATCCGGCGGACGTAGGGTTTGGTTTCCTTGAGGATGTCGAATTCAGGGTCGAGTTCGCGAACGACGCTCTCGAAAGTGGCGACGGCTTTGATCAGCAGGAAAATCCCCATCGGGATGCGCAGACCGTGCAGGGTGGTTTTATGCAGCAATTCCTGCAGCAGGCGACCGAAGCTCATTTCTCCGATCGGCTTATAGAAATGTAGCGTCATGAATTCGGCCACGTCGGATTCCAGGGGAGCGCGCTCGGGAGGACGTTGGGAAGAAGTCAACTTGAGCAGGGAGTCGGTGGCGGCGGACTCGTCGTGGCGGGCGATATGGAAAAGCAGATCGGCGAATTGCTCCCGCAAGGTGAGATTCATCAGGCCCATCATTCCAAAATCTATGAAAGCGATTTTCTGGTCGGGCAGGACGAAAAGGTTCCCCGCGTGCGGATCGGCGTGGAAAAAACCGTGCTCGAAGATTTGTTTCATCATCAGTTCCGCCGTCTCGTGGGCGATTCGACGCAGGTCGTAGCCCTTTTCCTGCAACAGCTCCAATTTGGTGGCCTTGATGCCGTCGAGGAATTCCATGGTGAGCACTTTTTCGCTTGAAAGCGCGCTGAAAACCTCGGGCACGTGCACGGTAGAGTTGCCGCGGAATTGATGACGAAACCGCTGGATGTGGGAGGCTTCGATGTGGAAATCGAGTTCTTTGCGCAGCATGTGCGACATTTGCCGGATGATCCGGGTAGGCTGGTGGACGCTCCAGCCCTCCACGTGCTTTTCCATCAGGCCGGCGAGGGTTTCCATGATTTCCAGGTCGGTCTCGATCTGCTGGCGCAGGCCCGGTCGCTGGACTTTGACCACCACCCGTTCGCCCGAAGCCAGACGCGCTTTGTGGATCTGGGCGATGGAGGCGGCGGCCAGGGGTTCCTTGTCGAATTCGGCAAAGAGGGTGTTCAACCGGGCGCCCAGCTCCTGCTCGATCCGGTCCTTAATCTCGGAATACGGCACGGCCGGCACCTCGTCTTCCAGTTTGTGCAGCTCCTCGAGGTACTCCTCGGGGATGAGATCGGCCCGCGTGGCCAGAATCTGGCCCATCTTGACGAAAGTGGGTCCCAGGTCCTGCAAGGCCAGGCGCAACCGCACCGGGCGCGAGCGTTCGGCGGCCGCCTTCCCCCTTTTTCGGCGCCGGTTCAGACGCAGAGCGGAGCCGAGGTAACGATTGGCCTGCACCAGTTGCCGAAACTCGTCGAATCCGTACTTGAGGAAGACGGTGATTACCTCGCGGTAGCGTTGAACGTGATGGTAGGTGCGGCTGAGGGCTCCATAGGAATAAAAAGACATAACGATTTTCCGTTGATTCTGGCAGAGGTTAGCCAAATTGGCGGGCGGGCGGCAATGGGAATCGCAGCGACGGGCGCAGTGATCGACCCCGAATGACGTTTCCCCTTGAAACCCTCAGCCGGATGCGTTGAGGTGGTTCTTTTTCCAGGAACGCCTATGAAAATTGATTTACCAGATGGACGCCAGATCGACCTTCCGCTCGCGAAGCTTGTCTGGATACCGGTGGCCGCCCTGATCGTGGTGGCCGCCTTGACCGTGTTTTACCAGGTCGATACCGACGAGCAGGGTGTTGTCCTGCGCTTCGGCCGGCACCTGCAAACCACCGGTCCCGGACTGCACTTCAAGCTCCCTTATCCGATCGACCAGGTCTACAAGGTTCGCACCCAGACGGTCGATGTGCAGGAGTTTGGTTACCGCACTCAGAGCCGGGCCGGAATAGTCACCCGGGGGTATGAAGAGGAAAGCTCCATGCTGACCGGGGACCTGAACATCGTGCGCGCCAGTTGGGCCGTGCAGTTCAGCCGCCGCTACCCGGAGGAATTCCTCTTTAACGTGAAGGATCCCGAGGACACGCTGCGCGACATCGCGCAGTCGGTGATGCGGGAAGTGATGGGGGACCGCGCCAGTATTCCGATTCTGACCGTCGGCCGGGCCGAGATTCAGGTTCGCGCCCGTGAATTGATCCAGGAATATGTCGACCAGTTCGAAATGGGAATCCACGTGACCGCCGTCAACCTGACTCAGGTCGAGCCGCCCGTGCCGGTAATCGATGCCTTTAACGACCTGAACCGCGCCGAACAGGACGCGCAGCGGTTCTTCGAGGAAGCGTCCCGCGAGTACGAAGAGCGCGTTCCCCGGGCTCGAGGTGCGGCGGAACGATTGGTTCTCGAGGCGGAGGGTTTCCTTCAGAGGCGAACCAACGTCGCGCGAGGGGAGGCCCAGCGTTTTATCGATACCGTTGAGGCATACGAACTGGCGCCGAACGTTACCCGTCGCCGTTTGTATTTGGAGACTATGGAACAACTCGTGCCCGAACTGCGCGAGGTCATTGTCATCGACCAGGAAATGCAGTCCCTTCTGCCTCACATCAACCTGCGGGAGGCCAACCGATGAAAAACACATTGAATAGATTTAAAGAAAAAGCGGGCCATGTCCCCACTGCGGTGGTGGCGGGCCTGGTGCTGGTGCTGGTCGTTGTGCTGCTGCTGGTCAATTCCCTTTTTATTGTCAACGAGTGGCAGCAGGCCGTCGTGACCCGCTTCGGCGAAGTGGTCTCCGAACCGGTGACCGAAGCCGGACTGCATTTCAAGATGCCGTACTACCGCGTCCAGATTTACGACAAACGGCTGATGCGTCTTGACGGTTCGGCGACGTCGGCCATCACCCGCGACCGCAAGCGGGTGCAGATCGATGTGACCGCGCGGTGGCGCATCGAGGATGCGCGACGTTTCCGCGAGGCCATCAATACGGAAGCGAACGCCGACCAGCGTCTTTTCAGCATTATCGACGAAGCGGTCCGCAACCAGATCGGACAATTCGATTTGTACCAGGTCATTCGCAGCAGTAACCGGATCCTCGAAGTAGACGAAAATTTCGAGTTAACCCTGGACGATGGTGACCTTGACGAGTTGGAGATGGAGGAACTCGCCACACTCGGCGCCGAAGTCGAGGAGTTGGAGCGCGACGCCGAAGGCCGTTTCCTGGCCGGTCGCCCGGTGGTCATCGAACACATTCTGGACGCCGCGCGCGAGGAACTGGGGCGCATCGATCTCGGGATTCATTTGCAGGACATTCTGATCAAGCAACTGAATTACACCACCGAGATCGAGGAAACCGTTTTCGCTCAAATGAACGCCGAGCTGAACAAGATCTCCGCCGGGATTCGGTCCCACGGGCAGCGCCGGTCGGAGGAGAGGCTGGGCGAAATGGAACGCGAGTTGGCCACCATCAGCAGCCGGGCCCAGGAGAGGGCCGAGCGGATTCGGGGTCAGGCCGAAGCGGAAGCCACCCGGACCTACGCGGAAGCCTACAACCGGGACCCTCACTTCTACCAGTTCCTGCGTACCCTGGAAAGTTACGAAACGATTCTGGGCGGCAACAGCACCCTGGTCATCGGCACCGACAGTCCGCTGTACGGACTGTTCAAGGACCTGGCCACCATGGAGGTGGATTTGGAGGAACTCGGTTTGCCCAATTCAGAGTGACCGCGCGTGGGCAGCCACCCGCGGCGGCGCATGAAAAACGGGTTTTATAACGAATTCGATTGTGAGACTCTCGAGTTGAAAGGGATCGCGGATTACCGCGGTCCCTTTCAAATCGACCGGGATCGGGTGATATATTCCCATGCTTTCCGGCGCCTTCAGTCCAAGACCCAGGTCTTTCTCTCCGGCGAATACGATTTCTACCGAACCAGGCTGACTCATTCGCTGGAGGTAGCTCAGATAGGACGATCCATCTGCCGGTTCCTTCGCAGCCGGGGAGATCCTCTCTCGGACGGATTTTTTATCGATGAGGATCTGGTGGAGGCCGTGTGCCTGTCGCACGATCTGGGGCACCCGCCCTTCGGGCATTCCGGCGAGCGCGCATTGCATGAACTGATGCGCGCGGACGGAGGTTTTGAAGGAAACGCGCAGACCCTGCGCATCGTCACCGAGTGTATTTATCAGAACGCATCCGGCCACCGCGGCATGAAGCCGACCCGGGCGTTTTTGGATGGCATTCTCAAGTACAAGCGGTTGCATGGAGAGGGAAACGACCCGGACAACCACTTTATTTACGACGAACAAGCGGCCTACCGGAGATTTGTTTTCGGGGAGCGGTCGGCGCCGCCGGAGTGGGGTGACGGCGAAAAGCTCAACCGCCTGAAAAGCATAGAATGCCAGATCATGGATTGGGCGGACGACACCGCTTACTCCTTGAACGATATCGTGGACGGCGTCCGGGCGGGTTTTCTCAACACCGAGAAGATTCGGGTTTGGCGCGAGAGAGCCGATCTTTCCGAAGTGGGAGGTGAAGCGATCTCAACCCTGCTTCGGGCTATCGAAGAGGATCGGTTGGAGCCGGTTTTCAGCCGGAAAATCGGTCATTTTCTGCAGGCGGTGCGCTTGGTGCCGACGGAGAACTTCCTGTCCGACCTGAGCAATCGTCACTGTTTCGCTCTGGGCGTTGATCCGGCCATCCGGGAGGAAGCGGAGGTGTATAAACGATTGGCGTACGAAGTGATTTTTCGTTCCGCTCCCCTGCAACAAATAGAATTCAAGGGAGCGTTTATTCTGGAGAAACTGTTCCGGGCGCTCTGCGATCATTACCTCGATGGCGCCCGTCGCCGCATCGATTTTCTGCCGGATCCCACGGCATCCCTGTTGGAGGCGCAGCCGGATTGCCGGACGAAGAAACGACTACTGGCGGATTATCTGGCTTCCATGACGGACAATGCGGCTATTCGAACCTACAAACGTCTCTTCGATCCGGATTTCGGCTCGATCATGGAGATCCTCTGATCGCGCCGAAGTTTCGGGTTGTGGAACGTCGCCCGAGCTTCCATAAGAATATTCATGCCCAAGATCGATACGGACCAGGTCGCCATGATCCTCAACCAGAACGAACTTCCACCGCCGGTGGTGGAACGGATCATGCGGGATATTTCCCGTCAGGTGGAAGAGGAACAGCGGGCGAAGGAAGATGAGAAAGCGCCGAAAAAGAAGCGCCAGTACGTGATCATGATTTCGGACCCGGAATCGGAGTTGCCGAAAAAGGATCTGGTCGGGTGGGTGGTTCAGATTCCCGAGGAGGACAGTCCGCTCAGTGCTCAGGAAAGGATTCAGAAGGCGGCCTACGACTTCAATGCCAGTCCGCGCGGACGGAAACTGCCTGTCCTCAGCATGGGGGAGGCGATCGAAAGCGTCAGCGCCAAGTTCTTCAAGGAACAGGAAGTCGCCATCAAGACCAAAGTGCCGGTGCTGGCCCTGCGAACGGATAACAAGCTCCCCACAGGCTGACCTCTCGATCGGTCCGATCGGTCCGATCGGACTGATCGGACTGATCGGACTGATCGTTATGCAGGCTGAACACAGCTACAAGGTCCCCGAAGGGATTCACCGTTTGAGGGCGGACAAAGTGCTGGCGGCGGGTTTCCCCGGGCTCAGTCGCACCAATCTTCAGCGTGTGTTCGATGCCGGGTTGGTGACCCGGGAGGGGGAGCGCCTTTCCCGCCGTGAACCCGTATCGTCCGGAGAGACGCTCGTTTTCTCCCTGCCGGAGGTCAGGCCTCTGGGCTTGAAGGCGATGCCGATTCCCCTGGAGGTGGTGTACGAGGACGAGGCCTTGGTCGCGGTCAACAAGCCCAGCGGCATGGTGGTGCACCCGGGTGCGGGCACCCGCGAGGACACGCTGGTTCATGCCCTTCTGGCGCACTGCGCAGGGCAATTGAGCGGCATCGGCGGAGTGGAGCGTCCGGGAATTGTGCACCGGCTGGACAAGGAGACTTCGGGGCTGATCCTGGCCGCCAAAACCGACGAGTCCCACCGGGAGTTGGCCCGTCAATTCGGGGAACGGGAAGTCGAGAAGGAGTACCTGGCCCTGGTCGGCGGTGTTCCCGAGTTGCTTTCCGGTTCGATTTTCGACGCCATTGGGCGCCATCCCGTCCATCGTCACAAGATGGCCGTCGTCCCGGCTGAAAAGGGTCGTTCCGCCCATACCGACTGGGAGCGGATTGAGGTTTTCGGTGCCAGTGCCTCCCTGTTGCGGTGCCGTATTCACACCGGCCGTACGCACCAGGTCAGGGTGCACTTGAGTTCGCGACGCCACCCGCTGCTTGGAGACGCGGTTTACGGTTATCGGAACCCCGAAGGGATCGTTCCCCCGCCGGAAAGGATCATGCTCCACGCCGAGCGGCTCGCCTTTCGGCATCCCGTGACCGGTGAACCCATTCGACTGTCCGCCGCGCTTCCCGCCGATTTCCGGGGGATGCTGGAAACCTTGCGCGGATTACAGTGAAGGGCGGTTGATGATGAACTAAGATATCGCGATTGAATTTACCACGAAGAGCGCAAAGGGGCACGAAGGGAAATACGTGAGGAAGATGAGAACGCTTTTATTGATTCACTTTTCAGGTGAAGGTTGACCAGTGTGCCCGACTTCCCCAGTCCCCTTAATCAATAATTTGGCTTCGTGCCTTTCGTGTGCTTCGTGGTTGAATTCCGGAATGTGGAATGATCCGCAGTTCCGTTGGCCGCAAATCTCCACCGACAACCGTCCTATTCCTGGTTAACCTTCTTGGCGAGGTTGCCCAGCTTGACTTCGAGCGATTTGATTCGGCTCTCCAGCTTCTGTAATTCGGCTTCGCTGACCGGTTTCTCCCGCTTCCACCATTCGCGGACTGCCTGGTGGACTTCATTGGTGGTCGATTCGAATTCTTTGCGGCTTTCTTCGACGATCTTTTCCGCCATTTTTTCCGCTTCGTTGCGGGTCATTTTGCCTTGCTCCACCATCTCGTGAAGGATCTTCTGCACCTGTTCCTTGGTGGTGACGGTAGCGCCGATTCCGGCATAGACGGTTTTTTTAAGTATATCGAGCATGTGTTCCTCCTTGGGGACTTTCGTGTGGATTGGATATACTGTCGCCTAAAACGGCTCCATTTTCAAGCAATTGCTGATGGCTGGCTTGCGATTCGGGCGATTGCCCCGGAAAACGGTCAACCGGTGCCCGATGAATTTGTTTCCATGGGCAGGTAGAGGGTGAAGGTGGTGCCTTCGTTGACCCGGGTTCGTAAGTGAACGGCGCCGCGGTTCCGCCTGATAAGCCGCGACACGATGGCCAAACCGAGACCGGTCCCCTGGGAATCCCTTTTGGTGGTGAAATAGGGTTCGAAGATGTCGTTGATGATCTCTGAAGGAATCCCCTTTCCCGTGTCGCTTATGGCGATGCCGATATAGGGACGGTCGGGGTCCAGGGTTTCGGCGTTGAGAATGCGTTCCTCCGGGCCATCCCGAAAATGCGCCGCCTCCGGCAGATCGTCGAGTTTGAATGCCGACACCGAAACATGCTGCTGATCGGGCGAGCTTTGCAGGGAGTTGGTGACCAGGTTCAGCAGGATCTGCATCAGTTCGGAACTGTGAATGAATACGGTGGCGTCATTGTCCAGACGGTTGACCTTGATGACCGCCTTCTTGACCGACGGGTGAACTTTGATCAGTTCCTCCAGATCCTGCAGGATGAGGTTGACGGAGATGAGTTGCCCCTCGGGTTTTTCGCGACGCAGCATTTCAAGATGGCGATTGGATATGCTGCAGCAGACGTTCACCTGCTGGGCCACGGTGTTCATGTTTTCCCTGAATTCGTTGATTTCCTTGTCGCCCATTCCCGATGCCTCGGTCAACCGGTGCATCAGGATATCGACGTAACCGCGAATGATGGTCAGGGGGTTGTTGATGTCGTGCAGCACACCGGCGTAAACCTGCGTCGAGGTGCGGGCCATTTCCTCGCGCATCATGACATTCTCCAAGTCGGTCTGCAGGGTGTCGAGTTTGCGGACCGATTCGTTGAAGCTCAGCGCGATGCGGCGGTGTTCCATGGCGTTTTCCACCGCCGTTCTCATTGCTTTGACATTAAAGGGTTTGCCGATGTAATCCCTCGCCCCCAGTCGCAGCGCCTGCCTGGCGGTTTCCAGCGTTTCGTACGCCGTCAGCATGATAACTTCGATGTTGCGGTCGATCGCCTTCAAACCGCGCAGCACGTCCACTCCGGACATTCCCGACATGCGGATGTCGAGCACCGCTGCGTTGACGGGGGTCGTTTTGGCAATGGCCAGGGCCTCCTCCCCGGATCTGGCCAGCACCACGTTGTATCGGGCTTCGAAAACGATTTTAAGGGATTCACGCGGACCCTCCTCGTCGTCGACAATCAGAAGAGTCTCTCGGTCGCGGGCTGGGTCGGACATGGCATGCGTTACATCGGGTTGACTAAGGAGTGATTGCGAAGCGTTCATGATAGTGGCAGGCGGGTGCGTACGCCATGGGCGCCCTCCTTTTTACTTAGGATTTCCAGGCTGCCGCCATGGGCGTGAATGATTTTTTCCGCGACGGTAAGCCCGAGGCCGATGCCGACATTGCGGGTGGTGAAGAAGGGCTTGACCGCGTCCTGCGCCTCCCTTTCGGAGAATCCTTTGCCGCCATCCAGAAAATCGACCGAGACAAACGTCTGCGAACCGTTCATTTTCTGGAACTCGCTGGAGATGGTGATTTCCGCCCGGTCTTCGCCCGACTGGAGGGCGTTGAGGAGGATTTCCATGTAGGCGTATTTAAGCGTGGAAAGGTCACCCCGGATCTCGCAGTCGTGGAACGGGCTGCTCCAGTTGAGATCACCGACTCTTCCGCAGTAGGAGCTGGCTTCTTCGAACGCTTTGGCGAGCAGGGACTTTAATGAGGCCGACGAATCGGTGCCGTTGCGGCTGCGGGAAAGCAAAAGCATCTGGTCGGCGAATCGGGAAATTCGATTGATTTGACGGCCCATGGTTTTGTCCAGAGACGAGCGGAAGCCATCCTTGTCGAAATCACTATCCAAAAGCTGATGGTGCGTGCTCAGGGGCACCAGCGCGTTGCGGATTTCGTGGGCGAAACGCTCGGCGATCAACGCGATCGTTTGCGCGTTCTGTGCCTCCAGTTCAGTTGCTTTGGCTTTCTCCACCTGGGTGAAGTCCTCCATCAACACCATGGTGGCCGTCCCGTTGTGTCCCCGCCGGGTTTTCAGCGGGAAAATCGAGACACGGAAAATCCGGTTATCCTCGGGAAAGTCGCTGAACATGAAGGGCTCGACGCTCTTCCCATGCTGGACCACGTCGTAGATACGGCTGGCGATTTTGGTCGGCAGGTCGGAAAACTCCACCCGCCGGCCCGGCTTTTTCTGCAAGTACTCCACCAGCGCGGGATTGGCATGCAGCACCGTGAGATCCTGGGAGATGACCAGGCAACCGCTGCGGAACTGGCTGATCACATCCGAGATCAATTCGTGATTGTTGGCGAGTTCTTCGTGCAGACGGTTGTTGCGTACCGCCAAGCCCAGTTCCTCCATCAAGTGGAAAAGCAGTTGCAGTTCCTCGTCGCTGAACTGGCTGCCGGTCAGGCGACCGCCCAGCAAAGCCACCCCGAGGCAACGCTCCCGGTCGACGATCGGAATCGCCACCTGGCAGCCGAGCACTTCGAACTCGCGCCGGGTTTCCTCGTCCTGGCGGATCAGGAGGTTGTTGTCGAAATCGGCTTTGAGGATCTGTCCGCTGCGGGATACCGTGCCGCCGATCCCGCTGTTGAGGTTGAGCTGAAAGTATTGGAAGAGGTCGGTTTCGATGCCGATCGAGCAGACGCAGTCCAGCCGGCTGTCCTCCGGCGTTGAAGCGATGCCGGAGAAAGGCGCGGCCGGTTTGCGAAGGAGGATGGCGATGCGGTTGACGCTGATGATTTCCCGCAACTTGAGGCTGAACTGATGGACGAAAGATTTGAGGTCCAGGGAGTAGGAAAGAATACGCGAAAAATCGCGCATGATTTCCAGGGCGGAGGCGGGGAGGGTTTCTCCCCGTCCACCGGTCGGTCCCGTCCGAAGAAAATTCGAGCTTCCGCTCTCGACCGGGGGTGGGAGCGTTCTTTCCGCCCGGCCGGATTGTCGCTCCAGGATCTTCTGCAGCAGAGCCCCGCGCAAAGGTTTGTGCAGGATAAAGTCTGCTCCGTGAATGAAGGCATCCTCTTCCCACTGACGATCGTCGTTTTGCGAGCATACGAGAAGCGTGATCGATGGCGCCGTTTCGCGGATCTGCTTTACCATCTCGAGGGCTGAAATCGCATCCGTTCCGGCATCCACAATGCACGCTTTTGGCATCGCTGCTTTGAGTAAAGTAAAAGCTTTCGACGGCTCGGGGCAGTAATGCAGTCGAAAGTTTTTCTCAGACAGTACCACCCGCAACGACTCTGTGAATTCATTGCTTTCGGTTATGACGAGAATGTGAACCATTTTGTTTAGCTACGAAAACCCGAGATAAGTTCTATAAAATTATTCTAAGCGTGTGCAACCCTTGAGGGAAATGTTACAGAAAAGTTTATTTTACCGTTCGAAAGACCAGGCATGAAGTATGTTTGCCGAATCCGGCGTTGAGGCTTAGCGCCACGTCGACGGGGAAGGCGCGTCCATTGTTGGGCACGTAATCGAGGTCGCAGGACGGATCCGGTTTTTGCAGGTTGATGGTCGGAGGGATGGCGTGTCGTTCGATTGCCAGGGCGCAAACCGCGGCCTCCAGGGAACCCGCGGCGCCGGCCCAGTGGCCCGTGACGGGTTTGGTGGCGCTGATCTGGAGGTGGTTGGCGTCTTCTCCGAAGCAACGTTTAATGGCCGCGGTTTCTTCAATATCTTCTTCGGCCGTGGCGATTCCGTTGGCGTTGAGATAATTTACTTCGCGAGGCGCCACGCCGGCCCGGCGCAGAGCGATGTTCAGGGATTCGAATGGGGTCCGGGGACCGGCGGGCGCCGATGGGGAATCGATGGACTGCGCATATTCCAGAATTTCAGCGTAGATTTTGGCCCCGCGGGCGCGGGCGGCGGACAGTTCCTCGATCACCAGGAACGCGGCGCCTTCGCCCAGGATGAAGCCGTCGCGGTCCCGGGAAAACGGTTTCATTGCCCGACCCGGATGCTCGGACTCCCGACTCATCAGACCGGAGGCGGAAAAGATGCCCCAGAAATCGGGACTTATCGGGGTGTCCGCAGCGCCGGCGAGGACCCAGTCGGCGTCGTCGTTGCGAATGAGGTTGAGCGCTTGCCCCAGGGCTTCGGTCCCATTCCCGCACCGGGAGGAGATTGTCATGGCCTGGGCGCGCAGGTTCATTTCCAGCGTGATCGCCGCGGCGCCTCCTTCCGAACGGGCGTTGAGAAGGGCCAGGGGATCGTGTTCGGCCGTGCGGGTTCCGTTGAGCTTTTCCTTGGAGTGGGCCAGGGGATTGGCCTGCCCGACCGGAGCACACGCGATGACCGCCGGCCGAAGGGGTGCAATGGATGCGGCAGTGCTTCCGGAATCTTCGGTCGCCAGTCGTGCCGCCGCCACTGCATACTGAGCGGCCAAGGCGTAGCCGTTGGCGGAGCCGGACGACAGGAATTCGGAGGGTGCGAATCCGTGGACGGTACAGGCCACTTTCGAGGGAAGTCCGGTGGTGTCGATGCGCTCAACCAGCGAGGCGCTGCTGCGGCCGGCCATCAGATTGTTCCAGAAGGTATCCAAATCGAATCCGCTGCCGGAAACCAGGCCGATTCCGGTGATGACGGCTCTACGCTGTGGGAATTGCATTCGTTCGATCGTCCAGTTTAAATTTCCGCGTGTTGGGGGCTCTGGCGCGCAGGTATAACGTTAACCGTGTGGCCTTTAACCCGAATCAGGTTGTAATCTGATAAACGGCTCCGGCCGAAAGGCCAGCCAATTCATTCCCGGAATGTTGCCTGGGGGAAACCCTGATGTGCACGCGCCATGCGACGAAAAAAAACAGTTGCATGCCGGTGACACCCTTTTATCCAATCTTATCCTTATGCGTACGGAATCTCATACACGTCCCGGTTGGCCGGAACCGCAGGGCCTTTACGATCCTTCCCATGAGAAGGACGCTTGCGGCATTGGCTTCGTTTGTCACATCAAGGGCGTCCCATCCCATGACCTGATCCAGCACGCGTTGAAAATCCTGGTCAATTTGGATCACCGGGGCGCTTGCGGCTGCGAACCGAATACCGGAGACGGGGCCGGCATCCTGATGCAGATGCCGCACGAATTTTTCAAAAAGGTTTTGCCCGGCGCCCGTATCGACAATCTCCCCGAAGCCGGCCGCTACGGGGCGGGCCTGGTTTTTCTGCCCCGCGACCCGGAATTGAGGAGGCACTGCGAAAAGAAGGTCGAGGAAATCGTCCGCGCCTGCGGCCAGGATTTCATCGGCTGGCGGACCGTGCCGACGCGGAATTTCGAACTGGGATCCACCGCGGTTTCCTATGAGCCGGTCATTCGACAGATGTTTGTCGGTCGTAACCCGGATCTTGAGAACGACTGGGATTTCGAACGCAAGCTCTACGTCATCCGTCGCGTCTGCTCGGCGGCCTTGCGTTACGGCAACGAAAAGACGGGCGACTTCTTCTATATCCCGAGTCTGAGCGCCCGGACTTTGATCTACAAGGGGATGCTCACCCCCATGCAGGTGGAGAGCTATTTCTCGGACCTGGGCGATCCGGCCATGAAAACGGCTCTGGCCCTGGTCCATTCCCGCTTTTCCACCAATACCTTTCCCAGTTGGGAACGCGCCCAGCCGTTCCGCTACGTCTCGCATAACGGCGAGATCAACACCTTGCGCGGAAACGAAAACTGGATGCTGGCCAACCAGTGCGTTCTCAACAGCGAACTTTTCGGGGAGGACCTGGAGAGGCTGCTTCCCATCGTCCGTGAGGACGGTTCCGATTCCGCCAAGTTCGATAACGTGCTGGAGTTCCTCACTCTCGCCGGACGTCCCATTCACCACGCCATTCTCATGATGATCCCGGAGCCCTGGGCCAATCACGAGAGTATGAGTGATGAGTTGAAGGCTTTTTACGAATACCACGCCTGCCTGATGGAGCCGTGGGATGGACCCGCTTCCATCGCCTTCACCGACGGGCTTCGCATCGGCGCCATCCTCGATCGCAACGGATTGCGTCCGTCCCGCTATTACGTCACCCACGACGATCTGGTCATCATGGCCTCGGAAGCCGGCGTGCTCGACCACGTTCCCGCCGAATCCGTCAAGGTCAAAGGGCGTCTTCAGCCGGGCCGTATGTTCTTCGTGGATATGGATCAGGGCCGGATTATCAAGGACGAGGAAATCAAGAATGAGCTGGCATCGGCCCACCCTTACCGCGAGTGGCTGAGCAAGCATCTCGTCGATATCAAGAGCCTTCCCGCGCCGCAGGAGGTTTACGGGGTGGATCATTCGACGGTGGTGCGCCGGCAACGGGCATTCGGATACACCTACGAGGAACTGCGCATGATCGTCGGTCCCATGAGCAAGACCGGCATCGAGCCGGTGGGCTCCATGGGGAATGACGCCGCGCTGGCGGTGCTCTCCGACCGGCCCCAGTTGCTCTACAATTACTTTAAGCAGCTCTTTGCCCAGGTCACCAACCCGGCTATCGACTCCATTCGCGAGGAGATCGTCACCTCAACCGTCACTTACCTCGGCTCGGAATCCAACCTGATCAATCCGACCGAAACCAGTTGCCGCCAGATCAAGCTGGAAAATCCGATCCTGGACAACGAGGATCTCGAACGTCTGCGCCGGGTCAGCCGGCCGGGTTTCCAGGCGGTCACGCTTCCGATTCTCTTCCCCGGGGATACCGGGGGCGTGGGATTGGAACGGGCGCTGAACAGGCTTTACCGCGCCGCGGACCACGCGGTGGCCGACGGCGCCAACATTCTCATACTCTCCGATCGCGGGGTGGACGAGGACTACGCGCCGATTCCCGCCCTGCTGGCGGTTTCCGGCCTGCACCATCACCTGATACGCAAAGGAACGCGCACCCGTTGCGCACTGGTCCTGGAATCCGGCGAGCCGCGCGAAGTGCATCACTTTGCCAGCCTCATCGGTTATGGCGCCAGCGCCATCAACCCGTACCTGGCGTACGAGTCCCTCTACGACATGATCGACGAGGGAATGATCGACAACGATTTCGAGACCGCGGTCAGGAACTACAACAAGGCGGCAGTGAAGGGTGTGGTGAAAACCATGTCCAAAATGGGCATTTCCACCGTCCAGAGTTACTGCGGCGCGCAGATTTTCGAGGCCGTGGGATTGAAAAAGGCCTTTGTTGACCGCTACTTCACCCGGACCTCCACCAAAGTGGAAGGCATCGGTCTCGAAGAAGTGGCCAGGGAGGCATCGGCCCGGCACCGCAAAGCCTTTCCGGACCGGGACACCAAGGACGACGGCGCGCTCGATTCGGGCGGTCTTTACGCCTGGCGGGCCAACGGGGAGGCTCACCTTTTTAATCCCCAGACGATTCACCTGCTGCAGGCCTCCACCCGCGAAGGGGATTACGCCAAGTTCAAGGAGTATTCGCAGAGCATCAACGATCAGACTCGCGAACTCCTCACCCTGCGGGGCATGATGCGCTTCAAATCCGATGCGTCGAGCGCGATTCCCATCGAGGAGGTCGAGCCGGTGGACGACATCGTCAAGCGCTTCAAGACCGGAGCCATGTCCTACGGCTCCATTTCCAAAGAAGCACACGAGGCGTTGGCCATCGCCATGAATCGCATCGGAGGCAAGAGCAATACCGGCGAGGGCGGCGAGGATCCTGACCGTTACGTGATCGAGGTCAATGGCGACTCCCGCAACAGCGCCATCAAACAGGTGGCCAGCGGCCGTTTTGGGGTCAGCATTTACTACCTGAATCAGGCCCGGGAAATTCAGATTAAAATCTCCCAGGGCGCCAAGCCGGGGGAGGGCGGGCAACTGCCCGGACACAAGGTTTTTCCGGACATCGCCAAGGTACGCGGGACCACCGCCGGGGTTGGTTTGATTTCGCCCCCGCCGCACCACGATATTTATTCCATCGAGGACCTGGCGGAACTGATTCACGATCTCAAGAACGCCAATCGTGACGCCCGCATCACCGTCAAGCTGGTCTCCCTCGCGGGAGTCGGCACCATTGCGGCCGGTGTGGCCAAGGCGCACGCCGACACCATTCTGATTTCCGGCTATGATGGCGGCACCGGGGCTTCGCCTCTTTCCAGTCTGATCCACGCCGGAACCCCTTGGGAACTGGGTCTGGCCGAAACCAACCAGACGCTGTTGCTAAACGACCTGCGCAGCCGGGTTTACCTGGAATGCGATGGGCAGTTGAAGACCGGACGCGACGTGGCGATCGCCTGTCTGTTGGGGGCGGAGGAGTTCGGTTTCGCCACCGCGCCACTGGTGACGCTGGGGTGCATTATGATGCGCGCCTGCCACAAGAACACCTGCCCGGTCGGCATCGCGACCCAAAACCCCGTCCTGCGAAAGAAGTACATGGGCGACCCGAACAACGTGGTCAATTTCATGCGCTTCATCGCTCAGGAAATGCGTGAGATTATGGCGGAACTCGGATTCCGCACCATCAACGAAATGGTGGGACGTTCCGATTGCCTGGAAATGAACAAGAGCGCCGAGCACCAAAAGGCCGGGCAGCTCGATTTCTCCCGGATCTTCGCTCGACCGAAAGTCAAGCCGGGCGTCGGCACCTATCGCCAGAAGGAGCAGGATCACGGACTGGACCACTCGCTCGACATCACGAAACTGCTGGCCATCTGCAAACCCGCGCTGGAAAAGGGCGAGCCGGTGCGGGAGACCCTGCCGATTCTCAACGTCAACCGCGTGGTCGGCACCATTCTGGGCAGCGAGGTCACCCGGCGGTATGGAATGGAGGGTTTGCCGGAGGACACCATCCACCTGAAATTCGAGGGTTCCGCCGGTCAAAGCTTCGGCGCGTTCATTCCGCGAGGAATGACCCTGGAACTGGAAGGCGACGCCAACGATTATGTGGGCAAGGGACTTTCGGGCGGCAAGATCATTGTCTATCCGCCGCGCCAGGCCACCTTCAGGCCGGAGGAAAACATGATCGCCGGCAATGTCGCTTTCTACGGGGCCACTGAGGGAGAGGCTTACCTGTATGGAATGGCCGGGGAGCGCTTCCTGGTGCGGAATTCCGGGGTTCGTGCGGTGGTCGAGTCGATCGGGGATCACGGATGCGAATACATGACCGGCGGCCGCGCGGTCATTCTCGGTCCGACCGGTCGCAATTTCGGCGCCGGAATGTCGGGCGGCATTGCTTACGTGCTGGATCTGGACGGCGGCTTTGCCCGTCGCTGCAACACTCAAATGGCTAATGTCTACGAGTTGATCGAATCCGACGAGGAGGAGATCGCCGAGGTCAGGGGCATGATCGAGAGGTACGTGAAATACACCGGCTCGCGGCACGGTCAGGAGATTCTCGATAACTGGGAATCCGTGTTGCCGAAGTTCAAACGCTTCCTGCCAAAGGATTTCGAACGCATGCTCAACGCGTTTCAGGAAGTCGCCAAATCGGGCCTCTCCGGCGATGACGCGGTCATGGCCGCCTTTGAAGCCAACACCCAGGACGTGACGCGTGTGGGCGGCAACTAAAGGTGCCGTGCGGATACGTCGATTTAAATAAGACCACCGTCAAGCTAAGCGATTGCTATGGGAAAACTAACCGGATTTTTGGATTACCAGCGCGAACTCCCGACCGACAGGGAACCTGCGGAGCGGATCAGGGATTGGAAGGAATTCCACCACCCGATGCCGGAGGAAAAGCTGCGCGAACAGGGCGCCCGTTGCATGGATTGCGGCGTCCCTTTCTGCCATACGGGTACCACCATCAAGGGGCTCGCGGTCGGCTGTCCGATCAACAATTTGATCCCGGAGTGGAACGACCTTGTGTATAACGACCTTTGGGAGGAAGCCCTGGAGCGCCTGCACAAGACCAATAACTTCCCGGAATTCACCGGTCGCGTTTGCCCGGCGCCCTGCGAGAGCTCTTGTGTGCTCGGGATTACCGACCCGCCCGTCGCTATCAAGAGCATCGAGCAGGCTATTGTCGACCGGGGTTGGAGCGAGGGCTGGATCAAGCCGACCCCGCCCGAGGAGCGCACTGGATACAAAATCGCCGTGGTGGGATCCGGTCCCGCCGGACTGGCGGCGGCCGATCAGCTCAATAAGGCCGGCCACAGCGTGACGGTTTACGAGCGGGCCGATCGCATCGGGGGGTTGCTCATGTACGGCATACCGAACATGAAGCTCGACAAGGAAGAAGTGGTTCAGCGGCGGGTCGACCTGATGGAGGCCGAAGGCGTCAAGTTCGTGACCAACTGCAATATTGGAGTCGACATTCCCGCACGTCAGTTGCGCAAGGACAACGACGCCGTGCTCCTGTGCTGTGGCGCGACCAAGCCTCGGAATCTGGAGGTGCCGGGACGAAATCTCAAGGGCGTGCACTTCGCCATGGAGTTTCTCCACGATAACACCAAGGTGCTTCTCGATCACAGTTTCGAAGAAGGGCACCAGAACATTTCCGCCAGGGACAAGAACGTTATCGTCATCGGCGGCGGCGACACCGGGACCGATTGTGTGGCGACTTCCATGCGCCAGGGCTGCAAGACCCTCCTGCAACTCGAGATTATGCCTCGTCCTCCGGAAACACGAGCCGACGACAATCCGTGGCCGGAATGGGCCAAAGTCTACAAACTCGATTACGGCCAGGAGGAGGCCAAAGCCGCGTTCGGCGAAGATCCCCGGGAGTACCTTGTGACCGCCAAGCGCTTTATCGGCGACGATGAAGGCAACCTTCAGGAAATCGAACTGGTTGGGGTCGAGTGGAAAAAAGACGAAAACGGCCGCATGAGCCTGCACGAGGTCAAAGGCAGCAACCGCACCATCCCGGCGCAGTTGGTGCTTCTGGCGATGGGATTTCTTGGACCCGAACAAACCATCATCGACCAGTTGGAACTCGAACAGGACGCCCGTACCAACGTTAAGGCCGAGCACGGCAAATACACCACCAGCGCGGATGGCGTTTTTGCCGCCGGCGACATGCGCCGAGGACAGAGCCTCGTCGTCTGGGCCATCAACGAAGGCCGCGGTGCCGCCCGCGAGATCGACCGCTTTCTCGTCGGCCGCACCCAGCTCCCGGGGTAACCTGAACGGCAACGCGCCGCCGCCGCCGCAGCATCCAGCTCAGAATTTAAGGGAGATGGATCCGCCTGTGGCGTGTCCGCCCTTCCGATCAAGTGACATGGATCCCGCCTGTGGCGGACGCCTTTCCGATCATTAGCGCCCAGCGAAAAAAGCGCTCGCCACGGCTGTCCCTATTAATATGAAAGCCTTAATACTACGGTATCTTACTGTAAGATCAGGGAAGATTTAACAAATGCATAGATTACTCTTACCGTGTATTTCATTTCAGCGTTCGAGTCAGTCAATTAAAATCAAGAATCCAGGTACCGGTATGAATAGATCAAAGTTCACCCTTCTTGTTTGCCTCGTCACAATTGCCGCCGGGGTGTCGTTCTCACAGGCCGTCCATGGGCAGGGCCTTGTTTTTAACGGTGGCGCCACGTTGACCACGGAGTTCGGAGCAGGAGCGGATACCTTCCTGTCCAACGATAGCAACGCAGGGCCGACCGTGATGCATGGCGGGGCGGGAGCGATGAATATGCGCGCAATTACCGATAGTCGGGCGCGGGTGATCCTGCTGCGCTTCGACGCTTCCGAATTGATACCCTCCACTTTGACTAACGCCACCCTGACGCTAAACCTGACTACCGCTACCCGGACGCGGGATTGGACGGTGTTCGGATCCTCGGATCCTGCGGTCAATGCCTGGGACGAGTTGACGACAAACTACGATAATGCTCCGGGTATCCTGCCGGCGACTGAGGGCAACTACAGCATTGACACAGCGGTTTGGGAAGAACTCGGAGTCTTCAATATTCAGGCGGCAACGGGACAACAGACGAGCGATACCGGCAGTCTGAATCTTGATGACCTGCTCACCGGCAATACCAATGGCATGGTATCCCTTCTTCTGGCTTTCCCCAGCGGCACTGATACCAATCCCGATTGGTGGGTGACCAGCAAAGAGGGGGATCCGTTGCTGGCGCCAACCCTCAATCTCCCGGATGCCCAGGTCATTCCCGAACCTTCCACCTACGCTGCTATAGTTGCAGCGTTGGCGTTCCTCGGAGTTCTGTGCCTGCGCCGCCGTCGCCGGGTTTGAGTGCATCGACAAATTGCCCGTTAGACAAGTATTATGCAAAGAGGCCCCGGAACTGACTCCGGGGCCTCTTCGTGTCCGCAATCTCGTGATTCGATCTGCGGTTTTCCTGCACGATGTACACGCATCAGCTAATCCTTACTTGTTATTTTCCGCTTCCATCTGGGATTCCAGACTGTCCCTGTAATCGCTATATCGTTCAAGGTTGCTCTCATTTAGCCTTGGCAGGATCTTAAACCATTTTCCGTTCTCTTCTCTAAGGAACCGAACAAAAGTTGTTATTGAATATTCCCCGGTATTAAACTGGATTACAAGTTGATGAGTTGGTTCGACCGGCCAAACAACCATTTCATGAAATGGCAACAGTTCGGCTTCCAAGCTCTCAATATTCACCTGGCGTTCATCGGGGATTGAATGACGAAAACTCCTTTCCAATGCCTCCCGAATGAACAGTTCCTGGAGTTCGGCTAGGTTTGCGAAGGACAAAGGATGAATTAGTGATCTTTGCTCTTCTGTGTCACGGGCATTAATTGCCAAAATGTATCTGTCCGTAAACTCGTCGAGACTCCCTGCGCCCCCGGAGAAATCCAGGTCCGCTTTCTGGCTGCAGCCGGAAAAGAGTACTGCCGACGGAACGATAATGCTTAGAATTCGTTTAATAAACATGCCACTAATCCAATCACTATTTTAACTACCTTCATGTTATTCTAACTCGGGCCGCCGCCTATGGCGTACGCTTACTCAGCGCGGCTTCTCGCCGTTCCTTCTCCTGACTGGTCGTCTGTTGAGTCCAGCGTCTGGTTGGTAGCCTTATTGGATGATGCTCGAGAGCTTGGCAACAACCTCACCAAGAGCTTCGCCACTAAGTTTCTCGATAAGTTTCGCCCGTCTTGCTTTCCAATCCAAACTCTTCACTTGGTCGGAAAGGACGGCACCTCGAATTTTCTGTCCCTTCACAATCACCTCGAAGGGGTAGCCCTTTACACGCGACGTGACAGGACAAAATATTGCCAATCCGGTCTTCCGATTGTATGCTTTTCGAGACAGCACTACCGCAGGTCGATGCCCGGCTTGTTCGTGACCCGCCTGGGGATCGAACTCAAGCCATACAATATCCCCTTCTTCCGGGATATAGCGGCTCACCATGACTCCCGGCCTCTAGAAGATCCAGTCGATACTTCTTTATGGAGGTTCTCTTTCGTTACCCCGTCCAGAAGGTCGTTCAAGTCGTAGCTTGTTCTACTTGAGGGACGTATAAGCAGCCCATCCTTCTGTTCGATAATTTCCACATTCGAATCCTGGAAAATATTGTGGCTCGTCGCCAACTTCTTTGGAAGCCGTAATGCCAAGCTGTTTCCCCAACGTGATATTTTTGTCTTCATGGACAATACGGTATCTACATTGGCTATCCCGTCAAGGCGGATAATTATCTTCCTCTGCCAACGTCGATAGGTGACTCGCGAGATGGGCGCCAGCCCATCTCGTTGAGTCTACCGATTTGTGTGTGCCCGGCATGGGCGCGTTGTAATGGGGTTAAAGTCCCCTGTTTGCTCCGCCATCTCCGCTACGCTTCGTCATGAACTCAAACAAAGAAAGGAAACTAGACCAAGGCAACTGCG
>PXBO01000065.1 GCA_003566885.1 Opitutia bacterium | reverse complement strand
TTTGAAAAACCCCTCGTTAGTCCCGGCGAGCCGGGATCGAAATCCCAGTGAACGTCACGGCCCGTCGAACACACCGAAAAACACGACGACTTTCGAAAACCTAAGGCCGACGGACTGCTAGGCGCATGGGAGCGCGCGATACGCCGTCGAGGTTGTTGATGAAAACGTGCCGGTCGCCGTTGCCAAAGGACCAGTTGTTTTCCACCTTGATCACGCTGGAGGCCATCCACAGATCGAACCCGTCGTCCGAGTTCTCCCAGGCGCGGTTGCCGTAAAACACGTTGCCCGGACCGAGGCCCTCGTATTTGGCCGCAAACCCGTCCGCCATGTTGCCCACCCGGCGACGGAGATTGAAATTGCGGAAGCTGTCGTTGTTCTTGATCAGATTGTAAGCGCCGTCCTCCAGATGGATGCCGGTCAGACGGTTTTCGAAAGCGACGCATCGCTCGATGACGTTATGGCTCCCGTGGATACGAAACCTGGTGCCGCCTGGCAAGGTTTTCCAGGGCGGAGGGGATGGTGGAGAAACGCCAGGTGAAGCCGGCATTCTGGAGGCGTCGCGGAACGATGCGACGGCTTTTCAGTTCGCCTTCGGCTTCGCTCATCCCCCGGTCTTCGGCATGACGGTAGATCGTCGCGCTGGCCGCGTTCAACCAAACCCGGGGCGGCGTCGGACAGCCGGCGAGGGCTTCGCCCAACAGACGTGTCGGGCGTACCCGGCTCTCCAGTATGGCGCGGCGATTGGCGGCATGATACCGGCAATTAACCGATTGTCCGCAGAAGTTGATCAGAACATCGGCCTCGCGCAGCGCGGCTTCCCAGTCGCCCCGGGATTGTCCGTCCCACCGCACCGCCACCGCCGGCGGGACAATCCGGTCGGGGCTTCGGGTCAGAACAGTCACCGCCCACTCCTTTCGCCCAAACCACTCCGCGGCAGCACTGCCAAGGAATCCGCTGCCCGCGATCAAAAGATTTCGCTTTGCTTTCATCGGTTTTCCCTCAAACGCCTGGCCTTCATCTCGCATCGGCATCGCCGGCAAAGGTCGCAGTGATCGTCGTAGAATACCGTAAGCTTTTTCATGGCTGCTCCGCTTGGCGGGTTTCAAGGGCGCGGTAGTCGTCGGGTTCCACCGGCGGCGGTGCGTGACGCCGTTCGTAACGCCGGTTGAGGCGATGAAACACGTAGAGGTTGAAGAAGTGCATGGCGCCGAGCACCAGGAGCACCACCCCGACCTTCCCGCTGATGGCTTCGAATACGCCTTCGATCGTCTCCGGACCCACCTTCAGTTTGAGAAACAGGGCGATGAAACCGGTATTGATCAGGTAAAAGCCGACCACGAGAAGATGGTTGACGGAGTCGGCCAGGCCCTCGTCGCCGCCGAAGCTGCGAACGAGGAACAACCGGCCGTTCCGGTGCAAGGTGCGCGCCACCCAGATGGTCATCGCGACGCTGATTAACAGGTAGAGGGCGTAAGTGATTACGGTGGCATTCATGACAGGTCCTTTCCTTGGTTGTTGGTTTTATATATCGAACTTTCGATAAGTATTGAAACTTTGGTACGTGTCTGAACTCAAAATCCCGACGGTCTCCCGTTAAAGAACTTTCAGAATGCGCGGGAGTACCCGGCTCTGTTCGGCGGCAGCCACCTTTTCCATTACGGTGTTGGCCAGGGAGACAAAATCGGAGAGCGCGGTCAACTCCCGCCGGAATTCGCGGGCCTGGGGGGAATCGTCCATTTCGGTGTCGCGGATACAGGCCTCCAGCACCTTTTGGGCGGGTTCCGTTTCGCGCCGTTTGCGTTCCCGTGCCACCATGCAGAATATCTTCCAGACGTCCTTCTCGGCCGCAAAGTACTCCCGTCGCTCACCGGGTCGCACCATTCGCTGCACCAGTCCCCAGTCGATCAGGTCCCGGAGGTTGGTGTTGGCGTTCCCCCGGCTGATATTCAGTTCTTCCATCACCTCGTCGGTGGAGAGTTCGCGCTCAGCCACCAACAGGAGTGCGTGGATCATGGCCATCGTTCGGTTGATGCCCCACTGGCTGCCCAGCGCCCCCCATTGAGTAATGAAACGCCGCCGCACATTTTGGAAGTCTTGACTCATCGAGTTTCGAAGTTTCCTGAAAGTTCGGAATACTTCAAGTGCAAAATCTAATTTCTTTCGGAGGCTGATTGAACCGGTCGCCGCGGCATCGAACGGGGCAACCGATTAATGGATATTATCGACCTTCCCGATTCTTGCGCCAGAGAGGCCAAACGGGGAGCCGGCAGGGGTTGCGGGCGAAGGGATCGGCAAGACATCGGCTACCGTTGACGGACCGAGCCCAATTCCCGATGCTCCAAGATCCGCCGAACGAAAAGCCTCGGAGCCAGGCCAAAGGTGCGTTTGAAAACCCGCGAGAAGTGGTAGGGATCGTCAAAGCAGACGGCGTGCGCCGCGGCTTTGACCGAATCATGGTTGAGGACCAGAAGTTCGGCGGCATGGTTCATTTTCAGCCGTATGAGCAACTGGTAAGGAGTCTCGCCGCAGTGCTCGCGGAAAAGACGGCACATGTAGGAAGGATCGAGATGGCAGGCGTCGGCGATCGCTTCAACCGTGCGAAGGGAGGCGAAATGGTGTTCCACATAGCGGCGGCACCGCAGGTAGGCATTATTGCCGGAGGAGGCGGGATGACGGCTGGCCCCGGCCTCCTCCCTGATGCGCAGGAGGAGGAATCCGGTGAGATGGGCGGCCATTTCAGCTGCGATTGCCGGAGACGAAGCAGCGCAATCCAGAAGCTGGTCCAGCATTTCCCGGATGCGATGGGGGGCTCCCAGGTAGACTGGAGACCCGTCCACAATCCGGCAGCGGTCCAGCAATGGACCGGCCCGGCGGCCGGAGAAATCCACGAAGTACTTGATCAGGTCGCTGGAATCCAAGGCCTGCAGTTCGAACCGGGTCGCAGGCGTGTAACCGAAAACCGCTCCCGGTTCGAGCACCTGTTCCTGCCCGTTCACGCGCAAACACCAACGTCCGGAAGCGATGTACTCGAAGGCGTGGTAACGAAATCCCGAGCGGACCAGGTGAAAGTCCGGCGAACAGTCTTCCCGGCCCGCGAAGTTTACCGTGAGGTCGGCCCCATCCGTCCGGACGTCCAGATCGCCAAAGAAATACCGCCCGGAATGGACCTGCTTCGAAATCAATCCCGGATATGGATGGGCGCCGGACATATGAGGTGTGTCAAGAATATCCATTAACCTGTCAAGCTCGTCCATTTCCGCCAGTCGGTGGGACCGGTATTCTTCCCGCCATTGAGTCAGTCAGTGGGACATCGAGACGGCGCCGGATTCCTTTCTCCGGGAGAGCCGCACCCTGGCCGGTTCTTCTTTCGGCATCGGAATTCAAGCGACGACTCGCAAACCTGCCAGACCCGAGCCCTCCTTATGAAATATCGTTCTCTCGGAAATACCGGCCTGAATGTGTCCGTCCTGGGTTTCGGCGGCTCCTCCCTGGGGTCGGTCTTCCGGCCGATCGACGAAAACGAGGGTATCCGGGCGGTCCGCCTGGCGATCGAACACGGTATCAATCTGATCGATACCGCACCGTATTACGGCCTCACCCGTGCCGAAACGGTGCTGGGGAAAGCCCTGCGGGGAGTACCCCGCGAGAGTTATCATCTGGCGACGAAGGTCGGGAGGTATGGCGACGGGTCGGAGAATTTCGACTTTTCCGCCGAGCGGACCCTGAGGAGTGTCGACGAAAGCCTCCAGCGGCTGGGTGTCGATTTCGTCGACTTCATTCAGATCCACGACATCGAGTTCGGCTCCATCGACCGGATCGTGGAAGAAACGATCCCGGCGCTGCACCGGATACGGGAAGCCGGGAAAGCACGGTTCATCGGAATCACCGGATTGCCGCTCGGACTTTTCCCCATCGTTCTGGACCGCGCGGAGGTTGACCAGATCCAATCGTACTGCCACTACTGCCTGAACGACACTTCGTTGACGGACCTGCTGCCCTGCTTGAACGAACGCGGCATCGCGGTCTTCAATTCGGCGCCCCTGGCCATGCGCCTTTTGAGCGACGGAAAACCGCCGGACTGGCATCCGGCGCCGAAGGTCCTCAGGGAGAAATGCGCGGAGGCCGCCGTTCATTGTCGGGAACGGGGCTCGTCGCTGGCCAAACTGGCGCTTCAGTTCTCCGTCGCCAACCCCGAAATTCCCGTCACCATCGTCGGAACGGCCAACCCCGAAAGTGTCGTGCGGAATGTTCACGATATCGAGGATCCGATCGACGAGGAGTTGCTAACGGAGGTCTTGCAGATCCTGCGGCCGGTGCACAATCTCACCTGGCCGTCCGGATTGCCGGAAAACCAGACCGTTTCCTTTCGACCGGCTGCTTATTAATTCCATCCCAAACAGACCATGACAACCAATTCCACTGGAACCAGAGCTTCATCCGAGACCCGTCCGCCGCTTCTGCGGCGTGAATACCTTCTGCCCTTCATACTTCTGACGATCTGTTTTCCCGCCTGGGCGGTGGCCAACAACATGACCGACCCCCTGGTGCGGACCTTCAGCCGGATCTTCACCATGTCGACCTTCCAGTCGTCGCTGGTGCAGTTCTCCTTTTATGGCGCCTACTTCTGCCTGGCCATTCCCGCCGCCATCCTGATCAAACGCTACACCTACAAGACGGGGGTTCTGGTCGGACTGGGACTCTTCATCGTAGGGGCCTTGCTGTTTTTCCCGGCCAGCCGCCTGATGGAGTTTAACTTCTTCCTCATGGCGATATTCGTCCTGGCCAGCGGATTGTCGGTCCTGGAAACCAGTTGCAATCCCTACATTATCGCCATGGGTGACGAAAAAACAGCCACTCGGCGATTGAACCTCGCTCAGGCCTTCAACCCGGTGGGCGCCGTACTGGGCGCCATGTTGGCGGGGTTCTTCATTCTGCCCAAAATCAACCCGCTGACCGACGCGGAGCGAGCGTTGCTTTCGATGGAGGAAGTCCGTGAAATACGGGCCCCCGAACTTGCCGCGGTCATGGGGCCATACCTGGGAATGGCGGTGGTGTTGATCTTTCTCTGGTTGGCGATCGCCTTCGTGCGCATGCCGCGGGCCTCCGATGCCGGCCCGGCGATCGATTTCCAGCCGACACTGCGGAGGCTGCTCAACAACCGGCATTATTCCTTCGGCGTGGTGGCGCAGTTTTTCTATGTCGCGGCACAGATCTGCGTGTGGACGTTCACTATCCATTACGTGGCCGACATCGTCGCCAACGGCGAGGGGGAATCGCTGATCGGGTTCCTTGAAGCCACAGGAATCATCGGTTTGGTGCAGGGGATTCGCATGATCCAGCCCGACCAGATGATGACCGGCGAAACAGTGGCCGGGATATACCATGTTTGCGCGCTGTTTGTATTCCTGATTTTCCGGTTCGTTTGCACCGGATTGATGCACATCATCCGTCCCAGCGCGATGCTCCTGGGAATGGCCGTTTTGGGGCTGTTGTTTACGCTGGTGGTGATGGGGTCGCCCAACTTGGTCGGCGTGCTGGCGCTGATCGCCATTTCGGGATGCATGTCACTGATGTTTCCCACCATCTACGGCATCGCGTTGCACGGGTTGGGGGATGACACCAAGCTGGGCGCGGCCGGCCTGATCATGGCCATCCTTGGCGGAGCGTTGTTCCCCCTGCTGCAGGGAGCCCTGGTGGATGCCATCGGAGCGCCTCTGTCCTACGCCGTCCCCTTGGTCTGCTTCGCGGTGGTGGCCGCCTACGCGGTATTTGACCTTAAAGGCAAGCGGCAGGCCTAGCGAAAATCCGGGAATCCGGGTTGACAAGACCGTCCGCTGCCCCGAACATACCAACCGGTTTGTATGGACTCCAGAACTCTCAACCCGGGAAATCCCATGCCATCTGAGCAAACACCCACCGAATTTATGATCCTTTTCCGCAGCACGGACTGGAACAAGGATCTCTCGCTCGACGAGATGCGAGCGGTCATGGACAAGACCTACGCCTGGTTCGACCGATTGCGCCAGGAAGGGAAGCTCAAAGCGGCTCAGCCGCTTTTCGCCGAGGGGAAGATCGTCGCCGGACGCGGCCAACGCAACGTCACCGACGGCCCCTTCGCGGAGTCCAAGGAAACCGTCGGCGGTTATCTCATGCTCAACGTGAACACGATGGACGAAGCCCTGGAGATCGCCAGGGAATGGCCCCTGCTCGATTGCGGATCGAGCCTGGAGGGGCGGCCAGTAGCGCCGGAATGCCCCGACTTCCATAAGTTGCGACGGCATTTGGCGGAAGCCCCGGCTTGAGGTTGCGCTTTGCGCTTCGTAACTTCCGGATCTCGCGGTGAAGCCACGTTGGCCGCCGGCCGCAAGTCCTAGCAGCCTGTCGGACTTAGGCTACCGCCTAAGTCCGACAGGCTGCTAGAGGAGGAACAACAAAGCGTCGGCAGATGAGACCACCTTCCCAGAAAGAAAAGGCGGTAGCCGGCCTCACCGACCGGCTTTTTCGTCATGAGGCCGGACGTCTGGTCTCCATTCTGACCGGCATCTTCGGAATCCGCCGCCTGCAACTCGCCGAAGACGTGGTGCAGGAAGCCATGGTCCGAGCGTTGAAGACCTGGCCTTCCGCCGGAATCCCCGACAACCCTGAAGCGTGGCTTATGCAAACCGCGCGGAACCTCGCAGTGGACCGAATCCGGCGGGAGAACCGCTTCCAGCATAAACAGCCCGAAATCATCACCTACCTGGAGCAACGCATGCCGGACGCCGACGCCGCGCCCGCGCCCCTGCTGGAAAGCGAGATCCACGACGCGCGTTTGCGGCTGATGTTCACCTGTTGCCACCCCAGCCTCCCGGTGGAGATGCAAACCTCTCTGGCGCTTAAAGTGCTCGGAGGTTTCAGTCCGCGTGAAATCGCCCGCGCCTACCTGACCAGCGAAGCCGCCATCGCCAAACGGATCACCCGAGCTCGCCAGCGCCTCCAGAACAACCGGATCCCCTTTGACGTTCCATCCGGCCGCGACCTTGAGCCCCGTCTCGATGGCGTCCTGCACACTGTTTACCTCATCTTCAACGAGGGCTATAAAGCAAGCGGCGGAGAACGGGTGGTGCGCGAGGATTTGTGCGAGGAAGCCATTCGCCTGGGCGCCCTTTTGGCAGAACACCCGTCTACCGCCCAACCACGCGTCCATGCCCTGCTGGCCCTGATGCTCTTTAACGCCGCCCGCCTGCCGGCACGGATCAACCCCGCCGGCGATATCCTTCGGCTGCACGAACAGGACCGCTCCCTTTGGCGCCGCCCGATGATCCAGCGTGGCCTAAAGCACCTGGCTCTGTCGGCCGCCGGTGAGGAAATCAGTGATTACCACCTGCAGGCGGGCATCGCCGCCTGTCACTGCCTGGCGCCCGACGACGCCTCCACCGACTGGCCCCGCATTCTCGCGCTTTACGACCACCTCACCGAAATCAACGACTCGCCGCTGATCGCCCTGAACCGGGCGGTGGCGGTGGCCCGGGTTCACGGCCCGGCCCGCGGCATCGCCGAACTGGAACGGGTGCGAAAAGAGTCCCCCCTGGACGCCTACTACCTCACCCACGCCGTCCTGGGCGACCTCGAACACAAACTAGACCACCCTTCGGTCGCAGCCGTCCATTTTAAAACGGCCTTGGATCTTACAGAGGTCGCCTCCGAAAGAGCGTTCCTCTTGCAACGGCTCCGGGAATGCCAAGAGGACAAATCCCATACCAAAAGGTTAGCTGGAGGGCTTGCCGATTGATCGGGATCCGCGCGGACGGAGTGAAACGAAGATTGCTGAGCGATTTTGAATATTTCGGACGTCACCTGTCCTTCTTACCTTCCGCCGTTCGTCGTACCTTTAAACGGAAACCGATACCAGCCATGCCAATTCCCACGCCACCCACCGAAACCGAATTGAAAAATCACCCGGTCGTCTCCCGCGAAGATTGGCTTACCGCCCGAGTACGTCACCTGCGCAACGAAAAGGCTCTCACGCGCATGCGGGATCTGGTAAATGCCGAACGCCGGCAACTTCCCTGGGTGAAAGTCGAAAAGGAATACCGTTTCGACGCACCCGGCGGAACGGAAACCCTGGCGGACCTGTTCGGAGGACGCAGCCAGCTCATCGTCCACCATTTTATGTTCGGCCCGGACTGGGACGCCGGCTGCCCGAGTTGTTCCCTCGAGGCCGACCACGCGGAAGGCGCCCTGGTGCATCTGGAAAATCACGACGTGTCCTACGTTCGCGTCTCCCGTGCCCCGCTGAACAAAATCGAGGCCTACAAACGCCGCATGGGATGGAAGGCAAAATGGGTGTCGTCCCACAAGAGCAACTTCAACTTCGATTTCCACGTCTCGTTCACCAAAGAGGATCTGGAAAAAGGCGAGTTTTACTACAACTACCAAACAATCAAAGACGCCAAATACCAAATCGACGAACTCCCCGGCCTGAGCGTTTTCTATATAAACAGCAACGGCGCGGTTTTTCACACCTATTCCAGTTACGCCCGCGGGAACGAAGAGGCCACCAGCGCCTTTATCTATCTCGATATCACGCCGAAAGGCCGTAACGAAAACGAAATCATGGACTGGGTTCGCCGTCACGACGAATACCCGGTTCCTTCGGGAGGAAACGACTCATGACCGATCGCCCCGCATGTTGCGTCTCCGCAAACGGACGCCCCGGATTGCTCCGGCGGTCGTCGAGAATCGGAGCGTGCGCGTTGCCCGCCGCCGTCTTGGCGCTCCTCCCCAAATGCCCTGTCTGCCTGGCGGCTCACCTTACTCTTTGGACCGGGCTGGGGGTCTCCGTAACTGCGGCGGGGTACTTTCGAACCGCGCTGATTCTGCTTTCCGTGGGAACGTTCATAATTCTCGCAACCAATGGCGCCCGCAAAATCCTTCAGACTCAATTCCCCGCCGATACATCCCCAAAGCCCTCAAGGGAGCTTCCTCAATGAACGCCATCCAAATCGATTATTCGAAAGTCGTGACACGCGCCGAATGGCTTGAGGCGCGCCGGAGTCTGCTCGCCAAAGAAAAAGATCTCACCCGCGCCCGCGACCGATTGAACGCGGACCGCCGCCGACTGCCCATGGTCGAAATCGACAAGCCCTACGTCTTCGAAGGTCCCGACGGCCAGGCAACATTGCTCGATCTCTTCGAAGGCCGCCACCAACTCATCGTTTACCACTTCATGTGGCGCTGGAAAAACGGCGAGCCCCTCGACGAAGGTTGCCCAAGTTGTTCGGCCTGGACCGACGAACTCACCAGGGGCCACCTGAACAGTCTGCGCACGCGCGGCACCAATTTCTGCCTGGTTTCCCGCGCGCCGCTGGAAAAACTAACGGCATTCAAAAAGCGAATGGGCTGGATTCTCCCCTGGCATTCCTCTTTCGGCAGCGACTTCAATTACGATTTTCACGTCACCCAGGACGAATCCATCGCCCCGCTGGAATACAACTACAAAACCAAAGCCGAACACCAACGCGACGGCACCGGTTACTATTTCGAGGGCGAGCAACCCTTCGACCTCCCCGGCCTGAGCTGTTTCCTGCGCCGCGGCCACAAAGTCTATCACACCTACTCCACCTACGGCCGCGGCGGCGAAGCGGTCGGCGGCAGCCACTACCTTCTCGATCTGACCGCCCTCGGCCGCCAGGAGGAATGGGAGAAAAGGATGAAGGATGATTTATGAATTATGAAACACACCGGAACCAAAATTCTTATGAACGACAACCAAACGACATCCGATCACCCGGAAACATTATTCGTGATATCACGCCATTTTGCGGAGCCTTTGGAACGGGTTTACCGAGCCTGGACGGAACCCGAGCCCTTGAAACGCTGGTGGGGGCCGAAGGACTTCGACGTGAAAAGCTCGTCCCTTGATTTTCGCCGGGGTGGCACGTTCCTTTATTGCCTCCAGGACCCCGACGGCGATGAAATGTGGGGAAAGTGGGTCATCACCCAAATCCTCCCCCACCGGCGGCTGGAGTTCATCGTGGCGTTCTGCGACGAAACCGGAGGCGAACCGATCCGGCACCCTTACGAACCAATGTGGCCTCTCGAGGTGTCCACCGAGGTCATCTTTAACCCGGACGGTGACGGAACCCGGGTCGAGGTGCGCTGGCTGCCGCTGAACGCCACCGCCGCCGAGGAAAAGGCCTTCATCGCCGGCCACGACGCCTGCCGCGCCGGCTGGACGGGAACCTTGGACAAATTGGAAACACACCTCGCTGCGGAAAGAAAGGGCGCCTCGTGAAAATCGCCGTTATCATCGTGCGCGTCCTGATGGGACTGCTGTTTCTGTTCGCCTCCGTCGCGTTCTTTTTCGACCTGGCCGAAGCGCCGGAGATGGAGGGGGACCATCTCCTGTTCAATCAGGGCCTCGCCGCTGCCGGATACTTGCTGCCGCTGGTCAAAACGATCAAACTCCTCTGCGGGCTCGCCTTCCTGTCCGGGCTTTTCCTCCCCCTGGCCACAGTGGTCCTGTTTCCCATCACGGTAAACATCTTCCTCGTTCACGTCTTCCTGGATCCGTCCGGACTTCCCGTGGCGATCTTCGTCCTCGGCGGAAACCTCTTCCTCGCGTTCGCCTGCCGCAAACATTACCGCGACCTCTTGGCCGCCAAAGCACGAATATGATTCCGAATGTAAAAATCGAATCCCGCCGTATCCGCGGCCCGATAAATCACCTCGAATCCAACTGAAAAATTCTCACACGGAGGCACGGAGACACAGAGGACATTATACGCCTAAATTCGCGCTTCAACCAGGGCCATTTGCTCCGTGCCTTTGTGTCTCCGTGTGAGCCCTTTTTCCTGTTGGGATCCCGCCAAGGACTTTGTATCACTTCACCAACCAACAAAAAACCAATGACCAAGACACACCACCAACCGAAAGGGTACCACACGGTAACCCCGTACATCACTGTCGAAGACGCGCCCGGCTTCATCAAATTCGCCGAGCAAGCCTTCGGCGCGAACGAATACGAACGCGTCAACCAGAAAGACGGCCGTATCATGCACGCCGAGATTCGCATCGGCGATTCTCCCGTCATGATCAGCGAAGCCTGCGACCAAATGGGCCCCATGCCGGCCTCCCTTTACCTGTACGTGGAAGACGCCGACGCCGTATACAACAAAGCTCTGGAGGCCGGCGCGACGTCGTTCATGGAACCGGCGGACATGTTCTGGGGCGACCGATTCAGCAGCGTTAAGGACAAATGGGGCATCACCTGGTCGATCGCCTCGCACGTCGAAGACGTCCCGCCCGAAGAACTCGAACAACGCGCACGCGCCTTCGCCGAACAGATGGCGGCGGAGCAGGGCGGTTAATCCAAATTCGAACTTTCCGAACTCAAACGTTCTTACGAAGGGAGTTAGCGACCGCAAGCTCAACTGGCGGCGGGTCGCAACTCCGATTTTCGAACCTTTTCGCCTTGTCACCCCTTAAAAAAGAGCTAAATTAGGCTCTTATATGAGAACGATTTTAAGTCCTTTTTCAGCCAATATCTCGGAATTGAAAAGGAATCCAAGCCGATTGCTAGAAGACGCCCAGGGGGAGTCGGTGGCCATCCTCAACCACAATCGTCCCACGGCCTACCTGGTTCCGGCCGAAAGTTACGAAGCCTTGCTGGAGCGAATCGAAGACCTCGAGTTAGGTCGGACCATCCGCGATCGCCGGAAGGAAAAGGATCGCGCTTTTTCGGTTCGCTTCGATGAACTATGAGCTGAAATTCCTTCCTTCGGCCTGGAAGGAATGGCAGAAACTGGGAGCTACGGTCAGGGGCCAATTCAAACGGAAACTGGCGGAACGACTGGCAAACCCCGAGGTTGCCGCCGACCGCCTCCATGGATATCCTGACCATTACAAGATCAAACTACGAAGCGTCGGTTACTGGTTGGTGTACGAGGTGGAAAAACAGACAGTCACCGTCTACGTGATCGCTGTCGGAAAGCGCGAGAATAACCAAATCTATCGGGCGCTGCGCAAACGAAAGCGATAAGGTGTCCTCGAATTATTCACCCGACCAACACCAGCAGCACGGCAATAAAGATCAGTGCCCCGGAGATCAACCGGCGGGTCATCACGGCGGATCCCGCCGATCCTTCCACATTGCCGAAGAACGAGCCGACCGAAATGACCAGGACGATGCTCATGATGCCCCGCAAACTGTAAACCACGTTGACTGCAGTGGCGCTGCCGTAAGTGCTGAGCGCATACGCGATACAGAGGGCTTGCAGTGAAAGCAGAACCGCGCCGGGAACCAGCCAGCGCCACGCCGCACGGGTCATGGTCTGCAGGGGATCCCGAAAGAAGGGAACAAAACCCACCGCAAAAACAGCCACCAGCCCGAACGCCAAAGGAACGAAACGCTGAAATCCCCATTCCGCGCCAAAACGCTGCACGAGAACGTCGCAGACGGCAAAGCTGGCGGCACTGAGGAGCGCAAAGGCAATGGAAACCGCAAGCCGGCTTTTGTCGGCCGGACGGCCGACCCGCAAGAGCCACACCGACCAGAAGGCCAACATCGCCGCGATCCACCAGGCGATCGGTACCGGCTCGGGAAGCAGGATCACCGAAATGGCCGCGACGAAAATCACTTTACTCCCCATGAGCGGAGTCGCCACCGAAACATCACCCTTGCGCAATGCCAGAAACGTGAAAATCTGTCCGAGAAAAAAGAATACCGCGGTAATCACCGGCGCGTACCAGTTTTCCTCAACCAGAGGCCCCTCCGCGAACAGGAGAATGGGAAAGAACATGAGCCCCATCGTGACGTTCACCACAAAACCCGTCCGCAGCACGCCCGCCCCTTCCTCCATGGCGCGTTTCAGGCACAGGGCGCTCAGCGCGTACCCCAACGCGGCCGCCAGCGGAAACAGCAGAACCCAGGAATTCATCTTAGCCGCCTTTCGGAGTTAGCCTACGGTCTACCTCCGAAAGGCGGCTGACCGAGGAAATATCATGACAAGGGGTAGGAATAAACGCGCGCGAATTCATGATCATGGGCAAACCGAAATTCCCTTCAAACCTCGAACCTACTTTTACCTTTTCGAAACTCTCAATTGGTTCCACCAAATCACCCTGTTTTTGTCATGATATTTCCTCCTTTAGGAGTCTGACGGGCGTGCCCGTCAGACTCCTAGAACCAGGCAGATTATGCCAGCGATGGCAACCCCTACCGCCACCATCTGCCTTCCCGTCAGCCGTTCGCAAAGGACGATGAACGCCAGCAGGCTCGTCGCCACGGGCGAGAGGGCGCCCGCCACCGAAACGATCGAGAAGTACCCATCCGCCACGGCCACCGCGAACGCGAGAAAGGCCAGCCCCTGGCAGATCCCGACGGCCACGATCAGCGGCCAGACCCCCTTTCGCTCGCCCGCAAGCCCCGCCTTCCGAAGCCGGAAAACCAAAATCGGTGGAATCGATCCGGCCAAAGCCATCAGGACGGGCCAATACGGTCCTTCAACCGAAGCCAACCCGACAAAGACAAACGAAAACCCGAAGCACGTTCCCGCCACCACGCCGTCGCCGACACCCGCCAGACGCGCGTGACGCTCCTCGTCGGTTTCAATGATGCCGCCCGGGCTCGGATTCCGCGCCTTCCCGTTTCGCCGAATGACCAGGCACAGTGCGGCCACGATGATGAACACTCCCATCACCGCCAGCCCCGACGGCCGCTCCCCCAACGCCATTCCGACACCCAACGGAACCAGGGCCGAAAACGCCCCCATCACGGTCGCGACCCAACCCATGGTCCCATGGGTCAGGCCGTGGTAGTAGCGCACGATCCCCAGCCCCACCGCAATCCCGGCCGCCAGGCCCCACCCGATCGCCGCCGGATCCGGGGCCCCGCCGAAAAAAAACACCGACACCGCCGCCACTCCGATCGCCACCCCCTGCGAATACAGCGACACTGTCAGCGCCGAAACTTTTTTCGACGCCAACCCTGCCAGAAAATCTCCCGCCCCGAAACCCAGGGCGGTCAACACGATCAACAGGGGGATCATTGAGTCCTCCCCCCGCGCCTCAAGCCCCGGGCATTTGAATACGTCGTTCTCATGCCCGCCACTATGGCACAAAATCCCCACGCCCGCATGATCTCAATTTTGTGAGTCGGTCCGGACCGCGGGCATCCCTGCCAGCATCAATCCATAATTCACCCATCCTGCGGGCAGGGATGCCCGCGCTCCCAAAGGAAACCCACATTGATCTGGGTGTTCCGCCATAGCCTATGACTCAAACGACCGCCGCTCTCAGACGTTCCTGAGCCTCCTGGTAGCGGATGCCCCAAATTTCGAGTTCATCCATCACCGTCGACAGGTCCCGGCCGAGTTCGGTCAGGGCGTACTCGACCCGGGCCGGCACTTCGGGATAAACCGTGCGCGCCACCACCCCGTCCGCCTCAAGCTGACGAAGCTGAACGGTGAGCGCCTGCGACGTCACTTCCGGCAATGCGTTCTGCAGGTCACAGTAGCGCTTCGTGCCGCCGGCAAGTTCGCAAAGGATAGCCGGCTTCCATCGTCCCCGAATCACGTCTATCGCGGCCTTGACCGGACAATTGTCGCGCAGACGGTCGTAGGGCTGGGTGTAGTCTTTCGGCAGGCTCATGATGCGTTCGGTTTTATCCCAGGCCGTCATTACAGACAACCTTTAAAACTAGCGAGGCGACGCCTCTCACCGGAAGCGAAACCGGTTTCTGTGGCGACGGGCTTTACGCCCGGAGAACCGAAGTCCCAGGAATCTCCCGAGGTAAACTCGGTCGCCACGAAGAAAAAAATGTGTTTTGAAGAATTTGATTCAGTGAGAACATCTTTTCCGCATTTAGTCCCTTATTACTGAAATCTTGCGCAAAACGCACAGGATTTCCTGGAGGGCAATCCCGCATTGGCGGGACCGTTGCCGCAAAACGTGCCGGACGGGAACGGCGGCGGGTGCCGGTTCTTGCGCGCCAAACGTCAGGAACACCAGACCCCGCGGCGGCGCGGGAGCGCCGCCTTCCAGAGACCTTTTTGGTACCGGCTCCGCCGGGTTGGGACTCTAGCAAGACGGATCTTCTCTACGTGGGGTGGGACGCCTGCGGACGCTTCGTCGAGATTCCGTCGATCAGGTTTGAAACACCGTCTTCTCCTGACACAATCCCTCCACCATCGCATCCACTTCGGATTCGGCCGTCGCGAGAGAACGTTTGGCACGATCGTCCTGGAATTCGTCGTATCCGGCGCGGATGAAGTGAAGATCGGTCAACCCGTTGAACCCGAGGGCGGTGATCAAGTGAGGTTCGAGATGGTTCATGTGGGCCAGCGGACCGCCGGGATGCAAATCGCCGTCCCCTGCCGACGTAATGACGACCACAGGCCTGCCCGGAATCAGGGGGCGGTAGGGCTCCGGAGCCCCGGACTCGAATGCGAAGGTGCGCCCGGGTCGCACGATCTGGTCGATGTAAGCTTTCAACTGCGCGGGAATTCCGAAATTGTACATGGGTGCTCCGAGCACGATGAGGTCCGCCTGAAGTATTTCTTCGATCAGCGTTTCACTGACCCACAACGCCTCTGGCGTTTTCCGTGGTTGGGATTCGGCAAAGGCGGCCGCGATCCACGATTCGTCGACAAAAGGCGGGGGATCGGCGGTGAGATCGCGCTCGACCACGCGGGAGTCCGGATTGCGTTCCAGCCACTTTTCAGCGAATCGGCTGCTGAGACTGCGAGTGATGGAACGCGTGATGCGGCCGCTGGAATGAATGAGAAGTAGCGTTTTCATACGCCCAGGACACTACCGCAATTCCCGACACCCTGCCTCGTCTCATTTTTGTGATCCGGTCACGAAAATGTGAGTCGGACGCCTACAGACCCTTC
>PXBO01000059.1 GCA_003566885.1 Opitutia bacterium | reverse complement strand
TCGTCAGCTCCAACCTGGCCCTGACTTATGCGGTCAATGGTGAAAAGACGATTCTGGTGGACTGCGACCTTCGGATGCCGAGCGTTCACAAATCTCATAAGTTGAAGAATGACAAGGGAGTTATCTCCTATTGCCATGAAAATCTGAGCTTGGACGACATCATACACAAAGACGTCCACCCGAACTTCGACATCCTCTCCACCGGAGGTAAGGCCAAGAATCCGACGCAAACCATCAACAGCGTGGCTTTCGAAAACATGATTGCCGAGCTGCGTAAGCGGTACACGAGGATCATAATCGATACGCCGCCGTTGGCTGCGGTAAGTGACGCCCTGATCATTCTCCAGCACACTGATGGAGCGTTGTTCACCTTGAAGTTCAACAAGGTCCGGAGGCGCGCCGCCAAGTACAACGTCCGCCGCCTGATGTCTTCGGAGACCCCGGTCTTCGGAGCGGTCTTGAACCATCTCAATATTTCGGTCGGTGGTTACTACTACGCTCAGTACTACGATAAGTCCTACCGGGATTATTACTTCGTCAAGGACGGCGTGAGAAAACCGAACCCGGCCGCGATGACGCCTCCGGCGGAGAAGTCTTAAGGTTCTCTTCGGCTTCGCGCGATCAGTAGCGTTATTCTACAAAGGGCGGGATTTTCTTCGGAGAATCCCGCCCTTTCTGCTTTTCGTAGTGACTTCTAACGAGGAGGTAACAAGGTTTCCGGGATAAATGGGCCAAAAAAAAGCGCACGGAAATCACCGTGCGCCTTCATAAGTTCGGAAAGGTAAAACTACTTCATGAGCAGGGCGTTGCGCGCCCTTTTGATCATCCGGGTAACCTGGCGCTGTTCCTTGGCGGAAAGCTGAGTGATGCGGCGTGGAAGGATCTTGCCGGTATCGGTAACGTATTGAGCCAGCGCACTACGGTCGGTGAAGGGGATCTCCGACGGGCTGCGGCTGGATTGCTTGTCTTGATTGGTTTCGTTCTCCATGTGTTTCGCGAAAAAGGATTATTTAATTGGGCTGCATGAGCGCAGGCAAGAGCAAAATCGAGATCTATTAACGATTTCGCTAAAACCGTTGGGTGGATCGGTGTCTTGGGTCGCCCCCAGGGATTATTGGACCTGGCTGTGTCGAATTACCGGTATGCTGTTGGAAAAACGTTACCTCGCCTTGGCGATGGCGGATGCGGGCTTCGCGGCTTGCGGGCTAGATCAGGCCGAGTTTCATTTTTCCTTCTTCGGTAATCATCTCCTGATTCCAGGGAGGATCCCAAACAATTTCCACTTCGGCATCTTTCACTCCGGGCACGCTCAATACCTTCGCCTTGGCATCGGCGGCGATTGCCGGCCCCATGCCGCAACCGGGCGCCGTCAGGGTCATTTTCACGTCGACCCGGTGGAAATCGGGGCTGGATTCGCTGATTTCACAGGAATAGACCAAACCGAGATCCACGATGTTTACGGGAATTTCCGGGTCATAAACGTTTCGAAGTTGTTCCCAGAGCGCCTCTTCACTCGGTGGTCCGTCGTGATCGGCGTCGGCTGGAGCAGCCGTGGACGGTTGTGGTTCCTCGCCGAGGGCATCGGCGTTCTCACCGCTGATACGCGCCAGACCGTGAGGAGTCATTACGGTGTAGCTTCCTCCAAGCACCTGGCTGATGATAACGGTGGTTTCTTTGGGAAGCGATACGGATTCCCCTCCGGGAATAAGTACCGCTTCGCAGTCTCGACTCAATATTCGGCGATTCTGATCTTCCATGATCCGTTCTTCAGGGGATTCGGGACACATGTTCCCGGATTACGGTTCTGAGATTTTCGGCGATTTCTTCGTTTTTCAGTTTTCCGAGAACATCCTCGAAAAATCCGAAAACCAGAAGCTCCTTGGCGACCTTGTCGGAAATTCCACGTGCCTTGAGGTAGTAAAGCTGATTGTCGTCTATTTGACCGGAGGTGGCGCCATGACTGCATTTGACGTCATTGGCGAGGATTTCCAGACCGGGCAGGGCGTTGGCTTCCGCCGAAGTGCTGAGCAAGAGATTACGGTTGGTCTGGTATGCATCGGTTTGCTGCGCATCCTCTTCCACCTTAATCAATCCGGAGAAGATGGTTCGAGAGTCGTCAAAGAGCGCATTCTTGTAGAGGAGATCTGAAACGGAATGCCCTTTAAAGTGCGTTTGCAGGGTCCGCTGGTCGAATTCCTGTTTTCCGGTGGCGACCGTTAATGACTGCATTTCCGTGTGAGCGCCTTCGCCCATTACCTGACTGTGGCTTTCGGTGCGCGCCTGCCGGCCTCCCGTATTGACATTCAGCGAGGTGATGAAGGCGTCCTTGAAGGCCTGGGTTGAGTTCAGGTGAAACGCTAGGCTCTGGCGGCCCCAGTCCTGCGCGGAAATGTAGGTTACCTTCGCGCCCGGACCGGCATAGAGGTCATTGACCCCGCAAATGTAATTGCGTGCGGAGGAATTCTGGGCGGAAAAATAGTCGACCAGAGTGACCTTGCTTTGTTCGTCAGCGATGAGGAGCGTATGGGGAAAAACGGCGACACCGTCGGACGCTGTCCAGTGAGATGCGACCAGAGGAGCCTCGATTTCGACTCCTTTGGGGACATGGAGGAAGGTTCCGGCGGAGCAAAAAGCTCCGTGGAGAGCGGAAAACTTTTCCGAACCGAGCTTAATCGGCTGGGCCATGAAGTGGCGCCGGAGGAGATCGCCGTGTTCGCGAACGGCCTGCTCGATCGGCATCCAGATCACTCCGAGTTCCGCGAGTTCCGACGCGATCGCGTCGTTCCGAATCAGGTGGTCGTTGGCAAATACGATTCGCCCGGAACGATTGCGGATCTGATCGGATTGATCGACGAACGAATCGGCGGTGCTTTCCTCCGGTCGGGTTTCACTGAACGAATAGCCGTCCAGGTCGAGCCCGCCGAGGCTGGCAAAACGCCAGTTTTCGTCTTTGCGGTGTGGCGGCGGAAGTTCCTGGAAGCGCTGCCAGTGCTCTTTTTTCAGGTCCAGCCACCATTGGGGCAGATCGACCCGTGAAGCCAGATGCGCGTCGAATGCTTCCTGGCTGGCAATGTTCAGTTCTTTGGTGCGAGACAATGTGTTTGTGTTCAAGGCGTGTAAATCGGTTTTAGGTGAATCGCGTACGCGGCACAGCCGGGACCGTTTCGGATGGCCGCTGTTCCGGTGTTGCCAGGTCAGCCGACCGAGCCTTCCATCTCAAGATCGATGAGGCGCTTCAATTCGACGCTGTACTCCATGGGGAAGTGTTGGGCGAGATCGTTGATGAAGCCGTTGACGGCGAGGCTCATGGCCTGGCCTTCGGTCATGCCCCGTTGCTGCATGTAGAAGATCTGATCCGCGCTTACCTTGCTCACGCTGGCCTCGTGCTGGACGGAGTTGTGGTCGCCCCGCGTGGTGATCGCCGGATAGGTGTCCGTGCGGGAGTTGGTGTTGATCAGCAAGGCGTCGCACTCGGTGTTGTTCTTACACCCCTTGAGGTGTTTGGGCATGTTCACCAAACCTCGGTAGGTGGCGCGTCCTTGCCCGACACTGATGCTTTTCGAGATGATATTACTGCTGGTTTCATCCGCCGCGTGAATCATCTTGGCTCCGGTATCCTGATGCTGCCCGTCATTGGCCAAGGCGATGCTGAGAACTTCACCCCGTGCCCGGCGACCTTTGAGAATCACCCCGGGGTATTTCATGGTCAGGCGTGAGCCGATGTTGCAATCGATCCAACGGATTTCGGCGTCCTCCTCGGCTAGTCCCCGTTTGGTGACGAGATTGAAGACGTTGTCGGACCAGTTTTGTACCGTGATATACTGGATTTTGGCCCCCTTGAGCGCGACCAGTTCCACCACCGCGCTGTGGAGGGTGGCGGTGTCGAATTTGGGCGCGGTGCAGCCTTCCATGTAGGTCACCTCCGAGCCTTCGTCGGCGATGATCAGAGTCCGCTCGAACTGACCGAAATTCTGAGCATTGATGCGGAAGTAGGCCTGAAGCGGGTGGCTGACCTTCACTCCAGGCGGGACGTAGATGAAGCTGCCGCCGCTGAAAACGGCGCTATTGAGGGCGCTGAATTTGTTATCCCCTGTCGGGATGACCTTGCCGAACCACTTGCGGAAAATCTCAGGGTGTTCCTTCAGCCCTTCCGTGCTGCCGACAAAGATCACTCCCTGTTTGGCGGCGATTTCTTTGATGTTGGAGTAGGCGGCCTCGCTGTCGAATTGCGCTTCCACGCCGGCGAGAAACTTGCGTTCGTTTTCCGGGATCCCCAAACGCTCAAACGTCGCTTTGACATCGTCCGGCACTTCGTCCCAGCTGCGACTCGGTTTCTGATCGCCCGCCAGGTAGTAGCGGATTTTGTCGAAGTCGATCGCCTCCAGATCCTTGGACGCCCAATTGGTGGGAAGCGGTTTTGCGCGGAAGGTTTGCAGGGCCTTCATACGAAACTCGCGGATCCAGTCCGGCTCGTCCTTGACCTCGCACATGTAGTTGATGGTATCTTCGGACAGACCGATACCGGCGTCGTACTTGTGCTTTTCCGGGTAAACGAAATCCCCGATATCGGTTTTGATGTCGAGTTCGGGCGTGTTGGTGGTGCTCATTGTAATGCCTCCTCTTGTAATTGGTGTTGGCGCCTGGCTCAGGCCTTGCCGGCGGGTTCGGCGAACGCTTCCTTGATCCAGTCGTATCCCTTTTCCTCCAGCTCGCGGGCGAGCTCTTTGCCGCCGCTTTTGACGATGGTGCCGTTCCACATGACATGGACGTGGTCGGGTACGATGTAGTCCAGGATTCGCTGGTAGTGGGTGATAAGAAGGACTCCCAGGTTGGGTCCCCGCAGCCGGTTGACCCCTTCGGAAACAATGCGCAAGGCGTCGATGTCGAGGCCGCTGTCGGTCTCGTCCATAATGGCGTAACTGGGCTCCAGCATCGCCATTTGCAGGATCTCATTCCGTTTCTTTTCGCCGCCGGAAAAGCCTTCGTTGACCGCCCGCGACGTGAACTTCCGGTCGATCTGCAGCAGGTCCATCTTTTCGTAAAGCGTTTTGTAGAACGAGACGGCGTCGATTTCCTCACCCTCTTCCAGGCGGGCCTGTCTGGCGGCGCGCAGGAAGTTGGCAATGCTCACTCCGGGAATCTCGCTGGGGTACTGGAACGCCATAAAAAGGCCGGCGCGGGCGCGCTCATCCACCTGCATATCCAGGATGCTCTCGCCGTCGAGGAACACCTCTCCGGAAGTGACTTCATAGTCCGGGTGCCCGGCCAGCACTTTCGCCAGCGTGCTCTTTCCGGTTCCGTTCGGCCCCATGAGGGCGTGCACTTCTCCGCGCGGGACGGTGAGGCTGAGGTTCCTGATGATTTGGGTCCCCTCGACGTTGACGCTCAGGTTTTTGATTTCCAGTTGTTTGCTCATGATGTAAAATAGGCTGTTTCTCAGGATTGTTGTTTGGCTCCGCACTCCGGACAGACTCCGCGAAGGTTCACGTCCAGCTGGTCGACCCGAAATCCCTCGGGAAGGGCGAGCCCCAGATCGGCGGGCTGTCCGGAAGGCAGGTCGATGTCGTGCACCGAACCGCATTGGCGGCAATAAAAATGGCCGTGCTCCTTCAGATTGGCGCAGTAGCGGGTCGACTCGCGGTCGCGGTTGACCTGTCTCACCAAACCGCAATCCACCAGTTTTTCCAGGCAATTGTAAACGGTGGCAAGCGAAATGGTAGGCATGGTTCTTTTCACCCGGCTGAACACTTCGTCGGCGGTCGGGTGGTCCCGCTGGTCCATGAGAGTGTCATAAACCGTCTGTCTTTGCCGGGTCATGCGCAACCCGCTCCGGGACAGCGTGCGGTCCAGGACGGCCTGTCGTTGATTCTTGATTCCGTTCACGATCCTGTACCTATCGCTGTTTTTGGATTAATATCAAGAATTATTCTAAAAAAGATGAGGTTTTCCGGCCCGCCTGTGATGACGGGCTACCCGGCGGGATCACATCAGCGTCACCGCCAGCTCGGCCAGGGGGCTGCGTTCGCCTTTGGTCAGCTTGACGTGAGACGCCAGGGATTGATCGCGCAATTTGTTTTTTGCGTAGACCAAGCCGTTGGACTGAGAATCGACGTACGGATTGTCGATCTGGGTCGGGTCGCCGAGCAGAATGATCTTTGAGCCTTCACTCATGCGACTGACCACTGTCTTCACCTCGTGGGGCGTCAGTTGTTGGGCCTCGTCCAGGATGAAAAAGCGTCGCGGAATGGAACGGCCACGAATAAAGGTCAGCGCTTCGATTTCCAGGAGGCCGGACGCGATCAGTTCCTGGTAAGGTTTGGCGTAAGCCGAACCGCCATTCTGGGCGGAACTGCCGGAAGAAGCTTTCTTCTTGGCGTTTTTCCTGGGGCGGCGGGAAACCCGTTTATCGGCGAAACCGGGATTCCGGTTCTCGTGCATCGGGTAAATCACGTTCAGGGCATCGTGATAGGGTTGCAGCCAAGGCATCATCTTGTCGTTGATATCTCCCGGCAGGTAGCCGATTTCTTTGCCCATGGAAATGACCGGCCGGGAAATACTGACCCCTTCGTACTGCTGTTGTCCCATCAAATGGAGCGCGCAGGCGGTGCTCACGATGGTTTTTCCCGTGCCCGCCTTGCCGTAGCAAGTGACCAGGGAAATATCGGGGTCGAGCAACGCATCCATCAGGAACTGTTGTTCCAGATTGCGGGGCTTGATCGCGATGCCGCCGGGTGGTTGGAGGTGACTCGGCAAAGCGAGTTTTCGAAAGGAGGCGGCGCCGGCGTACCGGGAAGGGAAAACACCGCCGTCCGAAGTCTGCAACAAGGCGTATTCGTTGATCGCCATGCCGTTGACCCTGGTCGCCGGCAGGGTGATTTCACCCTCGGATCCGAATCGTTGCATCTCATGCCTGCTGATTTCGATCGAGGAGTAAAAATCGTCTCCGTTCTCCCCAAAACGCTCTTTTACCTTGTCGTTGAGGTAGTCTTCGGCGCGCAGATCGACCGCCAGGGCCTTGAGCAGCATGTTGATGTCCTTGGTCACCAGAGTGGCCGGTTTTCCCGAGGTCTCGGCCACGAAAAGCGTGCAGGCCAGGATACGATTATCCATCTTGGCCATGTCCGGAAAGACGGTCAGCAGCCGTTTCATGCCCGCACTGTGTCGTTTGCGGCTGGTGTTTAAGAGGTATTGATTGACCAGCACCGACAGTTTGCCGCCCGTGGGAAGGTCGGCTCCGTCCACCATCGATGCGGCGGTGGAATCGCCGAAGCGCTTCTTGAGTTCGCGGTGCACATGCCGTGCGTTGCGCCCTTTTTCACTGGGATCGCTCTTGAACCGGTCGAGTTCTTCGAGCACTTCCACCGGGAGGATTACATGGTGTTCTTCGAATTTGTAGAGGGCGTGGGGATCATGCAGCAGAACGTTGGTGTCGAGGATGTAAGCCTTCGTTGAATTCATTAAGCGAAGATGGATGCCGAATACGGATGCGCTGATCGACGCCCGTAAGGGCGAACCGCAGCATGGGTTCCTTGTACGAGAAAAGCGTTCGGAAATAAAGCGGAAAGCGGAAATTGTCAGACCGGGTGCGCACGGGTCGGATTGACGACTTTCCTTGAAAACGGCAGCCTTGGCCCATGATTATCGATTGCCACGTTCACCTTTACCCGCCTGAAGTGGCGGCTGATCCGCGGGGGTGGTCGGCGTCCCGGGGGGAGCGTCACTGGGCTGAACTGGCGGCGCCGCTGTCGGGGGCACGGCTGCAGGGGTGGCCGGATGTCGATACCCTCTTGGCCGATATGGATGCGGCGGGGGTGGAGCAGGCGGTGCTCTTAGGCTGGTACTGGGAGAATCAGAACACCTGCATCGAGCAGAACGACTGGCATATCGATTGGGTAAAACGGCATCCCGATCGTCTGCGGGCTTTCGCCACCGTCCAGCCGGGTGCCGGCGCGGCCGCGGCGGAGGAACTGCAGCGCGCGGTCGAATCCGGCCTGTGCGGCCTGGGCGAACTTTCTCCCGCGGCCCAGGGTTTTTCCATGGAGGATCCCGGATGGATCGCGTTGGTGGAGCGGGCGGTTTCGCTGGACGTGCCGGTCAACCTGCACGTCAACGAACCGGTAGGTCGTCGATATTCAGGGCGGTTGCAGGATTCCCTCGACGACATGGTCGGGCTCGCCGGCCGTTTCCCGGACCTCAAGCTGATTTTGGCCCACTGGGGGGGGCTGTTACCCTTCTTTGAGCTGAACCGGTGGGTGGGCCCCCGCATGCGTAATGTGTATTATGATACCGCGGCCAGCCCGCTTCTTTACGACAAGCAAATCTTCCGTGCCGTGATCGACCGGATCGGTCCGGAGCGAGTGCTGTACGGGTCGGACTACCCGTTGCGGCTGTATCCGAAGGAGCAACAAGAACCCGATTTCGGCAGGTTTCTCGAAGAAATTGACTCGGCCGGATTGGCGGAAACAGAGAAACGGCTGATGCTGGGGGAAAATATGGTACGGCTGCTGGGCCGCCAATCCCGCGATGGGGGTTAACCTCTCAGCAGTGTCGCGCCCCAAGTGAGGCCGGCGCCGAAGGCGACCAGAACGGCGTATTCTCCCGAGGCGATCTTACCTTGCGCCAGGACTTCGTCCAGGGCCAGCGGAACCGAGGCCGCGGAGGTGTTGCCGAGGCGGTCCAGATTGATGTGAAAACGATCCATCGGCACCTGCATCCGCTCCGAGAGCATCTCAATGATGCGGGAATTGGCCTGGTGGGGAATGATGCAGGCCACACGGTCCAGGGGAACGTCGTTTCGCGCCAGGATGTCCCGGGTCGCCTGTTCCATGATGCGGATGGCGATCTTGAAAACTTCCCGGCCGTTCATTTTAAGGAAGTGGTGACCGGCGGCCAGCGACTCCGCGCTGGCCGGAATGCGTGAGCCGCCGCCCGGCATGTACAAAATGTTCGATGCCGCGCCGTCGGCCCCGAGCCGGGTGTCCAGAACGCTCAGGGAGCCGTTGCCATGTTGTTCGCCCCGGCTCAAAACCGCCGCGCCTGCGCCGTCGCCGAACAAGACGCAGGTCGAGCGGTCGTTCCAGTCGAGGATGGAAGACAGCTTTTCCGTGCCGATGATCAGGGCGTGCCGGAAGCGGCCGCTTTGCAGCATGGCCGTGGCGATTTCGGTGATGTAAATAAAGCCGGAACAGGCGGCTTCAACGTCGAAAGCGCAGATGTTGCGCATTCCCAGCCGCGTCTGCACCAGGCAGGCGGTCGACGGGAAAGGCATATCCGGAGTAATGGTGGCCACGATAACCAGATCGATATCCGCCGGTGACAGCCCCGCTTTCTCGATCGCCCTGGCTCCGGCTTGGACGGCCATGTCGGCGGCGGTTTCATCCGGGGCGGCGATTCGTCTTTCGCGGATTCCCGTACGGCTGACAATCCACTCGTCACTGGTGTCCACCAGGTGGGTGAGCTCGTTGTTGGTCAGAACCTTTTCCGGTGTGTAGGCTCCGGTGGCCCGGATCGCCACGGTCTGGCGGGCGCCGCCGGGGTCAACCCGCGCGGCGGAGGCGAGTTCATCCGCCTGGGTTCCGGTGGGGAGTTGGGCGCTCATAGAATTGGGGAGGCTTCAGCCTGTCGCAGGGCTTCATTGACCTCACGGATCTCGTCGAGCATGTGGGTGTTCATGTCCTGAGCGATGATTTCCGTGCCGATGCGGATCGCGTTCATGATCGCCTCCCGGTTGCTCGATCCGTGGGCCTTGAGGATGTTTCCCCGCAGTCCGAGCAGGGGAGCCCCGCCATAATGGTCGGGATTGAGCTGGGTTTTCATCGCCCTGAACGCACCCATGGAGAGCAGGGCGCCCATTTTTCGGAGCGGGTTGCGGGTGATTTCCTCCTTGAGGTATTCCTTGAGCGCGTGGAAAAGCGATTCGCAGGTTTTCAGCACGATATTGCCCACAAAACCGTCGCATACCACCACGTCGACATGGTTCTGAAAGAGGTGAAAGCCTTCGATCGGACCCTGGTAATTGACCAGATGCGAGACCTTTTTCAGCAGGAGGTGAGTCTGGTGGGTGAGTTCGTTGCCCTTTCCCTCTTCGGTTCCGATGGTGAGCAGGCCGATGCGCGGATCCTCGATGCCGAGCGCGACCTTCGAATAAATCTTTCCCAGAATCGCGTTGTGGACCAGGTGCTCCGGTCTGGCTTCCGGGTTGGCACCGGCATCGATCAGCACAAAGTGGCACTCCTTGTTGGGAATGACGGTGGCCAGGGCCGGCCGGTCCACGCCTTCCATGACGCGCAGTTTGATCGTGCCGCCCGCCATGAGGCTGCCGGTGTTGCCGCAGCTGAGAAGCACCTTGGCCTGGCCGGATTTCACCAGGTCGATCGCCCGGACCATGGAGGAGTCCTTTTTCCGCTTCAGGGCTTGCAGCGGCTTATCATTCATCTCGATGACCTCGGTGGCGTGGTGCACGCTCACCCGGGAGTCGTCGGCCAGGCCGGCCTTGCGGATCAGAGGATCAAGGATTTCCTTGCGGCCCGTGAGGATCGTCCGCTCCAGCTTGGGTACCCGTGAGTAGGCCAGCTTCAAGGCTTCGACGACTTCCTCGGGTCCCAGATCTCCGCCCATGGCGTCGATGGCGATGGTCGTAGTGCCGGCCCCTTTATCCTCCATGGTGTGTCGGGGGGATTTGCGGAATGGTCACCGCGGGAAGAATGGGAGGGGAATCAGGAAGCTTCAGGCTTCCATGTCGATGACCTGACGGCCGCGGTACATCCCGTTATTGGGATTGACGCGGTGCGGCCGGAAGGTGGTTCCGTCAACGGTGTCTTTGGCGAGCTCTGGCGCCTTGAAACGGTTGGCGGCGCGGCGCTTGGCGCTTCTCGCCTTCGATTGCTTACGTTTTGGATTGGCCATGGTTATGTGTAGGTTTGAAAAAGAGATAGAACTTTTGCACTGGACGCAAAGGAAAAAGCATTACGTAGGGCATCATGGGGCGTCAAGCGATATTCGGGAAACGTTTTTATCGTGCGATTCCGGTCTGGACAAACGGGAACAGGGTGCGCTTGCTGAGGAGATCCCGTTTGCGAGCCAGCGGGAGAAACGGATTCATTTTAGAGGTTCAACTGCATCATGAGTGACACCATCGAATTACGGAACGCGGCGGAACGGGTTGAGGCGGGGGCTGACTTGACGCCTGCGGAAGCGGAGGCCGCCGCCCGCGCTTTGGCGGCGCACGATGTCGAGGCCGGGTTGAAGGAGCGTTTTCTGATCGGTTTTGCGAACAAGGGTGAAACCGGTGCGGAAGTGGGTTGTTTTGCCCGGACCTTTCGCGTGTTGGCCCGGGATCCGGGAGTGGGCGAATGGGCCGGGCGGGCGATCGATGTCTGCGGCACCGGCGGAGACCGGCAGGGAACGTTCAATATTTCGACCACTGCGGCCCTGGTTCTGGCGGCGGCCGGAGTTCCGGTCTTTAAGCACGGGAACCGTTCCATCACCTCCAGTTGCGGAAGCGCGGACCTTTTGCAGGCGCTGGGAGTGCCATTGGAGATGGATGAGGACCTGGCGCGCCGGTCCCTCGACAAGTTGAATTTTGTTTTCTTTTTTGCTCCGGCCTACCATCCGGCTTTCAAGGAAATCATGCCCGTGCGCAAGGCACTGGCGGGCCGCGGGCAGAGGACGGTGTTTAATATTCTCGGCCCGTTGATCAATCCCGGCCGACCGGCCTTTCAGTTAATGGGGGTTTTCGGCGACTCCTGGGTGTCGCCCTTGGCGGAGGCGCTCCATTCGGTTGGACTGGAAGCGGGCTATGTGGCCCATGGCCGGTTGCCCGATGGGGAGGGTATGGATGAAATCTCCTGTGCCACGCAGAACCGGACGTCCGGTTTCGGCCGTTTCCAGGGGGATGACCAGGTTTGGGGACCCGACCGTTACGGGCTGCCTGAATGTCAACGGTCCGATTTGGCCGGCGGAAGCCTGAAAGACAACTTGCGAGTGCTCCAGGCGATTTTCGACGGAGAGGCGCCCGCCGGCTTGGTGAACTCGATCCTGCTCAACGCCGCTTTGGCCTTCAGCATTCAAGGAAGTGCGGCGTCCGTGGAGGAGGGGCTCGAGCTGGCCAGGGAGAATCTCCTGGGCGGGGCCGTGCGGGATTTTGTGAAAAAGGTAGGCTCATTTTACCAGTAATGAGGAAGCGGAAGTATTTCGGGACCGACGGTGTGCGCGGGCGTTTTGGCGACCAATGGATCAATCCCGAGTTTGCCCGGCGCCTCGGTCGGGCGGCGGGACAGGTGCTGGCGGAACAGGGGCGATCATCGCACCGTCCGCTGGCGGTGATCGGACGGGACACCCGGGAATCCGGTCCCGTCCTGGAAGCGGCGCTCGTTGATGGCTTGAGGGCTTCCGGCGTCGACGTGATCCGGCTGGGGGTGGCGCCGACCGCGGCGGTTGCGCTGGCCGTACTGCACTATGGCGCCGGCCTGGGGGTCGTGGTGACGGCGTCCCACAACCCCGCCGACGATAACGGCATCAAGTTTTTCTCCGCCGAAGGCAGGAAACTCACCGACCAGGCGGAGGAGGACATCGAAAGATGGCTGGATGATCCCCGTCTCAATGAGGGAGCGGCCAGGACGGGGGAGGTGCGCGACGAACCGGATTTGGCCTTTTACGAGGAAAGGCTTATCGGAATTCTGCCTCCCGGCGCGCTTCAGGGTTGGACCATCGTCATGGATGCGGCCAATGGAGCCGGCTTTCGTACCGGTCCCCGCGTATTGCGGGCATTGGGAGCCCGGGTTATCGCGTTGGGAGATTTGCCCGACGGGCGCAACATCAATGAGGGAGTGGGCAGTCAGCACCCGAAGATCCTGGCTGCCCGGGTACGATCGGAAGGAGCCGATTTGGGATTGGCCCTGGACGGAGACGGTGACCGGATTGTCGCGGTGGACGAGACCGGCGAGGTGGTTCCCGGGGATGCCTTGCTGGCTCTGCTGGCGCTCCATGCGCTGGAAGGCGGGAAACTCGCGCATCGTACGCTGGTCGTCACCGTGCAGAGCAATCTGGGACTGGACGCCGTTCTGCGGGCGGCGGGGGGCAAGGTGGAGCGCACCGATGTCGGCGACCGCAATGTTCTGGCGCGTCTCGTCGAAGGCGGATTCAACCTCGGGGGGGAATCGTCCGGGCACATCAGTTTCCCGGAAATCGCACCCGCCGGAGACGGCCTTTTGGCCGCGCTCAAGATTATAGAGGTTCTGTTGAGTTCGGCCGGTTCGCCGCGCCTGTCACAACTGGCAAGCCGGTTTGTGGCGTTTCCGCAACAGAGCGAAGCGTTGAGGGTTGAAGGCAAGCCGGACCTGGCTTCGTTACCGCGGTTGAGCGCCGCCATGGCCCGCGCGGAGGCGGAACTCGGGGATCGTGGGCGAATCTTGGTGCGTTATTCCGGTACGGAGCCCAAAATCCGATTGTTGGTGGAGGGTTCGGATAGGGCGGAAGTTCGACGTTGGATGCAGGCGTTACGCCAAGCCGTGGCGGAGGATGGGCTTCTGTAAACGAGGTGGTCTTTGCGGGATTTTTTTAATCTCGCGTTTGACAATGCCGACCCTCCACGTCCTAAGGTTAGCGTCCAACTTTCCCGAAAGGGACTCGTCAAATTGATGGTGGCACGGCTGAATCGGGACCGGGGACGGCGGGAATACCGGGTTTGCGTTGTCAGTCTAACTGTCGAGTATCGGATGTTTTTTCGTTTTGACTCGCTGCCTCAATTGGTTAAGAACTTTTCTTTTACACGGACTGATCGATCAAATGCCAGAAATAGCTCTCACATCTCTTAAGCCGCAATTTCAGAAACAGGTCGATATCGCTCGCCTCGCCGTTGAACGGGAGAATTACGAGTATGCTATCAAGATTTGTTTGAGCGTCCTCGAAAGGCATCCGGAGTGTCTTTCGGTCAGGAAGCTCTTGCGAGCCGCGCAAAAAAAGCAATTCTCCACCAAGAATCGCCTGATGGCCAAGGCGATCGGGGGCCTGTCCTCCGCGCCGTTCATGATTACGGCTTCGAGTCAGGTGAAGAAGAATCCGGCCAAGGCCATGAACGCGGCGGAAAAGATGCTCAGCAGGGATCCGACCAATCTCTCGGCTTTGAAGCTCCTGGCTGACGCGGCCAAGTCGCACGGGCTGCCGGCCACACGGGTCTTCGCCCTGGAGGGAATCCGTGAGGTTCAGCCCGACAACATCAAGACGCTTCTGGAAATCGGTGAGGCTTACATTGCCGCGGGCCAGGCGGACGCCGCGCTGAGTGCCGCCGAACGGATTCTGGAACTCAAGCCCGGACACGAGGCGGGACAGGCCATGATCAAGTCCGCATCGGTTGCCCAATCGATGCAAAAAGGCAAATGGGACGAAGCCGGGTCGTATCGGGATAAGCTTCGCGACGAGGGTCAGGCGATCGCATTGGAGCAGGAAGCGAAGGTGGTCAGCTCGGAGGACGCCTCCCAGGACATTATTAAGGATACCCTGGCCAAAGTGGAGGCGGAACCCGAAAACCTCAACCACTACCGCAACTTGATCAAGCAATACGAGAAGGTCGGCAATTTCGACGAGGCCATCAAGTGGGTGGAAAAGGCACAGGAGCTTCCTTCCGGTGCGGCTGACGCCAATCTGGAACGGGTCAAGTCCGATCTGAAAACCGGCCGGCTCGAGCGTGAAATCGGGCTTTTGAGCCGGCAGATCAAGGACAATCCCGATCAAAAGGAGGAGCTCGAAAAACAGATCGAATCTCTGCAGGAGGAACTCGACTCGGTAAAGCTGGACGAAACCCGTGCTTTGGTGGAACGTTACCCCAACGATTACGGCAATCGTTTCGAATTTGGCCGCCTCCTTTTCAAGAAGGGTGAGATCGATGCCGCCATCGAGCAGTTTCAGCTGTCACAACGCAACGCCAAGTTCCGCGTGCAGTCCCTGGTGTATCTTGGCAACTGTTTCAAGCACAAGAAACAGTACGACCTCGCGGTACAGCAGTACGCCGCCGTCAAGTCGGAGATTTCCGGCATGAACGACCAGAAAAAAGAGGTGATTTACGAGTTGGCCGAATGTTATGAGATAATGGGTAAGACCGAGGAAGCCATCGCCGAGTACAAAACGATTTATTCGGTCGACATCGGTTACCGCGATGTCGCCGAGAAGATCAATACCTTCTACGCCGGCGGCGGCTCGTAGCTTTTGAGTTTGATCGGACCGATCGGTCCGATCAGTCCACACCCTCCCAGGGAACCCGGCGGTGTAACTTGCGGTCCAATGAAGTGTTAATATCCATTGTCGGACCTCCGGCGCCTCGTCATCCTAATTCAACGCTTTTTTCCAGCCTTCACCATGAGAAACCGTAATGATCTTCTTTCCGCCGGTCGCTCCACTCGATCCGCCTTTACTCTGCTTGAAATTCTGATTGTGCTCGCCTTGGTGGGCCTGCTGGCCGGGGTTTTGATCAGCAATGTCGATAAGGTCTTCGGTGAAAGCCAGGTGGACATCGCCAAGCACCAGGTGAATCAGGCCTTTCGGGTGCCGCTGACCTCTTACCGGATGCACTTGGGCAGTTATCCGAGCACCGAGGAGGGCTTGGAGGCTTTGGTGCGGGCTCCGGAAGGGCGGGGCGACCGCTGGCGCGGGCCGTATATCGACCGCGACGAGCTCTTGCGCGATCCCTGGGGTAATCAGTACCAGTATCGCTATCCCGGGCAACACAACGAAGGAAGCTACGACCTCTGGTCCTTCGGTCCCGACGGGGTCGACAGCGACCGGAATATCGGCAATTGGTAAGGACTTCGCCCTGCGGCGAAGTCCCGGAGGAGGCGTTTTGTCTACCGCGGCAAAAACAACCCCGACAGTGCCGATGCCGAAAGCATCGCCCGAGGTCGCGGCTCCGCCCGCGCCGC
>PXBO01000074.1 GCA_003566885.1 Opitutia bacterium | reverse complement strand
GATGCCGGGGCGGAGGTTTTTCCATTCTTTATCAAGGAGTTTTTGTTCGTGTTTGGCCAGGGTCGCGCGGGAAGCACCAACCAGATAAGAGACCGGGGGATCGCTTTGGCGCATTTGCTCACGCAACCTGGAAACACGTCAGGTCTTGACCTTTGACTAAAACACAACGCGGCGTACCCCTCAGTCAAGAGTCAGACCTGACGTCATCCCGTTTGCCCGTGCTCGCGAACCAACGTCACCATCAAAAGCGCCATCGCCCCGGTCGCGGCCGAGATCATTCCCGGACGCCCCCCGGTAAAGGCAATCACCACCGCGATGCAAAACGAGGCATACAGCCCCACCTGAGGATCAACACCGGCGATAATCGAAAACGCGATCGCCTCCGGTATCAGTGCCAGCGCGACCACCACCCCCGCTATCAGGTCTCTCGGCACATTGCCAAACCAGTCATTCTTGAGTTCTCGTATTATCATTGTCCCCACAGGCGGCCCCGCTTCGTTCGCATTGGGGAGATCCGCTAGAAAAAGCCGCCGAGTCGACCCTCCCCCTTTTACAAACGCAAGCACCAATTTCCCTGGCGGCCATGCGGGGAGCATGGCCGCCAGGGAAATTGCCCATGCGAATGGGTTGGGCCTGATTCTGCTTGATTATGGGGTTGACGAACCCTTTAATACAGCGGCGATCCCAAAACCTCGGAGCGTTGATCCCGACCCGACTCCGTGTGAGCACCTCCGCCTACAAGGCTTCATCTCCGGAAACGAGCCGCGTTATCGCCCAGGTCCGCCATTCGCCGTTACTCTCGATTTCGACCGTGATGGTGAGCTCTGGATTTACGGTCGGTTCATTCGGCCCCGGATTCGTTATCGGATAGACGAATAGTTTCAGGACAGGCTCCCGCTCCTCGGCTTCGAGGGGAAGTTCCGGAAAGCCATCAAGGCGTGCGTCGCGGAAAGCGACCTCACCCAGGCCGTTGAAGTCGCCGTTTCCATTTGAATCCACGCCAATCAAACGCTTGTTCCGCGGATCGAAAAACTTCACCCGGGCCGGCACGCTGGTGCGGGCCCGGAAGTTGGCCCCGGCCTCCTCGGAGGAAAGCGGAATCATATACTCGATCTCGACGAAATCGAAGGGAGTCCGGAACGCGAAATCCGGTACTGTTATCGCGTGATCCCTTGACTCCTGAGGCACAACCACGGGGACCTCCCGAATCGCGCCTTCTTCCCCGGTGCTGTCAAGGCTCTCGAGCCAGGTGTCAATGGCCGCCTCCAGGTTTCGTGTTGTTGCGATTCGCTCAAACATCTCGCTGTAGGCCAGGCCGAGTCGGGCATAACGTATCGCATCGTCTACGGCTCCGGTTTTGAAATGGTAGCGTGCGTAATTTTCATAGGCAAAGGCCGCGCTGAGAAACTCCGCGCTCCTCCATATCGATTGCAGCGCGTTCCAAAACCTTTCGTCGTGTCCGGGTTCGTTGAGCGCTCGTGAAAGAATCCAGGGAGTGTAGCCCGTTATCCAGTCCACGGCCGGTTCGCCGAGCTGCTGGGTCTCTTCGAGCAAATCATGCAGGAGCCTGAGCGCCTCCTCGCCCCGGCCGGCTTCGGCGAGCATAATCAACCGGTTAACACGCGCACCAGCCGCACCGCGCGAAAAATTCTTTTGCTCCAACCATTGAATCCCGGCTCGCGCCTCTTCCAGCGCCTCGTCGAGATTTTCACCGGTATCGAAAAACTTCAACAAAGCGTAGCGCACTCTCTCGGACTCGGTGTAATACGCGATGGATTCGGTCTGCGGAAGCGCCCGCTGCTTCTCGATCGTCTCATGCAGGGATGAGGGATCAGCCATCGTTGCCATCAGGGTGACCTGATGGCTGTAAGCTTTGGCGAGGACAGTGTCCTGGATATGGCTCCGGGCGGCGTAGCGTTCCAACGTTTCGGTTAATCGGGCCAGGCCGCCGAGGGCCCCTTCGATGTTTCCCTGGCGTATCCGGTATTTATGTTCAGTGAGGATCATCATCTCCACGAGCTCCCGCAATTCCGGGTCTGCTAAATTCGCCAGGTGTGTTTCCAGCGAAGCCGCGCGGTCCGCTCCCGATTGCGCGGCGACCAACTCGCGTATTTGCTCCACGTTTTCGCGGTGTATCCGCAGCGCCGCGTTCAAACGTCCGGACTCATCATGTACTGAACGGATGTTTTCGAGCAACATCCATTCCGCGGGAGGATAGTCCACATCTCCACGCCTCTGTGCTTCTCGAAAATATACCAACGATTCCTCATAAAGTCGGAGCGCCTCCTCGAGTCCGCCCGCCTGGCGCGCGAAAGTGGCCAGGTACCACAGGCCATGATGGGTGTAAGAGGGAAAGTCCCACTCCCGGGATCGGGCGACCAGCTCTTCGAAGATCTCATGCGCTTCATCGTGCCGTTGCGCCTCGCGGTGCGCCTCGGCCGCCTCATAGAGAGAATAGAGCGCCCTCTCCGGCAGGTACCGCTCCCAGGCCTGCGCCGGCGCCCAAAGGAGCAGGCCGGACAACAAAACGAGATTAAGGACGGACAAACCTCGCAATGAAAGTATCGGGATATGCATACAAGCAGGGTACAGCAGTTGCCGGAGGGTGCGCCAGCAAAAACGGGAAACCTGCCCCCCTTGTCCACGGTACCTTCAAGATCCGAAAACTTGATGACGGGGAGTCTATACCGTGCGTCATCAGGTTTTCCAAATCCCATGTGGCGTGTTCGCTTGCGAACGCCTTCTCTGACGCGTGCGAAGGCGATTTATTGGGATCGACGCCCGCGCTCCTCGGTGCGAGTCCCCACGCCCCGGGTGCCGTCGGCAATGGGCGGCTCCGGGTCACCGTAGATGGCGTGATCGGGCGAGAGGGTTTCGAGGACGTTGGATGTGGGTTCTCCGGCGAGGCCCTTGAGTTGGTCGAACTCGGAGTGCAGATCCCTGGACCAGCGCACGTTGCCGGCCAGAAAGACAATGTGCCCGCCATCGGAGCCGTGAACGCCGTTCCGGGAGTCCCAGGTTCCGTCCTCGCGCAGTCCCCGGGTAAAAGCAACCGGCGTGGTGGTGGGCAAGTCCATTTTCAGGCCGCCGATTAGCTGATAGGAGATCCCGGATTCGAGGAAGTCCGGGTTCATGGAGCTATCCTCGTTGTCCAGACTGCCGAGTGCGATGGGCCGATTTCTCAATTGTTTTTGGACCCCCGAATGCTGATCGATTGGTGAGATGAACACATCGATCGTATTCAGGTCGGACTTTCGGGTGAGTGCCATGGCGTAACGGTGGACGGTGGTCGTTTCGCCTTCTACCGGAATTCCTTCCGGTCCAAGGTTCGTTTCCGGCAGGTGGCCTTCGTTCTCCATGGCATAGATCAGAGCCGCCTGGCCGATCTGCCTGATATTCCATGCATCGACCGTGCGGATATGTACGCCGCTGCGGACCTCCATCAGCGAGGTCATCAAGATGGCGAGCAGAAGGAGACCAAGCATTGCCGCAATGACCCAGGTGACTGACGGAACGAGTTGGCGTTTGGGTTTCATGCGTTGCTGGCACCAATCGAAGCGACATTTTGCGGGAAATGTCGAGACTTGCCATTCGGGCCGGTAGCCGGGCCGTACGCTTGTTTCCAAGCCAATGCGCGCGGGGCCGGGACTGATGGCTCAGGCATTGATCCATCAGTTCAGCTCCCTTCGACGCCGAAATTTCGCCCTCGGCGACGGCGCGATATACGAGTTGGCGAAAGCGTGAATGCGTTTCCCGGGAAAGCCCTTCCTCGCGATAACGATCATCTCCGGGCTCCCGCTTGGCGG
>PXBO01000067.1 GCA_003566885.1 Opitutia bacterium | reverse complement strand
TCGGCGTTCATGGGATACCACGGCTCATGGTCATAGGTACCTTCACCGAAGGTTTCCAGAAAACTGGCGGAGATTCCCCCCGTTCCGTAGAGTGTCGACGGGACCCCGCCGACCAACCAGAGAACGGTGCTTAGGGTGAGCAGGAAGCGAATAGAGACTGGGACAATAGACATTTTGTTTCTCATTAATTAAGAATAGAATCGGGCACGGAGGAGTGCCGTCGAAGCGCAAGCCAAGGCGATCCGATCGAGACTCGGCGTATGCGCCTCAGGGTGGCTGTTAATCGATAAACAGTCGCCGCGCCGCTGGACGACAGTGATGAGGATTGCGTTGTTGGCCATGGCTCGATTCATTTTTGTGGCGTTAGGCTTCGACAGGACTTTCGCACACGGACGGAATGTGGATTATGGAGAATGACGAAAGGATAACGGCCTTTTTCTGGATTATACCGCTAGCTATAACCTATAGCGAAAAATACGGTTTGGTGAGGATCGGTGCCAGCGAGATCGAAACCTGATTTTACTCGGCCAAGGATCGATTTCCTGCTTCCGGCAACCGGAGTCGGGACTTTTTGCGCGATATGCGCGGAAAGGCGTTGCGGGGTAGTTCGATGACTTCGATTTCCGCACCGGTTGCGCTTTCGAACTGTGGCGTGACGGCATCGGGATGTGCCGAGCAATTGCAGCGATGAAAGCGGGACCGTCAAAGGTCTCCCGGAGTCGCTTGGTCTTGTGAGAGAAAAAGAACCGAGGCCGATGTCGGATTTGCGATTTTGAGTTTGAGCAATCACGGTTTCCTGTTTAGCGGCAAAATCCCTTGCACAGCCGGAACGTCCCGTTGAAACTTTCCGCAGGCAGGTCTAAGACAAGCGCCCATATCTGGATGGCATTCTTGTCAGGGATTAAATATCCCCTCGGCGGCGTCGTCGATGATTGTTACGTTCACTTCTCTGAACATAAAGGGATTGTCGCTAATACGCAGTGGCTTGCCGCTGGCAGTGGAGATGTCTTTCAATAGGACTTCGTCGGTTATGACGTAGGGAAATTTTTCCTCGTAGGATACATCTATGAGAGCCGGGTTGAAATCGGCGAAGATAGCCGGACCGCGATAATTGCCGGAATGCCGCGAGTCGTCAATGTGAAGGGTTTCGATTGTGATACGCTTTGGCATATAGCAGGTATACCCGAAGTCATGTTGACCGGTATAACGTCCGTTTATCAGGTTGACCCTGTCGACCGGTCTGCCGCCTGAAGGGACGAAAACGCAATCGCGGATGATGAGATCGCCCTGCCATGTGCTTCCATAGTCGGAGCGCAGATTGATGAAGGTTGATGCGTAACCCCGTGTATTTTCTATGGTAAAAGTCCCGCTGCCAATCGCGTTTATGCCCATATGTCCCAGAGACGAATTGCGGATTGTGGCGTTGGCGACACCCCTGTGCGCGTCGAACCGGGATAAACTGCAGTTTTCGTAAAGCATATTCTTGCTGTGGTTGGACCCCATGATTCCCCAGTATATCCGGTCATTGATGTCGTTCGTCTGGCTGCAATTCACGAAGGAGACATTTACAGCCCGGGTGACATTGAGATCGTAGCTGCCCATCGAGACAGGGACACCCGCCGAGCCGATTGTCCGGTAGGTTTTGCGACCGGTCAAAATGGTGTTTTTGACCGTTATGTTTGCGCAATCCTGAATGTGAAGAAACCCGAAATATGGAGCGCCTTGTTCCCCCTCGCCGGTGACGCGGTGCTCGAGGCCGTCGAGGACAACGTTGGATCGCCCGATCAAGATCCCGCGGCCGTAATAAGAATATCGCGACTCCTCGGCGTTGGCAATGGTTGTAAAGCGTCCTCCGGTAATGGTCAGCGTTGTTTCATCAATCGGATGGGCGGTAATGTCCGTAATCTGGTCGAAATCCCAGATGATTGGCGCATTCATGTCCACTTTGCCGTTTTTATCGACGATAAAAACGTCGGTCTGATCCATTCCTGCGTCCTGATTCGGGCCAAACCGAATGTAGCGTTTTACGTTGGAATCGGTGACGGTGATAAGGCACGGGCCGGGTAGCGCCGCATTGATGCTCTCCTGATTCTTCGCGAGAGATTCCACGCCTTTAAGCTGGAGTGAATGCAGTCGGGGACCCACTCTGAAGACATTGCTGCGCCGATTCTCGACGTCGGTATCATCTATGATAAAGGATGAGGTGCCGAAGTCGGTGTCGGTTTGAATCTCCACCGTACGGTCCTTGCCACTTATGTAGTATGTGGCTCCAGCCTCTGCCTGCACCGGAAGACCGTGTTCGTTGGCGAACTGATGGGCCTTGCCGATCGCATCGATATCGTCGGTCTCGCCGTCGCCCTTGGCTCCGAATTGACTGTACCGTACGACACCATCTGACGGCGGATACGCCTTAAAGGATGAAATGAGACCATACATGCCCAGTAGGGCAAGTGCGCCGACGGTAAAAACTCCCAACACAGTAAGCGTCGCTGATGAGTGCAGTGCGATTAGAGTAGTCATTTGGAGAGTGCGTTGGTAAGGTTACACGCTTGCGTTCAGTAAATCCGTAAAAGTCTGATTCATAAGTTACAGATCGTTATCCGGGAAAGCCGCTTCAGTAAAGGTTAAAGGCGCTCTGTAGATAGAGTAGAGCCTGTCCCAAATTTCAAGCGTTTCTCGATCAGTAATTTTTCAGTCAGAATCAGATACGAAAGCTTCACGAAGCGATCACTGCGGTTTGCGGTAATCCCGATATGATCGAAAGAATCGGTATGGAGGAAGCGGTCAATCCTTCCGATTGCCTTTTCGACTCCACCTGCATTGAGGCCAATATCCATTTCCCGGTGGACTGGGTGTTGCTGAGGGATGTGGCCGGGACGCTTCTGCAAGCGACCTCGCTGATCCGCAAGGCGGGCGTTCGCAACCGATTGCCCGGAGGAGCGAAGGAGTTGATGCGCCGGATGAATCGTTTGTGCATGGCGATGACCCATAGCGGAAAAGGCGGCGGAGACAGCCGGAACAACCGCATTCGATCCATTCGTTCTCCCCTTGGTGGCGGAGCGGAATATAATTGACAACAGATTGAGCCGGATTACGCGATAGAGCTTATGCAGCGGATTGATTTTTTCTTTGGTCGGACGTGCGGAGCTATCAAGCGCCGACGAAATGCAGGAATCGGATTGCTGGTTGCGGTAGGAGTAGCGGGAACGGGAGCGGCTGAGTTGGACGACTGGGAGTACGTTGAGCCTTCGTCACCGTTTCGTTTTGAGGTGGAGCGATTCGAAGCGAATCCAATCGTCCACAGGGAAATGACAGGGCTTATCGGCGATACGGGCGGCTTGGACCGTGGAAACAACATCAACGGCCCGTCGCTGATCAGAGTGCCCGACTGGATCGAGAACCCACTGGGCCGGTACTACCTCTATTTCGCCCATCACCACGGCCGGTACATCTACCTGGCGTATGCCGATTCGCTGGAGGGGCCTTGGAAGATTTATCATGGCGGCGTGCTGCCACTGGAAACGACGCCCAGTTACGACGGACACCGCCGCGACCATGTGGCCAGCCCGGACGTGCACGTGGACCACAACCAGCAGCGCATCCGCATGTATTACCACGCCGACCCGCGCCCCGGCACGGATTCACAATACCAGGCGTCGTACGTTGCGGTCTCGGAGGATGGCCTGGATTTCGAGCCTTTGGATGAAATTCTCGGGATGTTCTACTTCCGCGTCTTCGAGCGCGATGGCTGGTATTACGCGCTGGCGAAGTACATGAACGACGGCGGGGTGATTTACCGCTCGCAAAATCCCCTCGGTG
>PXBO01000027.1 GCA_003566885.1 Opitutia bacterium | reverse complement strand
CATCAGGAATTCGAGGGTATCCAGAAGATCGTCGTCCGCGAGGGCTTCGGCCCCGAAAAAGAGGTCCTCCAACACGTGAATTTCCACATAGACCTCATCAGGCGTTGGTTCCATGGCCGTCACGCCGCCGCGGTCCACGCCGTATCCGAGCCACAGGGAAAACGACAGCGCAACGGCTCCGCAGGCACATAACGCACCGCGAAACGCCCGGTCATTCCGAGCTTTTCGCCGGCAGATCCGCTTCGCGACCTCACTTTCATACCCGGGAGACGGGCTGATCCGGGTCGAACCCAGGAAACGATCCAGATCCTCGTCGAAAGGCCCCCTGGCCGCATCATCTATTTCATTACATTTCCCGTTCATCGTAAACCTCCTTTAGTTTTTGCCGGGCACGAAAAATCCACGTCTTCACTCGGCCTTCGGTGGTGCCCATCGACTCGGCGATTTCGCCGTAACTCATTCCCTGCTGCTTCCGCAGCAATAAGGCCGTTCTCTGGTTCTCGGACAATCGATTGAGAGCGGACTGAAAAAACTCCTCCAACTCGCGCGCCCGCCCGTCATCCACCGGATCGGCGAGCAGGGTTTCAGAAACCTTGCCGTACTCGATCAACCCTTTGAGCTTTCGGTAGAAAAAACGCTGATGGTTGTGCAGCACCCGCCGGGCGATCACAAAAAGAAACGTCGAAAATTTCGCCGTCTCCTGATACCGCGGAGCAGCCCGGTACAACTTGATCAGAACGCTCTGAGTCAGATCCTCGGCGTCGTGCCGGGAACCGGTCGAGCGGTAGAAAAAGTTCATCAGCGGCGTGTACCAGCGCCCGACGATGCCGCGCAACGCGGCCTCCTCGCCGGCGGCGATGCGCCGCATGCAGGCCACATCCTCGTCTTCCTCCCTCGTGTCGTCGGCTTCGGTTCCCGTTTCGATAGTCCAGTCCCTGGTTTGGATTTCGAATACTTCCGCCCGGCGACCGAGAAAACAATCCCAGGCTGCCTCTAGCGTAACAGTCATCATTATATACGATTAATCACCCGGCGAATCAAAAAGTTGCGCCCAATGGATCCATGCTCCAACAAAATCCGCCATCGCCAATCCCGGTTCCTCCGGTGCCCGACACCCTGAAATTCCAAGGGGAAACCATTTGCGAATCCCGGCATTTCAGTGTACCGGATGCGCATGAAACCTTGGCTTAAAGCCGCGGCCTGGACCTTGGCGGCAGTCCTGACGGCCGCCGTGATCGTCATTCCCAAACTCGCCGTTTCGGAGGAGACCGGCCCCGCCGCAGAAGAAGAATCCGCGCGCGTGGTCCGAGTGATCGCGGCGGAAAAGGACACGCTCGACCGGACGTTGCGGCTGACCGGCACCCTGCGGGCCGATGAATCGGTGGATATTCGCGCCGAAATCTCGGGAAAAATCAGCGCCATTCATTTCACCGAAGGCGAGGAGGTGGAAAAGGGACGGATCCTGATCACCATCGACGACGAAGAACTGCGGGCGGAGATGGAACAAGTCGCAGCCGATCTGAAGTTTGCCACCCTCGAGGAAGAGCGGCAGCGTCGTCTGATGGACGAAGGCAGCACCACCCAGCGACTCCTGGAGGAAGCGGTCAACCGTCGCAGCGTCCTGGAAGCCAGCCAGCGACGGATCGAGTCCCGATTGGCCAAAACCGAACTGCGGGCTCCCTTTTCCGGAATTATCGGCCTGCGCTATGTTAGCCCGGGGGCGCTGATTCAGCCGGACACCAGGATCGTCGCACTGCACCGCATTCAGCCGCTGAAAATCGACTTCTCGGTGCCGGAGCGTTACCTGGACGAACTCTCGATCGGCCAGACCTTCGAACTGGACCTGACCGGAAACGCCCAAACGCACTACGGAGAAGTGTACGCCAGGGAACCCAGTATCGATCCGGAGACGCGCACCATCAACCTGCGGGGAACGGTGGCGAACCCGGAAAGCCGCTTATTGCCTGGAGCTTTCGCGCAGGTGCGCCTGAATCTGGGAGCGGCGGACGAGGAAATCATGATTCCATCCGTAGCGGTGGTTCCGGGGGTCGAATCCTATGTTTTCGTGGTTTCCGACGACCGGGTACATCGGCGGCAGGTCGCCCTGGGCCGACGAACCCGCGACCGGATACAGGTTCTGTCCGGACTCGAACCGGGCGAACTGGTGGTGGTCGCCGGCACCCAGAACGTGCGCGACGGGGACCGGGTGCGAGCCATCGATGAAAACTGATCGCGATCGGGACCGTCACCGGCAGCAAGAGCATGAATCTTTCTCAAATCACCATCAGACGTCCCGTGCTGACCACGGTCATGGCCACCGCCATCGTGCTGTTTGGGGTCGTGGGGTTCCAATTTCTCGGCGTCCGGGAATACCCGGCGGCGGAGGGACCGATCATCACGGTCCGCGCGGAATATCCCGGAGCCAGCGCTTCGGTCATCGAAAGCCAGATCACCGAGCCCCTGGAGAACGAGGTGAACACGGTCTCGGGCATCCGCACCCTCACTTCGGCCAGTCGCGAGGGCCGCTCCACCCTCACCATTGAATTCGGACTGAACGACGATCTCGACCGGGCGGCCAACGACGTGCGCGACCGGGTTTCCTCCGCCATGCGGCGCTTGCCCTCGGATGCCGAGCCCCCGGTGGTGGAAAAGGCCGACGCCGACGGCGACCCCATTATCTTTCTCAACATCCATTCCGATCAGCGCGATCTGCTGGAGTTGACCGATATCGCCGACAACCTTTTTCGCTCCCGGCTGCAAACCATCGACGGCGTGGCCCGCGTCGACATCTGGGGTTCCAAGCAATACGCCATGCGCCTGTGGATGGATCCCGACCGATTGGCGGCCTATGGGCTGACCCCGCTCAGCGTCCGCGACGCGGTGGCCCGCTCCAACGTCGAACTCCCCTCCGGCCGGGTGGAAGGCGATTCCATCGAACTGACCGTACGCACGCTGAGCCGCCTGGGAGACGACCCGGAAGCGTTCGAGGATCTCATCCTGGTGCAGAACGAACACCGCACGGTCCGGTTTCGCGACGTCGGGTACGCGGAGATCGGACCCCTCAACGAGAGGACCATTCTCAAGCGCGACGGAGTGCCGATGGTGGGCGTGGTTCTGCGGCCCCAAACGGGGGCCAACGAAATCGCAATCGCCGATGAGTTCTACCGGCGGCTGGACCAGATCAGAACCGACCTTCCCGCGGACATCCGGCTTGGCATCGGTTTCGACACCAGCGAATTCATCCGTGCCTCGATCGCCGAGGTGAAACAAACGGTGGCGATCGCCCTGGTTCTGGTCTGCCTGGTGATCTTTTTTTTCCTGCGCGAGATTCGCTCGGCGATCATTCCTTTAATCACGATTCCCATCGCGCTGACCGGGGCTTTTTTCATCATGTATGCCGCTGGTTTCACCATCAACGTATTGACCCTACTCGCGATGGTCCTGGCCATCGGTTTGGTGGTCGACGACGCGGTGGTCGTGTTGGAGAACATTTACTCCAAAATCGAAAAGGGCTATCCGCCCATCCAGGCCGGAGACGCCGGAATCCGTGAAATCTTCACCGCGGTCATCGCAACCACGCTCGCACTGACCGCGGTCTTTCTGCCTATTATTTTCATGGACGGACTCACGGGGGTCCTGTTCCGCGAGTTCGGGGTGACCCTGGCCGGGGCGGTGATCATCTCCTCGTTCGTGGCGCTGACGCTGACCCCCATGCTGGCGACCCGCATCCTGAAGAAACACGACCGGATGCCCCGGTTATACCAGGCCACCGAACCCTTTTTCCGGGGTTTGGCGGACAGCTATCGCGGCACCTTGAAACACGTTCTCAATCACCGGTGGATCGCTCTGGCCATCATGGCGTTCTGTCTCGTTTCCATCGGATACTTCTGGTCGGTGCTGCCCCGCGAACTCGCGCCGCTGGAAGACCGGAGTTTGCTGGTGCTTCAGGTCAGCGGTCCGGAAGGCGCGAACTACGCTTACATGGAGCGGGTCATGGACCGGTTGGACGGGTTGCTGAAAGAAGAAGTGCCGGAACGCAGCGCCGCGCTCTCCGTAACCTCGCCCGGATTCGGAGCGGCCACCACCATCAATTCCGGGTTTTCCCGCCTGGCATTGCAGCCTCCCGATCAACGGGATCGGAGCCAGTCCGAAATCGCCCGGCACCTGACCCGGGAACTGCGAGCCATTCCGGACGCGGAGTTTTCCGTGCGGGAACCCCCCACCATTCGTACCGGAGGACGTGGAATGCCGGTGCAATTTGTGGTGCAGCACCCCAATTTCGAACGTCTTACCGAAATCCTGCCCGAATTTCTGGGGACCGCCCGCGATCGCCCGGAGTTCAGCTTTGTGGACGTCAATTTGGAATTCACCAACCCGGAAGTGCGCATTCACATCGATCGCAACCGCGCGCAGGCCCTCGGCGTCTCGGTACGGGACATCTCCGAAACCCTGCAAGCCGCGCTGAGCGAGCAACGATTCGGCTTTTTCCTCCGCGACGGCCAACAATATGAAATCGTCGGACAACTCGTCCGCGACCGTCGCCTTGCGCCCGCGGAATTGAACAGCCTGACCGTGAACGGCGCCAACGGCAGAGCAATCACCCTGGACAATATCATCCACCTCGACGAAACCGTCTCCCCGGCGGTATTGCACCGCTTCAATCGTTTTCCCGCCGCCACATTCAGCGCCAACCTCGCGGGCGGGTACACCATCGCCGACGGCATCGCGGCCATGCGCGAAGTGGGAATCGACACCCTCGACGAAAGTTTTTCCACCGAACTGGCCGGAGAATCGCGTGAATTCGAAGCCACGGGCGCGAGTCTGCTCTTTGTTTTCGGGTTTGCCCTCGTCCTGGTTTTCCTCGTTCTATCCGCCCAGTTCGAAAGCTTCCGGGATCCGGCCACCATCATGCTGACGGTGCCGCTCGCCCTGGCCGGCGGGCTGGTAGCCCTCTGGTACTTCGGCAAGGGATTGAATATTTTTTCGCAGATCGGGCTGATCATGCTGATCGGATTGGTGACAAAAAACGGGATTCTCCTGGTTGAGTTCGCCAACCAGTGCAAAGAACGCGGGCTCGAATTGCGGGAAGCGGTGGAGGAAGCGGCGGCCCGCCGATTCAGGCCCATCCTGATGACGACCATCTCCACGATCTTCGGAGTGCTTCCGATCGCTCTGGCCGTAGGCGCCGGCTCCCAGAGTAGAATCCCCCTCGGAATCGCCGTCATCGGCGGCTTGATCGTGGGAAGCATCCTCACTCTGTTCGTAATCCCGGCGGCCTACCTGAGTCTTTCCTCGAAAACCTCGGGACGAAGCCTCACGAACGATCCGACGTCTGAATCCTGAAATACGAAAAAAAGTGTTCCGCAAACGGTCATTTTCCGCACCAAATCCGAAACTTTACCGCGATTCCGGTGATTGCTCTTATTAACCGCAACTGTTGAGCGCGATAAGCTCTGCAATACGAAACAATCCGCGCCGCCGATTTGGCGCCGGTCATGCACGAAACCTTTTAAAAACATAAAACGATCAACCGGAACGAAACATGAAAAAGCGAAACCTACTGTCCTACCTTACAATCCCGCGATTCCCGAGTTGGCTCAGTATCGGGCTGGCGCCGATGATCGCCCTGTCTGCGATGGCACAGGAGCTCGAAGAGGAGAGGTCCGAGCTGTTGGACCGCATTGAACTGCGGTCGGTGGTCAGCCTCCCCGGGGAAACGCTTTTCAGCCTGCACGATCCGGAGTCGGACCTGACCTTCTGGATTGAACGCGGTCAAACCCGAAACGGTCTTGAGGTGGTCGCCTTTGACGCACAGACCAACCGCATCCAACTGCGGCACGGAGAGTTCGAACGCGAACTCGGACTCAGCCGCAGCCGGGGAGTCGCGGCTGTGGAGACGTCCGATCAAGACCTCAGCCGGGCGGAACGCCGCGAGCAGCGCAGAGCGGAATGGCAGGACTTTCGCCAACGCTGGGAGGAAGCCACCGAAACCAATCCTCAGATTCAGGAGATCACCTCGCATTACGAAGAACTGCAACAGGAATGGCAGTCGCTGCGCCGCGATATGCGGGGCGTCGACCGCGACTCGGAAGAATTCGATCCGATTCGGGAACGTGTTCGGGCGCTCCGCGACGAGCAACGCCTGCTGAACCGCTACGCGGCGCAAGCCATTGCGCAGACTCCGGGTTTCACTGAGGATGATGTCGAACGAGCCAATCGCGTGCTTCAAGGAAACCAGCGGGGACGGTAATTGACCGCCTGTTGTCATGAGTGCGGCCCAGAGTGCCGTCTGGTTTCGGCAGCCAAGGATTCCGAGACCGGGCGGCCGCTTTATTCTTGCCAACAGCGACGATGCCGCAGAGCACTTGCACCGTAATGCCTAATTCGCCCGCACGATTCCACCGTCAACGCCTTCGCCAATCGGTCACTCTGATCGGGCTGGCCGCGACCTTGCTCCTCAACGGTTGTCAGAGCGCCCGCAAACACCGGGCTGAAGCCGATCGTTCCGCATCGGAAATCATCGCCGAAAAGCAACAGGAAGGGTTGGGGCGCACCGACCCGTTCTCCATCGAGCGCCCCAGCGAGACCTTCAGGCAACGCCTGATGCTGGAGCAGGAACTCCCCGCAGTCGGCCCTGCCTCCTATGGCGTGGATTACCTGGAGGAACCCGAACACTGGCCCCGGATCGGAGACCCGGGACAGCGTCCCGAAACATTCTTTCCCACCTCGGAAAACGGCGCGGAAGCGATCGAAATTTCCCTGTTGGAAGCGTTGCAGATCGCCGCCACCAACAGCCGCTCCTACCAGGCGGAAAAAGAATCGGTCTTTCGCACCGCCCTGCAACTCGACCTGGAGCGCTTCCGTTTCGACAGCACCTTCCGCGGGGCGCTCGACGCCATGTTTCGAAGCGATCAGGGCCAGAACCAAAACTCCGCTTCCGCCGGCGGCGAGGTCGGGGTCCAGCGTCAACTGGAAGGCGGCGCCACCCTGGGAAGCCGCTTGACGTTGGACCTGGTCAACCTGCTGCGCGGCGAGGGAACGACCTCGTTGAACATGCTGCTCGACACTTCGATTTCCGTTCCCCTGATGCGCGGCTCGGGACGTCACATCGTGACCGAACCGAGAACCCAGGCCGAGCGCAACGTCCTCTACGCTTTGTTCGACTTCGAGCGCTTTCGCCACGATTACGCCGTACGGGTGGCCAATGAATACTTTTCCGTTCTGCAGCAGCTCGATCAAATCGCCAACGCGGAAGCGGCTTTCCGTCGTCTGACCCTTCTGGTAGAGCGTACGGAGGCGCTTTACGAGGGCGGACGGGTCACCGGTATCCAGGTGGACCAGGCGCGCCAGGATTTCCTTCGCGCCCGGGAACGCCTGATTTCCTCGCGTGAAAACTATTCGAGACAGCTCGATTCCTTTAAACTGACCCTCGGCCTCCCCACCGACGCCCGCATCGCTCTTTCCCCGGGCGAGTTCGAACGGCTCCGGGAGCAGGCTGAAGAGATGTTCGGAGAATTGGCGACCGACATTGACCTGGACCGGAACGGCGAGGAAGGTGACGAGATCGCCCTTCCGGAACCGGACCCGCGGGAACGCGGGCGCTACGAGATCGACGAAGATCGCGCCATTGCGCTCGCGCTGGCCAACCGCCTTGACCTTCGCATCGCCGAAGGAAATGTCTTCGACGCTCAGCGGAGCGTCATTGTCGCGGCGGACTCCCTTCGCCCGAGTCTTAATCTGACCGGCGGCGCCGCCTACCGCGGCACCGCCACCCGTTCGAGCACCCGCTTCGCTCCCTCCGACGGGGTTTACACCGCCGGACTGGATATGGACATGCCCTGGTCGCGACGCTCGGAACGAGTCAGCTTCCGGCAAAGCCTGATCCAGGTGGAGTCGGCGGTGCGCAGTTTCCAGGACCTGGAAGACCGGGTCAAACTCGACGTGCGCAACGCGCTGCGGAATTTGATGCAACAACGCGAGGGTTATCGAATTCAAACCGAGGCCCTCAACGTGGCGGAACGGCGCGTGGAAGAAGCTCAAGCGCTGCAGGAACTGGGACGGGCGGAGATGCGCGACGTGCTCGACGCCAACGAGTCGCTGCTCCAGGCGCAGAATTCTCTGGTCGACTCCCTGGTGAGCTACCGCGTGTCGGAACTGAATTTTCAGCGGGATCTAGGGCTACTGCATGTTGACTACAACGGACTTTGGAGCGAATTTGATCCAAACGGAGTCCCAACCACCGAAGAAGAGGAACCATTTCATGAGTGATAAAGATCAATCCAAGGCCAACCCCCGCCGAGCCGGACAGCTTGTCTGGCCGGCGTTAATTGTCGTCGCCATCCTCGGAGCCGGCGCCGGCATCGCCGCTTGGTTCGCATCGGATGGAGCCGCGGCCTACGCCGGCCCCACTGGAGAAGTGCGCCGGGGAGACCTCACGATCAGCGTCACCGAATCGGGCTCCCTCCGAAACCGGGACCTGGAAATCGTCACCAACCGGGTGGAAGGACGCACCACGATCCTTTGGATCATCGAGGAAGGTCAATTCGTGGAGCCGGGCGACCTCCTGGTGGAACTCGATTCGAGCGACCTGGAGGACCGTCTCATTGAACGGGAAATCTCCGTGCAGAACGCCGAGGCCGACTTCATTCGTTCCGAACAGGAACTCAAGGTCACCGAAAGCCGCACCCAAAGCGAAATCGCCCAGGCGGAACTGACGCTCCGCTTCGCCCAACTCGATCTCCGCAAATACCTGGCCGAAGACGGCGAATACGCCCAGGAAAGAAGCCGACTGGAGGCCAATAGGGACTTGGCTCTCGAGGAAAGAACTCGTGCGCAACAACGTTTCAACGATTCGGAAACCTTGTTCCGCCGCGGATTCATCACGCCACTGGAACTGGAAGGAGATCGCCTTTCCATGCAACGAGCCAATATCGATGTGCAAATGGCCGAAGCCAATCTCAGCATGCTGGAAACCTACAATCACGAACGTCAGCGCGAGCAGCTGGAAAGCGATGTGGAGCAAGCTCACGAGGCTCTGGAACGCACGCGAATGAGAGCCGAAGCGGACATGGTCCAGGCGCGCGCCAACTTCAACGCGCGCTCGCAGGAACTGCAGCGTCAACGCCAACAGTTGGCCCGGCTGGAAACGCAAATCGAAATGTGCACCATCGTGGCCCCCTCGGCCGGTATGGTCGTCTACGAAACCAGCGCCAACACCGGCCGGCGCGCCAACCAGGAACCGTTGGAAGCAGGCCAGGAGGTTCGTGAACGCCAGGAACTGATTTACCTTCCCGCTTCCGAAGGGATGATTGCCGAGATCCGGGTGCATGAGTCGGCCCTGGACCGTATCGACGTCGGCATGCCCGCCCGCGTTACGGTCGACGCCCGGCCGGGACGAGTTTACGAAGGCGTGGTGCGCCGAATCGCCCCCATGCCAGATGCCCAAAGCATCTGGTTGAACCCTGATCTGACCGTGTACAGCACTCAAATCGAGGTTGATGCGAGAGACCTTCGCACCGGAATGAGCTGCCGGGCCGAAATCATTGTCGAAGAATTGACCGATGTGCTCTACGTCCCGATCCAGTCGGTGATTCGCTACGGCGGACTGCACTACGCCTACGTGCAGACTCCGAGCGGTCCTCGCCCCAGGCGCGTGGAAATCGGGTTGGACAACAACCGCGTGGTGCATATCCGGAGCGGATTGGAGGAAGGGGAAATCGTCCTTCTGGCGCCGCCCCTGCATGATCGGATCGACGCCGAAGAAGATGAAAACGAGACTCCGATCGAGGATTTGATCGGCAGCACCGAGGGCGACGATGATCTCCGTACGGAGGTCCCCGGGCGCGAACAGGAGGCCAGCTAAACACCGAAGGGGATCGACCCGGCGGCCAACCACCATCTCCGGGTCGCTGATGCATCAATGAACGCCACAAAAACCGAGCAACCGGTAAAGGACGAGAGCGAACTGGACGCCATCGTGCGCCTGGAAAACGTTCGCAAGACCTACCAGATGGGGTCCGAGAAGGTGCATGCCCTGGCCGGGGTTTCGATCAATTTCAAACCCGGCAGTTTCTGGGCCATCATGGGGCCGTCCGGTTCCGGGAAAAGCACCATGCTCAATCTTCTAGGGTGCCTGGATCGTCCCACCTCCGGAAAATATATTCTGGCAGACACGGATGTCAGCCAACTGGAAGACGACGCCTTAAGCCAGATCCGCCTTACCTATCTCGGGTTTGTGTTTCAGAGTTTCAATCTTATCGCCCAGCTCACGGTCCGGGAAAATATCGAACTCCCCCTCTTCTATCTGGGCTGGGAACCGCACGAAAGTGCGGCACGAGCGGCGGAACTGGCCCGCAGCGTCGACTTGGACCAACGTCTTGGCCACCGTCCCGCCGAACTCTCCGGCGGCCAGCAGCAACGTGTCGCCATCGCCAGGGCTCTGGCCAATGACCCGCACGTCATCCTGGCGGACGAGCCGACCGGAAACCTGGACTCGACCACGGGCGAAAACATCATGGAACTGCTCCGGGATCTCAATAAACAAGGCAAGACCATCATCATTGTCACCCACGAGCCGGACATCGCGGCCTGGGCCGATCATCGCCTGCACATGAAAGACGGCTTGATTGATCGCATCGACTGATCATGAATTTTCATCGCTATTTCCTCCTGATTCAACTCGGGATCAAAACCCTGCTGCTGCACAAGCTGCGCTCGATGTTGACCATGCTCGGGGTGGTTTTCGGCGTTGGAAGCGTGATTGCCATGCTGGCCGTGGGCACCGGCGCCAGCGAGGAGGCGCAGGAACAGATTCGCCGCCTGGGCAGTCAGAACATCATCATCAACTCGGTCCAGCCGCAGGAGGATCAAGCGAGCGAACGGGTGCGCATGAGCATTTACGGCCTGACCTACGATGATGAAACCCGCATCAAGGAAACCATTTCTTCGGTGACCCGAACCGTGCCGGCCAAGCTGATCCCTTACGACGCTCGCGTACGCGGACGAAATATGGAACTGCGCATCGTCGGAACCACTCCCGACTGGTTCGATCTTGTCGAGCGCGAACTTTTGGCCGGACGCCGGCTGCAGGAATCGGACATGGTCCGCAATGCCAATGTGTGCGTTTTGACCGAACGCTCCGCGCGTCGGCTCCTTGCCACCGAGGAAGCGATCGGCAGCAGCATCCGCGTCGGCCAGAACTACTACCAAGTCGTCGGAATTATTCGCAGTGAAACCGGCGGGGCCGCCGGGGGAGTCCAGACTCCGGACCAGGAGGTCGACGCCTACATTCCCATGACCACCGCCCGTGAGCGGTTCGGCGACATTGTGATCCGACGGCGCGAGGGTTCTCAGGAACGCTCCATGGTGCAACTGCACCAGCTGGTGGTGGAAATCGATGACATCGAAAACGTCCAATCCGCCGCCACGGCCATAGAGCACATGCTGCAGCGGTTTCACAGCCGTGAGGATTACCGGGTCAGCGTGCCGCTGGCTCTCCTGCGCCAGGCCGAGGCGACCCAGCGTACCTTCAATATCGTGCTGGGGTCCATCGCCGGAATCAGTCTTCTGGTGGGAGGCATCGGCATCATGAATATCATGCTCGCCTCGGTTACCGAGCGCACCAGGGAGATCGGAATCAGACGGGCCATCGGCGCGCGCCGCTCCCAGATCATCGGCCAATTTCTGATCGAAACCATTGTGCTCTCCAGCATCGGAGGGTTAATCGGTATCGCGGTGGGAGTCACCATCCCGCAAGTCATCGAATATTTCGCGGGAATGCCCACGATCGTACCCATGTACGCCATCGTGCTTTCGCTCGGAATCAGTGTGGCGGTAGGGGTGATTTTCGGAATCTATCCGGCGATGCGTGCGGCAAAGCTCGATCCGATCGTCGCCCTGCGCTACGACTGAGGACGCTGCCGTCGAATCGTCCTGAAACCACCGATACGTATTCTCCTTCAGACTTGATTCCGCAGCGGGGGGTGCATCACACTGTTCCTCCATGGCCGACTCTGATTCACGCATTTCGGAACGCCTTTTCGAGAGGGCTCAAAAGACCATTCCCGGAGGTGTAAATTCTCCGGTACGGGCATTTCGTTCCGTCGGTGGGACCCCCTTTTTCACCAAGAGCGCGGACGGCCCTTTTCTATTTACCGCCGACGGACAGCGGCTTATCGACTTCGTCTGCACCTGGGGGCCGGCTATCCACGGACACAACAACCCGACGATCCGTGCCTCCCTCGAACAGGCGATTAAGAATGGCACCAGTTTCGGCACTCCATCGCCGTCCGAGGTGGATATGGCCGAGCGCATTGTTGCCGGGGTTCCGTCGGTCGAGAAAGTCCGGATGGTCAACAGCGGAACGGAAGCCACGATGTCCTGCATCCGTCTGGCGCGGGGCTTCACCGGCCGCGACAAGATTGTCAAATTCGCCGGCTGTTACCACGGTCACGTGGACTCTTTGCTGATTTCAGCCGGTTCCGGCGCATTGACCCACGGCAGTCCGGACAGCGCGGGGATTCCCGCGAGCTTCGCCCGCGAAACCGTTGTTATCGACTATAACGACCCGGATGCTCTGCGTGAGGTGTTCGCCGCCAATCCGGAGCAAATCGCCGCCGTCATCATTGAGCCCTACCCCGCCAATGTCGGACTCATCCTCCCGCGGCAGGGTTACCTTCAAGAGGTGCGGCGCCTGTGTTCGGAGAACGGGGCTCTTCTGATTTTCGACGAAGTCATGACCGGCTTTCGGGTCGCTTACGGAGGGGTTCAGGAAAAGGAGGCCGTTAAACCGGACCTCACCGCGATGGGCAAAATCATCGGCGGCGGCCTGCCGGTGGGCGCTTTTGGAGGTAAGGCCGACATAATGAACCAGTTGGCGCCGATCGGACCGGTCTATCAGGCCGGAACCCTGAGCGGCAACCCGCTGGCTATGGCCGCGGGCCTGGCATCACTCCACCTGCTATCGGAACACCCCCCGTACGCAAAGCTGGAGGCCGTGGGCCTGCGTTTGGCGACCGCCATGGAGGAAGCCGCAACGGAAAAAGGCATCGCCCTGCAGGTCCCCCGGACGGGCTCCATGTTCAGTTTCTTCTTTTCCGAGAAACCGGTTACTAATTATCCTGCCGCCACCGCCGCCAATGGCGACCTCTTCGCCAAACTTTTCCATTTCGCCCTTGAGCGCGGCGTTTACCTTCCGCCATCGCCGTTCGAAACCTGCTTTATCAGCACCGCCCACGACGAGGCCACCATCGACCAGGCCTGTGAGGTCCTTTGCCGGGGAATCAAGGCACTCTGATCGAGCCCTTAGGCGATCAGGTGCGAAAGGTGTTTCTGGTAAAAGGATTCGGCCCGAGCGAAGATCTCCTTCGGATCCTCAAGCTCAAGCACCTCTCCCGTCAGTTCTTTCATATCGGCGTGATTCAGGTTTCGCAAAAGGTATTTGATGGCGGGCAGACCCGAAACCGAGATGCTGAGCTCGTCGATCCCCAGGCCCACAAACAGGGGAACCAGGACGGGATCCCCGGCGATCTCACCGCACAGGCTGACCCGAATATTGTGCCGGTGACCGGCCTCGATCACGGATCCAATCATTCGTAACACCGCCGGATGGGTCGGCTCATAGAGGTGGGCGATTCGTTCGTTCACCCGATCGATCGCCAGCAGGTACTGAATAAGGTCGTTGCTCCCGATGCTGAAAAAATCGCATTTACGCGCGAGAATGTCCGCCGTCAAAGCCGCACTGGGAATCTCGATCATGGCTCCGACTCTGATCGCTTTATCGTAATCCACTCCTTCGCCATCCAGCTCCCTCATGGCATCCCGCAATAGACCATTGGCCCGATCCAATTCCCCGGCGCCGCTGATCATCGGATACATGAGACGCACGTTTCCGTAAACGGAGGACCGGAGAATCGCGCGCAATTGCGTCTTGAACAAAGCCGTGTCCTCCAGGCAAAAACGGATCGCTCGCAAGCCGAGGAAGGGATTGGTTTCCGAGTCGGCCCGGTAGGCACTGTTGGGAAACTTGTCCCCGCCCAGATCAAGCGTCCGGATTGTGACCGGCGCCGGAGCGATCGCCTCAGCCACTTTGCGGTAGGCGTCGAATTGTTCGTCTTCAGACGGAAATTCCGCCGCGTTCATAAAAAGGTATTCGGTGCGGAACAGACCGACCCCCTCAGCCCCGAACCGGTGCAGGCGGTCCACCTCTGAAGGCCCTTCGATGTTCGCCATCAGATCGAGGCTTATCCCATCCCTGGTGGTGGTGGAGCGCCCGATTTGCGCCAGGATCTTCTTCTCGAGGGACCGTTTTTCCTCCTGGAATTTGCCGTAGCGAAAAAGCGTTTCTTCACCGGGGTTGACGACAACCAATCCATCATAACCGTCGACCAATACCTGATCCCCCGGCCTCAGCAGCCGCGTGCAGTTTCGCATTCCCACGACGGCCGGAACCTGGATGGAACGGGCCATAATAACCGCATGGCTTGTTTTGCTGCCCGCATCCGTAATGAAAGCCAACACTTTGCCCTTTTCGATATTGGCGGTATCGGAGGGGGAAATATCGCGGGCAACGATCACCCGTTCTTCGGCCAGCCGACCCAAGCCGTAGTGGGCCTTGCCCATCAGGTTGTGCAGCATGCGCCGGGAAACATCGCGGATATCGTTCGACCGCTCCCGCAAATACTCGTCGTCAATATTGGCAAATGCATCGATGTAGCGCTGGACCACACGATTGAAGGAAAACGCGACGTTTCTCCCGGTATTCTGAATCTCGCGAACCGTTTCCTCGATGAGCGCACGGTCCTCCAGGACGAGAAGGTGCGCATCAAAGATTCTGGCTTCGTCCTCACCGAGCCGCTGAGCCACCTCGTGCTGCAGCTTCACTACTTGCTGCCGGGTCACCATCAGAGACTCCTCGAACCGCTCGATCTCAGCACTCGATTCTTCAGCTGCCACCGGGGTATCGGGAATCTCAATCTCTTGCGGAAGGAACAGGTGCACCTTGCCCCAGGCCACCCCCGGCGACGCGGCGATCCCTTTCAGGACCCGTTCCGTTCGGACTTCAGACCCCATTCAATGCACTTCCGCTAGACTGTTTTGGGCATAATACCATCGGCCAAAAATCGTCGCTTCGCTCACTCCCAGCGAGGAGTGTATTGTCAGCCGTTTCTCAAGGCGTGGTCAACGACCTTTTGCCGATCATGGTTTCGACGCAAAACGCATCCGCCCCCCAAGCCTCCCGGATCCTGGCAATCGCCCCCTCTTCGGAACCATCAACCGGCAGCAAAAAGCAGGCGCTACCGCTCCCGCTCATCATCGCCAGGGCGCCCGAATCGCGGCGCAGTTCGCGCAAGAGCACCGGAATTCCTGGATATTTCGCGCCGACCACAATCTCGAAGTCGTTATTCAACAATGATTCAAGCGACCCTCTCCCACTGCGCCAATCCGCGAGGACAGCTTCCGCGTGATCCGGATTTGAATAACGGGCGGAGCGGGCCAATTCCCGATAGGCCCAAACGGTGGACACCCCAGGTAACGGTTTGAAGAGGATGACACGCCTCCCCAGCAACCGTTCAGCCTCCAGGTCGTTCAACGATTCAAGTTTATCGCCACGGCCGCGCATTATGGCGGGCGAAGCCCGGACAAAGAACGGGCAATCGGAACCGAGTACCCCTGCCATCGTATACAGATCCCGCTCGGTCGCCGGATTCCCAAGCATCCGATTGAGTATCAACAAAGCCCCCACCGCGTCGGAGCTTCCTCCTCCCAGGCCCGCCCCGACAGGAACTCTCTTTTTCAGGAAAAACGCGAACCGTCCGCCAGCGGAGAAATTGCCCAGAAACAGGCGGGCCGCCTTTAAGACCAGGTTGTCCTCGCCCAGGGGAACCGATTCACCTTCAACCTCCAGGGATACCCCCGACCCAGTCTCGCGACGGACCTCCAGGCGATCCCCGAAATCGACCGGCGCCACCAGTGAAATCAGATTATGAAAACCGTCCGCCTCGCGCCCCGTAACGGAAAGAGAAAGATTGATTTTCGCCGGGCACTCCAGGCAGGCCTGCTCCACGCCGTCCATGACAGGCTGCTAGTGGAGGAAATTTCATGACAAAAGAGTGAAATAGGTGTGAAAAAATTCATGATTGCGTCTGTAAAAGCTGCTTTAGGCTCGAATCGCGTTCATTCTCATCCAATTCCTT
>PXBO01000087.1 GCA_003566885.1 Opitutia bacterium | reverse complement strand
CGTGCTGGAAGCCGCAGGGCAACTCGGGCTTCCGGTCCAGGAAAAAACCTGCCGTATTGCCGATCTGGAAAGCGCCGACGCGATATTTTTGACCAACGCCGTTCGCGGCGTTATTCCGGTAGGGGCCCTATTCGATCGGCGCGGAGGCTTGATTCGACGGGTTCGATCGGAAGATGACCCCGCATTCCAAAGCCTCGCCGGCGCCTACTCCAATGCCATAGAATCCATGCGCCCGGCCTGACCCGGGGGGGGGAATCCGCTCACCGCTTTTAATCCGAAAAAGCACGCCGTGCTTCCAGATCGCCGGCAAGGTGCGCCGGTTGATAGATGCGGGCCGGCCGGGGATCCAGGGTCCACTTGCCATTCATCCGGCGGGCCAGTATTTGACCGTTCACTCGATCGAATCCGTTCCCGCCCGAGGTGAGGTAACCCCAAACGGTTATCTCCGGTTTGCCTGACATCAGGGGCCCGGAAACCTCCACGGGTTCGTGATCGACAATCAGCCGGGGAAACCAGATCAGCGATCCGTCAAGACGTTCCCGCGGGTCATCGCGGAATCCGTCGGCGATCACCGAGGCGAGTGAGGAATCGTTGCCGGACAGCAAGGCCTCATTGGCCTTGGCGACCGTAGCCGACAGATGGTCCCAAACCTCAGGCGGTTGCCGGGCGATATGAAAAGCCGCACTCAGTTCGGAGAAGGCGTAACGCGACACCGCCAATTTGCGTCCCGGTTCGATCCACAGCCAATACCAGGCGAAGAGTTCCATGCGAGTCAAACTCTTGGGCGGCAGCAAAAAGGAGAACCACTCGGGATCAAACTCGATCATCGGACAGGATTCGTCGTCCAGCATTTCCCGCCAATCGATCCACCTTTGGGGATAATCGCTGATCAAACGGCTGATATCGCGCAAATAGCGCGCGACGAACGCGCGCTCTTCAGCCTTCATTCCCCAACATTGGACCGGATACTCTCCGTCGGGAAAACGTACGGCAAAACGCTCGGATGGTTCGGCAAACCTCCGGCTTTTCACACGGGAGGCCAACAGAGTTCGGTGATCGGAATGGCTTGGCAGCGGTATCATGACTTCGTAACCGATGAGAGGCCATTAAATGCCCCCACTGGTTGATGCTATACATCGGGGTAAACACTAAGCCAGACAAGGTAAAAGCCCTTGAATCAGGGTTTTTACACACCTGTGCCAAAGTCATAACAACTTCTTTACAATGCACATTGCCAACATCGACCAACACCGCCGACAAACCTCAGGCCGATCCAAACGAATCGGCCTGAGGTTTGTCGGCAGGCGAACCTGCCTCATCTCAAAATGCGCGAAAACCGGATTCGAGGACTTAATGCGCCAGGGTGTACTGACGGGCCGCGGTACGGGTCAAATCAACCCATTCCTTCCAAGCCATCCTCAACTCCTGCCGCAGGCGACGAATCTCGTCCTTCAAGGTCCGCCTACGCTCATCGGAAGCCGCCTTAAACTCCTTCAACCGCTCCATCAGCAGCGCAGCATTCTCTTCGAAGCGAGCGGAAAGGGTTTCCACCCGGACCCGCATTTCAGCTCCAAATTCGTCCAGCTCCCGGCTGAGTCGGTCCAGCAATAACTCTTTGTCTTTGGTAACCAGCTTTTTCTGAATCCGGATTTGATCCACGGTACGCAAACCTTTGGCGATGCCCAACTTGGACGCCGTCCAAACCAGCCACTTTGTAGGATCGAAATGATACCAACGCACGCCATTGCGATAGTCGCCGGCGAAAACGTGATGGTAATTATGGTACCCTTCACCGAAGGTGAGCAGGGCCATAAAGGCGTTATCGACGGCGCTCAATTCGCGCGCGTAGGTTCGGGCGCCCCAGGTGTGCGCCAGGGAGTTAATGAACCAGGTGCAATGGTGAATGGCGAAAATCCGCAATACGACTCCGGCGTAGAAGGAAGCCAGAGGATGCATGAAAAGACAGCCGATGCCGAAGATGGCGGCGTTCACGGCAATCGTCAAAAGGACGTAGTGCCGGTGCTGAAACATGACCCGGGGGTTGCTCAGCAAATCCCCTACCAGGCCGGGCTGGTAATCGCGACGATAATCAAAGAGCCAGAGGACGTGAGCGTACCAGAACCCCTTGTTGATCGCGTAGGGGTCCTTTTCCGTATCGACGTGGTTGTGGTGCAGCCGATGATCGTGCGACCACATCAGAGCCGACCACTGCACCCCCAGCGTGGACATAAGCAGGACCGTCCACTCGTACACCGGGTGGGCCGAGTAGGAGCGATGGGAAAACAACCGGTGGTAACCGGCGGTAATCGACAATCCGCCCGCGATAAAGGTGACCAGGAACAGCACCATGGCCGGCCAGGAGAAAACGCCGATGAAGAACGGCAACAACGCCAACAGCAGGATGTGATAGGCGAGAATGAAACTAAAGGTGTCCCAGTTTTTTATACGCATGGATTCGGTTTTTTATCGATAAATAGTTGAGGCCCGATAAACCGGGCCCGGCGATTGCCAACTTACTGAATACTAAGACAACCTGTTCATTCTTTCGTTTCGGGCAAGTAAAAACGGGAATTGGAGGTCACCCATCCTCCTTCATTATCGACTCTATCCGGCCGATCACTTCGGGAGTCAATTTTTCCAGCAGGTCCACGGCCGGCATATTGTCCAAAACCTGTTCCGGCCGGGAGGCGCCGGTAATCACGGTGCTGACCCAGGGATTCGTCAGACACCAGGCGAGTGAGAGCCTCGGCAGACTGGTGCCCAGGTCGCCGGCAATATCCGCCAGGCGCCGGATCCGGGCGATTTTGTTCCGGGCCTCCTCATTGGTCATGCTCTCGCGCAACCACTCGTAACCCTTCAGCGAGATCCTGGTCCCTGTTGGGATTCCTTCGTTGTACTTTCCGGTCAGCAATCCGGAGGCCAACGGAGACCAGATGGTGGTGCCGAGTCCGAACCGTTCGCAAACGGGCTTGAGGTTTTGCTCCAGATTTTCCCGGTGAAACAGGTTGTACTGCGGCTGCTCCATGGTGGGAGGAATCAGGTGGTGCTGGCGCGCCACACCATAGGCTTCGACAATTTCCGCCGCGCTCCACTCGGAAGTGCCCCAATAAAGCACTTTTCCCTGCCGGATGAGGTCATTCATCGCCCAGACCGTTTCCTCGATCGGGGTCTCCGGATCCGGACGGTGGCAGAAATAAAGGTCCAGGTAATCCACCTGCAAGCGTTTCAACGCCGCGTTACAGGCGTCGAAGACATGTTTTCTCGACAGCCCCTTCTGGGTCGGAGCCTCTCCGCCCCAAAAGACCTTGCTGGAAACCGCGTAGGAATCGCGAGCCCACCCGGCGTCTTTCAGAATCCGCCCCATCATCTCCTCCGCCTTGCCATCGGCGTAGACTTCGGCATTGTCGAAAAAATTGACCCCGGCGTCATAAGCGGCGTGCATGCACTTGGCGGCCACCTCATCGCCAATCTGTTGATCAAAAGTCACCCAGGCGCCGTAGGAGAGCGCACTTAACTTAAGGCCGGAAGAGCCGAGACGTCGGTAAATCATCGTGGCTCCATGGTGATTGGCTCCCCGGATTGACACAAGAGCAAATCTGCCGGAAATAAGTCTGATACGGAGATTTACACCTTGTTATTCCCGGCTAAAGCGGACATTCTCTATTCGGTGAATAATGAGCTTTGAAACGGAGAAATCCTTGGGAACAAAAAAACGGGTTTTGCTGGCGGAGGATGGGGATATCGTCCGCAAAATGGTCGGCGAAATCCTGGCTCTTGAGGGGTTCGAGGTGGTGCCCGCGGCCGACGGAAGAGAAGCGTTCGACTATTTCAAACAACACGGGTCCACCATAGATCTCATCGTAACGGACATCGTGATGCCGAATATGGACGGAAAGGAGCTGGTTCAGCAATGCCGGCGGGAAATCCCGGATATCGCGATTCTTTACATGTCAGGCTATACGGACAGTCGAATCGACCCCGACGAAGATCTCCAGGGAAACACCGATTTTATCGCCAAACCGTTTCGCCCCACCGAACTGGTCCGCAAAGTGAACGACCTGATTAAAAACGCGAACTGAGGCTCAAAGGCGTTATCCCCCCGGGTCAGGTCATGGCCGGGAGCACATTCATCAGCTTGAACTCCGTCCGCTGGAACACCTCTTCCGGACACCCCTCCGCTTCGATGGTCAGCAAGAGCCCCAGTTGCCCGAAATAATCGAGCACCGGCTGCACTTCGTGTTCGTATCGCACGAATCGCTCCCTCACCTTTCTCGGATCATCTCGACCGGCGGGGCGCAAATCACCACCACATTTTGCACAGGTGGCGGTCTGGCGTTGAGGCCACTGCCCGGGCGAACTCTCGGCGCCGCATTTCCGACAACGGGAACGACTGGCCAACCTGGCTACCGCCCACTCCAACGCGAGGTCATAATACAGGACAGCCGTGAGATCAATGTGAGCTCGACTCAACAATCGCATCAAAGCCTCCGCCTGCTCCGCGGAACGCGGAAATCCTTCAATGGTGAAACCGGCATCGCTCTGAAACCAGAGATCCGAATCTCCCCGCCCGCAGTCGCGGTGCACCGAACCGCTCCGATCCGGGTTCGGCGAAGTTTCGTTAATCTCCTGAAGTCTCCCTTTCACCTCAGCGGAACCACAAAGCCGGGCCAAATTTCGGGTTTCCTCCGCTGAGAGCAACGAAGCCCCCAAACGTTCCCCCAGGATTGCGGCCTGGGTTCGTGTGCCGGATCCAGGGGGGCCCATCACCACAAAGCGGAAAGGCCCCAGGGGACCCTTGTGTTCCGCAAACGCCCATGAACCCAGCCGGCTCAACTCTCTTCCATCCCAAACATCGGCTTCCTGCATCGACGCACGCCCTCCTTCCCTCAACGAAAGATTCTGAGAGAATCGGCGACATTTGGCAACCCTGGAGTTCCGTTATAAAGCACGCTAATTCCGGCTCTTGAAAAAAAGATGAACCGGCCTGCGAAGCTTATCAGATCGCCACCGGGCCGATCGCCACGGGCTTGCAATTATCAGGCAATCAGATGGGCCACGTGTTTCTGGTAAAACTCCTCCGCCAACTCCAGGACACCGGTGGCGCTTGTGCCCTGCATCATGGCCGAAGCCAAGTCCTGCATGGCGGTCATTTCCAGATTGCGAACCATGTATTTGATCGGGGGAAGACCTGAAGCCACCAGGCTCAGTTCGTCCACCCCCAGGCCGAGCAGAACCGGTACCATTATGGCATCTCCCGCGATCTCCCCGCAGACGCTGACCCGGATATTCTCCCGGCGGGCCGCTTCCACCACTCCGCGAATCATTCGCAACACAGCCGGATGGGCGGGCTCATAAAGGTGGGCGATCCGTTCGTTCAAACGATCGATGGCCAGGAGATATTGGATCAGGTCGTTGGTTCCAATGCTGAAAAAGTCGCATTTCTGCGCCAGCAGGTCGGCCGTGATGGCCGCACTGGGTATCTCGATCATGGTGCCTACTTCGATCTCCCGGTCGTACGGCGTGCCTTCGCGGTCCAACTCCTCCCGGGCCTCGGCCAGCACCTCATTGGCCTGATCGAGTTCCCCCGCTCCACTGATCATGGGATACATCAACTTGACATTGCCGTAGGCCGAGGCCCGGAGAATAGCCCGAAGCTGTGTCTTGAAAACGTCCGGGCTTTCCAGACACAGGCGAATCGCGCGCAACCCGAGGAAGGGATTCGCTTCTGCCTCCGAGGGATAGACACTGTTCGGAAACTTGTCCCCGCCCAGGTCGAGCGTGCGAATCACCACCGGGTGTGGGCCGATGCCGGAAGCGACGCGACGGTAGGAATCGAACTGTTCCTCCTCACTGGGAAAACCCGAAGCCTCCAAAAAAAGATACTCCGTCCGAAAGAGCCCGACTCCCGCCGCGCCAAAGTCTTTGATGCGACCGATCTCGTCCGGTCCCTCGATGTTGGCCCGCAGAGCAACCTCCACTCCATCCCGTGTTTTCGCCGGAAGCGAAGCTTCCGACATGATCCGGCGGTGCAGGACCTTCTTCTGCTCCTCGAGTTTTCCGTAACCGAAAAGCGTCTTGTCCGTGGGATTCAGTACCACGGTGCCGTCATAGCCATCCACCAGCACCTCGTCGCCATCGCGGACGACGGCCATGAAGTCCCGCATGCCGACCACCGCCGGCACCTGTATGGACCGGGCCATGATGACCGCATGACTCGTTTTGCTTCCGGCATCCGTGATAAACGCCAGGACTTTGCCCTTTTCGATCGCAGCCGTATCCGAAGGGGAAATATCCCGGGCTACCACGATACGCCCCTCGTCCAGAGCCCCCAGACAGTCTCGCACCTCGCCGGCCAGGTTGTGCAACAAACGTTTGGTGACGTCCCGTATATCGTTCGCCCGTTCGCGCAAATATTCGTCGTCGATGTTGGCAAAGGTGTCGATGTAACGCTGAGCCACGCTGTTCACGCAGTACGTGATATTGCGTCCGGTCTCCTCCATTTCCCGGATCGATTCCTCAATCAAAGCCCGGTCTTCCAGCACCAGCAAGTGAGCGTCGAAAATCCCTGCGGAATCCTGACCCAGGCGGTCGGAAACGGCGTCCCGCAACGCCAGGATCTCCTGACGGGTTTGCAGCAGTTTTTCCTCGAATCGCTCCACCTCCGCATCCATCTCGGACGCCTCGATCCGGTGACTGGAAATCTTCAGTTCTTTGGGGACAAAAACGTAAACCTGTCCGTGAGCCACTCCGGGGGAGGCTGATATTCCCTTGAAAAACCGCTCGGAATGCCTTTCTGCCATATTGTGATCTCTTGAGCAAACGATTCAGCTTGGCGGGAACTCAACCGATTTGTCATTGAGCACGCACGGTCCGTAAGCCGCGCGCCGCGAAAGGACAAGGATGAGGAAACCCTGACGATCCCAACCCGATGTTGTTCTTTTAAGGAGATTTATGGTCTGAGTCAAATTGAAAACCGATCTGCCGGGCAGACGGGGAATATTTTTTCGGCCTTTTTGGCCGACAGGGGCGGTCAGGCCTAGGCACGGTCAGGGGATTTCATCAAGCAACATCCCGACTCGACCGCTCCAAAACCCCATCATGTCCTCGGCTTCGATCAGATCGGCCAGTTCCACCACCCGGTCATAGTCTCCGCGCTCAAACGCAAGGGACGCGAGAGAATAGTAGGCCTCCATGCGAATCGCCAGCAAAACGTCCTGATCGGCGGCCAGACGTGACAACACCGGTTCCGCCTCTTCCCTCCGCTCCAGCATGATCAGGGACATTGCTTCACCCAGCCGGGCGCGCCCGTTCAAAACGTGCCGGCCAAGACTGTCCGCGGCCAGCCGATAGTTTTCGACCGCCTCCTGATAAGCCTCCTCGGCGAAAAAACTGTCCGCGACTTCCAGAGCCGCGGTGCCTGCGAGCCGATGTCCGGCATGTTCACGGGCGAAGGCGGCTTTCTCCTCGATCGTAACGGCGGCGGCGTATTCACCCTGAATAGCGGCTTCCCGGCGTTCAGCCAAGTATTCCAAGGCGAAGAACAGGATCAGCCCGACAAAAACCGCGATGATCGCCGACACAATCCAGGAACTGTATTTTTCCCAGATCAGGTACAGCCGATCCTCGAAACCGGCCTCTTTATAGGCCTCATCCACGGCGACGATATTGCGATCATCTCCCGCGATTTGTTTTCCCTTTTCCGAAGGCGTTTTGTTCTTCATGCAAGTATCAACCGGCTGTAGTTCTGGATAAACCGCCAATAAAGGAACCCTTCCCGAACAGAGTCAACCCATTAAGCACCGGCGCTGGATTGTTCCCTGTCGGTCCAGCTATTGCGCTCCAACCGGTGCGAACTCCTCCTCTGGCTCCAGAACTTGGCCCGAGGCATCCACCGGCAGGAGGATCACCCTCAGCGCTGAATCCGGATCCAGGTACTCGTCAACCAGGGACTCCAACTCCTCCACAGTGATGCCGGCGAAGTCTTCACTCATGGTGCGGGCCCATTCAAGGCGTTCCGGGAACTCCTGGGAACTCGCCAGAACCGATTCCAGCCAGTAACGGTTGGTGCGCACGGTGTCGCGAATGGACGTCAAGACCGGTCGCAACGCCCGTTGCATCTCGCCCTCGGAAATTCCTTCGCGGCGCAGATCGCGCGCGATTTCCACCATGACGTCCGCCACCGGGTTCGCCTGGTCCGGATCGACTCCGACAATACCATAGAACCAACCGTAATCCCGATAGGTTCCGCTGGTATTGCTCACGGCGTAAGGGCTGTAGGCCTCCCCCATCTCTTCGCGGATTCGCACCCGCATTCGGTCGGAGAAAACCCGTGCCAGCAGACTCAAACGGCGATCCCTCGCGATGTCCCACCGGTCCGCGGTCGGCCAATACACGGCCGCGATTCCGCTGGGAATGCGGGATTCGAATTCAATTCGTTTTTCACCGCCTCCTTCCGGCCCTTCGACGACCCGTCGGGCGGAAAAATCAGGTTTCCCGGCGTCTCTCTGCGGAAGCGCGCCCAGGCTTCTGGCCGCCAGGGCGATCACCTCATCGACATCGGCGAAATCTCCCACCACCGCAATTTCCAGATAGGCGTTGCCCAGGGGCCGTTCGAGCCAATCCCGGACGTCGTCCATGGCCAACGCCATCACCTCGTCACGCGCGGGCAGTCCGAAACGAAAATCCCCACCGGCAAGATAGCGTGAAACCTGGTCCTGCAACACCCCCGCGGCCGTGTGCCGGGCGGCGGTATAGATTGCTTCGATGCCGGTGTGAGCACGACGCAAAGATTCCTCCCGGTAACCCGGGTCGGTCAGATAGGCCGCCAACAAGGCAAACTGGTCCTCGAGGTCATCCGGGGTGGTGGTCCCGCGAAAAGTGAAGGCGTCTTCTCCGACGGAAAAACTCCAGCCCAGATTGCGCCCGGCGAAAATCCCGCGCAATTCATCGACGGAATGTCGCCCCAACCCTCCGCCGATAAAGGTTTCCGAAGCCAGAAGGGCCAACCCCGGACGATCCTCGGGGAGTTCAAGAAGTCCCCCGCCGAGACGGACGCTCAGGCTGATTTCGTTGGAGGAAAAATCCGTCTGCTTGAGGTTCAATCTCACTCCGTTGGCGAAACGAACCTGGTGCATGTCCAGATCGTCGTGGAGCACCCGCTCCTCCACGGCCCCGGCCTCACCAAAGCTTTCGTAGCCGAACGGAATCGCTTCCCGGTCTTCGGGCGGTTCCACCGCCTCCTCCCGGCTGGCCCGGTAAACAGCGGCGATGGTCTCCTCGGCGTCGGAAATCTCCAGGTTGCCGGTGACAAAGACAAACCGGTTGCCGTCCGGAAACGCATTCAGGAGGGCGAGGTGACTGTCCTCCGGAGTCATCGCTTCGAGGGCGGGTTTCATCAAGTCGAGCTCGGTATCGGGATCGGTGAAAACCGTATCACCGGAAAACGACGCCACCAGTCCTTCCGCCAAATCGCGGGACCGTCGGGTGGGAGCGCGCCGCGCCGCCTCTTCAAACGAGTTGATCAGATCGGCGCGGACTTCCCGCAACTCCCCTTCCACAAATCCGTACTGAAGGGCCCGGCGCAGTTCCCGTTCTATCACCCGCAACGCCTCTTCCCATTGCTCCGGCCGGGTATGCACTTCGACCGCGGCGTTGGTAAAGAAGTCGAACAGATCGTAGGCCGCCACCGAAGCATGAGTGAAAGGAGCCTCTTCCCGGTTGGCCAGGACATCCAGTCGCCGGTTCAGCATCCGCATGGCCAACGCCCGCTTGAGACGGCTGATCCGTTCTTCCGCGGTATCGGGCCGCGGAGTGTATGGCTGCACACTTTGCACGGCGACGCGGGTGGTGCTGGCTTCGGGTTCCGGATGAAAGCGGGTCGCCAGCTCCCTGGCCACCACCTGCCCCCGCTGCGGCTCCTCGGGTTCGGGCCTCCGGGCTTCGAAATCGCTGAAATGAGATTCGATCAGGGGCGTGACGTCGTCCGGGGCGATATCGCCGACCACAATGACGGCTATGCGCTCGGGCCGGTACCACGACTCATAATAATCCAACAACGACTCACGAGTCGCCGCCCGGAGCACCTCTTCCGTCCCGATGGGAAATCGATCGGCGATGATGGCCTCGGGCAGCAGAAAGGAAAATTCTTCCACCGCGGTGCGAAAACGCACCGAATCACGCGAACGCATTTCGCTTAAAATGACCCCGCGTTCGGATTCGACCTCATCCTCGTCGATCAGCATGCGCCCGGCGAAATCCCGCAGCACCAGCAGAGCTTCATCCACGGAGTCCCTTTCGGTGTCCGGCAGTTCGATCTGATATACGGTACGATCGAAGGCGGTGTAGGCGTTGGTGTCGGCCCCGAAACTCATGCCGAGATTCTGGAAATATTCAATCAGAGTGCCGGGAGCGAAATTTTCCGTGCCGTTGAAGGCCATGTGCTCGAGGTAATGGGCCAGGCCGCGCTGGTCATCCCGCTCCTGCAGGGATCCCGCCCGGACAAACAGGCGAAGACTGACGCGGTCAGCGGGTTCCGAATTGGGCATCAACGCGTAACGAACGCCATTATCCAGCTCGCCGAAAACGACGCTGGGATCCGGCTCCAGATCGCTCTTTTCGAAGGGCCAGGGGCGGGATGCTCCGGTCGCAACAACACTCCAGAGGAGAATAAACGCTAAAAAACTGCCGAGAAGTCTTGAGATCATGTCGTACCCTTGATTTTCGCACACGGGGCGAGAGCGCTCGAAAAGACAGACAGGAAAACCCCGCGAATGGTCAATTTTTTTTAAGACGGCAACCGAAATCCCGAAACCGTTTTCCCTTGTTAGGTTCCGGACAAAAACCAAAGATACCCCAAATCCTGAATCCAACCAAAGCACACATTGCCATGTCCGCCCTCCCGTCGACCTTATGAATCGTCATCCTATTGTTGAAAAACCCAAGACGGTTCAGTTGATGATGACCTGTCTCTGCGACGCGTTCTTTGATGATGTCGCCCGCGCCACCCACGAGGTCCTCGAATCACTGGGCATCGAGGTCATCGTCCCAGAGAGCCAGACCTGCTGCGGTCAGCCGGCGTTCAATGGAGGAGACTGGGCTTCCGCCCGGCAGGTGATTCGTCACACTCTGAATGTTTTCCAGGGCGACTGCCCGATCATCGTTCCCAGCGGATCATGCGCCGCCATGTCCTTTCACGGAGCCCTTCTGGCCCACGAAAAAGAAACGGATCTGCCCCAGGTACAGGCTTTCGGCGCCCGCACCTGGGAGATCTGTGATTTTCTCCGCAACGGATTGGGGATTGAATCCTGGGAAGGACGGCTCGACGCCCGTGTCGCGATCCACAGTTCCTGCCATTCGCGTGGCACCGGCACCCCCGAAGCCATCCGGACCCTGGTGGGATCGATCGCCGGCGTCACCCTGCTCGACTTCACCCAACCGGAGCAATGCTGCGGTTTCGGCGGCACTTTTTCAGTCACTTTCCCCCACATCTCCGGTTCCATGGGCCGGCTCAAAATCGATTCCGTCCGGGCGACGCACCCCGACCTGCTCGTTTCCGGAGATATGAGCTGCCTCATGCACCTGAACGGGCTGGCGGAAAAACAGGGCTCTCCCCTTCCCGTCAAGCATGCTATCCAGGTACTGCGCGACGCGCGCGTCACCCCGGTCACCGTCCAATGAGCCATCAGCAAATCGACCAATTCGCCCACCGTCTCGACAAGGGGGTCCGTGACTCGGTCCTCGGAGGAAGTGCGGCCGGCACGGAAAAGCGCCGGCAGGTGCTCTTCGGCGACTTGCCGAACGCCGATTCCCTGCGCGCTCTCGCCGGCCGGATCAAACAGCACACCCTGGAGCACCTTGACCGCTACCTGGAGGCCGCCGAAGAGCGGCTGATCGACAATGGCGCCAAGGTTCATTTTGCCTGGGACGCCGCGTCCGCCTGCCAACAAGTGGAAACTCTGCTCAGGGAACGCGGAGTCCGGCAGGTGACCAAATCCAAGACCATGGTCAGCGAGGAAATCGAGCTGAACCGACACCTGGCGGAGAAGGGCTTCGACCTGGTGGAAACCGACTTGGGGGAGTTCATTGTTCAACTTGACGGCGATCACCCCAGTCACGTCGTCAAGCCGATCATTCATAAAAATCGCTCGCAGATCGCCAAAACCTTCGAACGTTGCGGACTCGGCGACTACAATGACGACCCGGAAACCATCACCCGCCGGGCCCGCGAATACATGCGGCGGAAATACCTTTCGGCCGAGGCCAGCATCACCGGCGCCAATTTCGTTTCCGCGGAATCGGGACGCCTCTGTATCGTCACCAACGAGGGAAACTCCCGCTTCGGCCTGGCTGGCGCCCGCGTTCATATCGCCCTGGTGGGGATAGAAAAACTGGTGCCCGACGATCGAAGTCTTTCTCTCATGCTGAATCTTCTGGGCCGTTCCGCCACCGGACAGAATCTGACGGTTTACACGGAGTTCATTCGCGGACCGCGTCAACCCGAGGCGATCTCCGGCCCCGAGGAGATGCACGTGATTTTCGTCAATGCCGGTCGCACCGAAACCCTCGCTTCGGATTGCCGCGAAATTCTCCGCTGCATTCGCTGCGGGGCGTGCATGAACGTCTGTCCGGTCTACCGGCAGTCTTCGGGACACGCCTATCGCAGCGTCTATCCCGGTCCGCTCGGGGCGGTGCTCTCACCGCTGCTGGCCGGATCGGCCCGTTTCGCCGAATTCGCGGACCTGCCCAAAGCCTCCAGTTTGTGCGGCGCCTGCAACGAAGTCTGTCCGGTCGACATTCCCATTCCGGATCTTCTCCTGCGTCTGCGCGACCGCGCGCACCGGGAACATGCCCCGGCCGCCTTCGACGATGCTCCCAACCTGAAACCGTGGGCCATGCTGGCCAAGAGTCCCGCCGCCTGGCGAATGAGCCTGCGTGCCGCCAATATGCTCAACATCGTACCCCTCGGCTTTCTGCCCTTCGGTCCGCTGGGGCGTTGGACTTCGCAACGGACACTCCCCTCCTGGCGCGGCGGTCGTTACCGCCAGTGGGCCGCCGAACGGAAGAAACAGAAAAACAATCCGTCATGAACGATCGCGCACGTATTTTTTCCGCCATCAACGACGCTTTGACTCCATTGCAGGAGCGCGCCGCCCTCCCGGAACTGGATCCGGCGCAATGGGTATGCCCCAGTCGCCTCACCGAGGGCGGCTCCTGGGAGGACTTCCGGAGGAATTTCGAAGCGGTCAACGGCACCTTCCTCACCTCCTTCGAAGCACTTTCGCGCCTGCTGCGCGACGCCAACGCGACCGAAGGCTACGCCGACCCCGGCCTCCTCGAGGAATTGCCCGAAACCTTCCGGGACGGGCTCACCCTGCACGAAACCATCGATCGCGGGTCGATCGACCGCTACGCCTTTGGAATCACCCGGGCGCACGCGGCCATCGCGGAATCGGGTACGGTCATCCTGCGCGACCTCGACACCCCCGACCGCCTGGCGGCCCTGGCGCCCTGGATTCATATTACACTGGTCGCGAAGGAAGCTCTTTTTTCCAACGTCACGGAGGCGATCGACGACCTGGGCGAGGATCCGAACACGGTGTGGGTGACCGGTCCCTCAAAAACCGCGGACGTCGAAGGAATCTTAATCGAAGGGGTTCACGGTCCGGGAATCCAGGTGTGCCTGCCGATTTAAGGGCTTCGCGTGAAGGGGTTCGACTCCTATATCTGAAAATCGATCCGGCCTGAGAGTTCGTGCAGGCCGCACTCCCGCTTGATCCCGTTGAAGCGGGTGTCCTCCGGTCGCTGCCCGGCGGTCAACGGAGCGCTGGAATGCCAGTCCCCCACGGAAACGTAATTCTTTTCCCACAGCGGATGGTAGGGCAAACCGTGTTTCCTCAAGTATTGATAAACCTCGCGGTCTCCCCAGTCGATGATGGGGTGAACCTTGAAAAGCTGATTCTGAACCTGCACCACGCGCAGATGCTCGCGGGTGCTGGCCTGAGAACGTCGCAGGCCGGCCAGCCAGGCGGTGGCGGCCAGTTCGCTCAGCGCGCGATTCATGGGTTCCACCTTGTTGATCAAATTATAACGCGTCAGGCCGTCGACCCCCTGCTCCCATAGCTTGCCGTAGAGAGCCTCCTGTTCCGCCGCGCTCATGGCGGGATGGTATTTTTTGATATTGAGATTCAAACGCTTACGCAAATCCTCCGCGAATCGATAGGTCTCCGGAAAAAGATAACCGGTGTCCACGAAGATGATCGGGATATCCGGAATGACGCGGGATACCAGGTGCAACATCACCGCCGACTGAACTCCGAAACTGGTGCTCATGACCAGACCGTCTCCGTAGCGATCGAGAGCCCAACGCACGCGTTCCTCCGCACTGCGTTCCTCCAACTCCCGATTTACCGCGGTCAAATCTTCTGCCTGCGTCAACATAACCCCCTACCTGTGCCCCGAAAATCCCGGCAAGTCAACTTAATATCAGGTATCTGAGGTCATAAACTCAAGATAACCTCGCTCTCGAGTATAGGCTAGAGGATGTCGCGGTAGAGGTTCTCGTAATGCCGAACCGCGGCGGACCAACTGAAATCGGTCTTCATTCCCCGCAGAATCGTGGCACGCATTTCGGGAGGGTCACGATAAAGTGTTTCCGCCCGTTCAAGGGCCTCCAACAGTGACGCCGCACTATTCGGCAGAAAATGGATGCCGGTTCCCTTTCCCGGAGATTCGTCAATGTCCACTACGGTATCGGTCAACCCTCCCACCCGGCTGACCACCGGTACCGTCCCGTAGTGTTGGCTGTACATCTGGTTCAAGCCGCACGGCTCGAAAATCGAGGGCATTAGGAAAAAATCGCTTCCGGCCTCGATCAGGTGACTGAGGGACTCATCAAGCAGGAACGAGGCATGAACGGCATCCGGTTGCCGCTCCACCATCATTCTAATTCCCTTTTCGTATTCGGGCGCTCCCGAGCCCAGAATCACCAGGCGTGCCCGATCACCCTGAAAGAATTCGGCGGTTTCCGGCACCAGGAGGATTCCCTTCTGTTCGGTAAAGCGGCAAATCATGCCGAAAACGGGTCCGGAAAACGATTCGTCAAATCCGGACGCCCGGAGCAACGCCTTGCGGCAAAGGCGTTTTCCGTCGAGATTCCCGGCACTGTATTGGGCCGGCAGGTGTTTGTCCTTTTCCGGATTCCAGACGGACGTATCGATCCCGTTCAATACGCTGACCAGGTCGTCGGCCCGCAGACTCAGGACCCCTTCCAACCCGCATCCGAATTCCGGAGTCAGAATCTCCCTCGCATAGGTCGGGCTGACCGTGGTCAGGCGATCGGCGAAAAGAATCCCTCCCTTCAGCAGATTGATCTGTCCGTAAAACTCCAGTCCGTCGATATGGAGAAGTTCCTCCGGGAGATTGGTGAGATCAAAGGTTTTGCGTGAAAAAACCCCCTGAAACGCCAGGTTGTGAATGGTAAGAACGGTCTTTCCCGCGATGGCCAAAGCGCGGCGGCGCTCCTCGATCCGCAGCAGAAGCGGAATCAGCGCGGTCTGCCAATCATGACAGTGGACCACATCCGGCTTGAGCCCCAGTCGAACAAGTGCCTCCACCACCGCTTTGGAGAAAAAAATGAATCGCTCGGCGTTATCCTCATAATCCCGATCCGGACGGCCGTACGGAAACCGACGGTCGAAGTATTCGTCGCGCCTGACCAAATACAGGGTGAGGTTCTTTTTCGGCCGGCACACCAGGATCTCGCCCCGTTGAAAACCGTCACCCATCTCCACCCCGAAAGAAAACAACTTCTCCGGATCGGTCAGTTCCGGAGCTTCCAGGACCGCCCGGTACGCCGGAAGGAATACCGAGACCTCGTGCCCGTGCCCGGCGAGGGACTCCACAATGGCGCCCGCCGCATCGGCCAAACCTCCAGTCTTGACGTATGGGTACAACTCTCCTGTGGCGTGCGCGATCTTCATATGCAGGCTCAGTTAACCAAAGCCCTGCCACGCTAGCCAATAGCAAAACAACCGCTGCCTGAAAGTTTTACCCGTGGTTGAAGATTGACGCGGGTTGCGAATCAATTCGTGTCGTAGGCACGGATCCGCGAGCCCAATCCACCGTAATCCTGGCGGAATTTTCTTTTCCGGTATTTTTTTCTGGCCGAGACTGCCACGCATCGGCAAACTTCCCTTTTTTCGGCCAGGATAGCTCAGCGGTAGAGCAGAGGACTCATAAGCCTTTGGTCGGCGGTTCAAATCCGCCTCCTGGCACCACCCT
>PXBO01000011.1 GCA_003566885.1 Opitutia bacterium | reverse complement strand
TCACGTCTGGATCCGCTGTGGTCTCGAGCCGGAGGATCAACTCACGTCCGCCGCGGGGGAGGAAATTGACGATTCGAATTCCCGGTCCATTGTCCATGATCCCTTCAACAGTGATCAATGGCAGGCCAAGCGAACGGATGGTGGCAAGAAGGTTGCCCACCGTAGCGGAACCGTTGAAGGCCATCGGCACAGCTATGTTTCCAGGCGCAGCCGGGCCGTCGAGCGTAAATTCAAAGACCATTCTCGGGTGAAGAATCGCGGGATCAAAATCAAAGAAGGTAACGGTTTCACCAGCAGCCGGAAGCTCCTGCTCTCCCCCGTCCATTCCGTCGTAGAAGACCAGCCCCATGAATCCCTGGAAAAGCTCTTCTTCCTCCTCTCCATTCTCGCCATTTTCTTCTTCGTCATCCCCGTTCTCTTCTTCGTCATCACTGCTGGGAAGATCCCGGTTAAATGGCGCCTCCAGCTGGATTGCCACGTTTCCGAAGGGACCGATAAGGTTATTCAAGAGAGTGACGGAAGAACGGCCCTCAAAGTCAGCCCCAAATCCCACAGTTAGATTCAGATTGGAAATCTCTATGGCTGCGGCAAGTCGATCCATGTTCGCAGCCGCGGTTCCGGCGACGACAATGCGAATAAGTTCAGGATTTCGGGCATCGATGATCTCATTCTCGAAATCAAAATCCGGATCGTCTTCATCCTCCCCGAACTCCTCCAGGAAGCGAAAGCGAATCGGGGCACCACCATCACTGATGAGGATATCCGGAAAATTATCCGCTTCCTGATCCTCGGGTTGACCGGCTATGTGCAGAGTACCTTGTGCGGGAAGCTCGAGATAGGACGGAATGCCCTGAAAGAGGCCCGGATTGAGCGTCTGGATCTGCCGGATCAGGTTGGCCCGGGTAGCCACAATGTCGCCCCCCAAAGGCACATCCGTGAGAGGCCCATCCGGGTCGAACTCGAATGCTGCATTGATGAATGTGTAGATTTGGGTGGTCCCGTCAGGTAATACCAGCTCGTACTGGTCCCCCGCGGGTGGATTCGCCGCCAGCGCGCCCAACAGGAAGAAGCCCTGGCCAGTGGGTTGCGTCAAATCGGGAATATCCATCTCCACCAGATTCTGCAAGACTTCCAGCAGGTTATCACGTGTCCCTCGGGCGGTAGGAGCGATCTCGATGTCCGTTGGCTCCTGAGCAGGACCGTCCACAAAACGCAAGGTACTCTGGAACAAGCCATTATCAATTTCCAGCACGTCCCCGTCAACCGGGGTCTGCCCTTCCGCGAGGTTGTCCGGGGCGTCTCCGATACCGGTGACCTGGATAACGCTGGAGTCAATGTTGCTGACGATAATCGGCTGATCATTTCCGTCTACACCCTGGCTCACGTTCTCCAGCCGAAGGATTGAAGCCTCCGGGGTTTCTTCGGCAAACGTTTCAAGGGTCAGATTCGAATTTTGAATGGCACGCCGCAGGTTGTTCAGGGTTCCTGATCTCTGTGCGGCAATCAAAACCGGCACATTGCCCGGATCCGGATTGAAGAAAGGTGGAGGAGCCGCCAATTCGAACACCACGGTTTCCACCCCGTCACTGATCTCAATCGTCTTCCGCACTCCGGTTTCAAATTCGGGTTGTTCCAGAAGGGAGATCGTTCCCTTGGCGTTGATATCCTCGGCAAAGTTGACCATACCGACCGCCCCTTCATTTTCCATGAAGGTGACCGAACCGCGCGCGGCCCGTCCCGACAAATCGATCATCCCTGTGGCCGGATTGCTGAAAAGGTTCGTCGCCGTGGAGGTGAAGGCGATAAAGCGCCCGTCCTCGGAAATGTCCGCTTCCGTGCTGTGATTGTTGGCCTCAAGCGGATTGCCGTCGCCATCAAAAGCCACACTCACACGGCGCGTCCGTGTGCCTCCCGGTTCGTCAAAAACCGGGTTGCCTTGGGCGTCGTAAGTTTCGTTTGCGTTGCGGTCGTGGACGTAAATGTCCCATACCGTATTGGTGATGCCTTCCACCAGGTTCGTGGCCCGGGACTGGAAAACAACATGCCGACCGTCCGCACTGATGCGCGGATGCCGGCTGTCGCCTCCCAATGCCTGAGTTCCGTCGCTCCGGACACTCACGCGGCGAATGTACCCTGCCTGACCAGGGCTACGATTGCGGTCAATCAGGAAGATGTCGGCCACCCCGTTTGTATCACCGGGAACCAGGTTTGCGGCTTCGGATTCGAACACAACATAGCGTCCGCCCTCACTGACGGAGGCATTCATGCTGGGACCGGTGGCCTGGGTGCCCTCATGAGTCAGACTGACTCGTTCGGTGGTGCCGGTTTCACGGTCGCGCAGAAAAACGTCGCTGACAAAGTTGCTGTCGGCCGGAACGAGATTACTGGCGAACGAGTGGAACGCCACATATCTGCCGTCGGCGCTGATATGTGGATTATAACTGCCCGCATTGCCTTCTATTCCCGACGAGGAAACACTGACCCGCTCTATCGCTCCCGTCTGCTGGTCGCGCACGTAGATATCGGTGGCGTCGTTCTGTACCACGGAGACTCCGTCGCCGGAGATCAGGTTGGTGGCGATGGACTCAAAGGCCACAAACCGGCCGTCACGAGTGATCGAAGGCCGCTGGCTGATCCCATCACTGGCAGTCAATCCGGGGTCGGAGTGCTCGCGCCCCTCGTCGCGGACACTAAGCAGATTGGTGGTGGGAAAATTCGTCGGCGCCAACGTGATCGGTGCGGTGATCTGATTGACGAAATCGCCGTAAACATTGTTGCCATCGTTGCGGTCCCCAGGTCCCCCGGTAATGGTCACCACTGCGTTGACAAAAAAGGTACCCACCAGATTACCCGGCGCCATTTGGTGCCACTCGAAGGTGTGGGATTCGCCTGGCCCCAGTCCCCCTGAACCGAGAATAGTGAGTTGGTGGTCATCCGCGGGGCCATCCGGAGCGCCTTGACCCGCAATCCCCCGAAGGGTACGGAAGGTGGTTTCTTCGGAAATGAAAACATCGACCCGATAGCTAGCGGCAGTATCGTCCGCCGGATTAGCCGAGGGATTATTCGGAGGTATGTTTATGACGGTCAATGACATCCGGATGGGATCACCCCCGATGTAGGTTCCCTCTTCAACCTCGATTTGGGAGATAGCCAAATCGGGAGCAGCCTGGCCCGCCAGGCAGAGACAGAACAGGGAACCCAAGGTCGCCCGGACCAGCTTGGCGTGTTTACCCATGGAAGATAGAGTTCGAAGAAATTGCCAGTTCATGAAAAAACGTGAGATGTAAGGATAGTAGCCTGCCCCAGGAACGGGATGTCAAGTGATTTGCGTGGTGTCGGCGAGAGAGCTTGGTAATTGAATGCGGCGCGTGGCGGTCTAGATCATCAATCTGAGGTGATCACGCGCAATCGAAGGAAACGCCGCGGAAGTTCCTCAATTGGCTCGAGTTCACGTAGACGGATACGGTCGTTCACCGCGTCCAAAGCCTCAACGAATTCCAGTGAAGCCGGAACCTCTAACCAGTCCTGAAGATCCGCACTGGCTTCCAGCCGGTAGTCCACATTCGAGATATTGCGTGGCCGGTTGAAGACGAGTGATAAATACTGATTGGAGGTACCGGATGAAGTCGTCAGGTTCCGTCCCGATGGACCCACGGGATCTTCACCGACGATTTCCAATGCGGGCAGAGCCGACTCGTTCCCTTTAGCTCCGTCCTGCAAGCCGAACGCATAGGCGAGCAGATCTTCCTCGGAGGCTCCGTCGAACGGAACGGAGGCCACGACCGTAACGTAAGCCTCCTCACTAATTTTCGTCCCCCAGGGATTGCTCACATGCGCGTAATACTCGCCGGCATCGGCCGGGTCGATCGACGGCAAAGTTAGTGTAGGCTGATCGGCTCCAGGCAATTCGAGGGGGACACCGTC
>PXBO01000104.1 GCA_003566885.1 Opitutia bacterium | reverse complement strand
GTATGTGCTGGAGAACGCCGGCGACGCTCCCATGGAGGGCGAGGGGGGGGAGCGGGGTCAGATCAAAACGGACTGGACCTCGTTCTCGCTGGACGCCACCACGTTCGAGCATAAGGGCAAACGCTACCTGGTGTGGGCGCAGCACGATCCGAAGGTGGGCGGCAACACGAGTCTCTTTATCGCGGAAATGGACACGCCGTGGTCGATCGTGAGTCCCCAGGTCGCTTTGACCCATCCGGAGCTGCCCTGGGAGGTGATCGGGTTCCGGGTCAACGAGGGGCCGGCGGTGCTGAAACGCGACGGGCGCGTTTTTATCACCTATTCGGCCTCCGCCACCGATTTCAACTACTGCATGGGCCTGCTGCACGCCTCGGAGGAGGCCGACCTGCTGGACCCGAAATCGTGGACTAAATCGCCCGAACCGGTGTTCGGCACCGACGAAGCCGCCGGACAGTTCGGGCCGGGGCACAACTGTTTTGTCGAGGACGAACAGGGGCGGGTCATCATGGTGTACCACGCCCGCAATTATAAGGAGATCAAAGGCGATCCCCTCGACGACCCCAACCGTCACACCCGGGCCCAGTGGGTAGGGTGGCGCGAGGACGGCATGCCCGATTTCGGTCGGCCGGTTCCGGATTGAGCCGATTTTTCTCCCACCTTTACGCTTTACATCCCTTCGGGGCTGGGTTTTATTCACTCTTTTTCACCGAATCCAGCCATGCAGAAAACGAAGAAATCGATCGCCAAGCGCTTTAAGATCACCGGTACCGGCAAATTGCTCCGCCGCAGTCCCGGTATGCGCCACCTTCTTTCCGCGAAGAGCCGGAAGCGGAAGCGCCGGTTGGGCCAGGCCAAGCTGGTTTCGGAGTCGCGCGCCGATTCCTTGAAGCGCGCCATGCCGTTCGGCAGCTGAGGATTCACCCGGTTGGACGTTCGTCGAAAATAGTTTTTAAAGGAAGCTACCATGCCAAGAGCCACCAATTCTCCCGCCTCCCGCCAGCGCCGCAAGAAGATGCTCAACCGGGCCAAGGGGTATTACGGAAACAAATCCCGGCTTTACCGCTACGCCAAAGAGGCCGTGGCCCATGCCGGGCAGTACGCCTATCATCACCGCCGCTTGAAAAAGCGGACCTGGCGTTCCCTGTGGATCGTCCGGGTGAACGCCGCTTGCCGCGAGGCCGGGATCAGTTACAGCCGTTTCCAGGAGGGCCTGGTTGCCGCCGAAATCAGCCTCGACCGTAAGGTGTTGGCCGATATGGCCGTACGGGATCCGGAAGCTTTCCAGGGAGTGGTTCGCAAGGCCAAGGATGCCTTGGAAGCCAAGCGCAAGGCGGCCGGGCTGAAGCCGACCCGCAGCTGGAAATCCGCGACGGGCGCCGACGCCTGATTGCACGGAGGTTTCCGGCGCATGGAAGACAAGCTCCAGTCCATTTTAGAAGGGGCGCAGCAGGGAGCGAAGGACGTCGCGACAAGGGCCGAACTCGAAGCCTTTAAAGCGCGCCTGGTGGGCCCCAAGGGAGAACTGACCCAGGTGGTCAAGGGCATGGGCGCCGTCCCGAAGGAGGACAAGCCCCGTGTTGGACGGGCGCTCAACGAGGTCAAAAAGACGATCGAAGCCCTGTTCCAGGAGTTGCTGGAGGGCATCGAGGAAAAGGAATCGGCGGCGCGTCTCGGTCCGCCGCTCGACCCTTCGCTTCCCAGTCCCGACGGCGTGCGCGGAAGCCTGCACCCTTTGGCGCAGGTTCGCGAGGAGATCTGCTCGATTTTCCGCAAAGTCGGTTTTTCCGTGGTGGAGGGACCCGAAGTGGAGACGGAGTATTATTGCTTCGATGCCCTGAACACCCCCTCGGATCACCCGGCGCGCGATTTGCAGGACACCTATTACCTGCCCGAGAACGCTCGTTTCGGAAATATTTCCAAAAAGGAGGACGAGCGCTACCTTTTGCGTACCCACACCTCGTCCGTCCAGATCAGGCACATGCTGAAGACTCCGCCTCCGGTGCGGGTCGTATCGCCCGGTCGCTGTTTTCGTCGCGATACCGCCGATGCCACCCACAGCGCGAATTTTCATCAGATCGAAGGGCTTTATGTCGACGAAGACGTCTCGGTCAAGGACCTGAAGGCACTACTCGACTACTTCATCCGTTCCCTGCTGGGAAAGGATGCCCGCACCCGGTTCCGGCCCCATTTTTTCCCTTACACCGAACCCAGCTTTGAGGTGGATTTTTCATCGTCCCACCTGCGAAAACTCGGCAGCGAATGGATCGAAATCGCCGGTTGCGGCATCGTGCACCCGTCCGTGTTTGACGCGGTGGGGTACGACCGGGAGAAGTATTCCGGTTTCGCCTTTGGCATGGGGATCGAGCGGATCGCCATGATTCTGCACGGGGTGGACGACATTCGATATTTCTATCAGAACGACTTTCGATTCCTGCAACAGTTCGCACGATGAAGATCAGTACCCATTGGCTGCGGCGTTACATTGACCTCGACCGGACGCCGGAAGAAGTCGAAGAGGCCCTGACATTGATCGGCTTCGAAGTGGAAGGTGTGGAAACGACCGGCCTTCCGGACCTGAACCACGTGGTGGTGGGCGAAGTGCTGTCAAGCGAACCTCACCCGAACGCCGACCGGCTCAGCGTTTGTCAGGTTTCCGTGGGTGACGGCGGGGAGGCGCGTACCATCGTGTGCGGGGCGAAAAACTACAAGGTGGGCGACCGGGTGCCGGTGGCGCTTCCCGGCGCGGTGCTGCCGGGCGGCTTCAAGATCAAGGCCTCCAAGCTGCGTGGCGTGCAGTCCGAGGGCATGATGTGCAGCGCCGGAGAACTCGGCTTGGAGGATGTTGCCGACGGATTGTTCATTTTGGAGGACCGGCCGGAATTGGGTACGCCCATCAACGATGTTTTCCCCGGCGGCGATGTGGTGTACGACGTCGAAGTGACTCCCAATCGCCCCGACTGCCTGAGTCATGTCGGGATCGCGCGTGAGCTGGCCGCTTATTTCGGCCTGGCTCTGTCCTACCCGGACATTACCCATTCGCTGACCCCCGAGGAGGATGATTCCCGCGAGCGACTGCTGGAAAGCGTCAAGGTGGAGGCGGAAGAGGATTGTCCGCTCTACACCGCCCACATGGTGAGCGGCGTCAAAATCGGCCCGAGTCCGGAGTGGCTCCAGGCCGCGCTTATGTCCGTTGGCCTGCGCCCGATCAACAACGTGGTCGATATAACGAACTTTGTGCTTTTGGAGTTGGGCCAGCCGCTGCATGCCTTTGACGCCGCCAAGATCGGCGGGAAGAAGCTGGTCATTCGGCATGCCCGCGAAGGCGAAAAGATTGTTACGCTGGACGACAAGGAACGTTCCCTGAGCCAGAACATGCTGGTCATCGCGGATGCGAAGAAACCGCTGGTGGTGGCCGGCGTAATGGGCAGCGTCGACGCCGAAGTGGACGAGACCACCACTGATCTGGTCCTGGAATCGGCCTATTTTCGGGCCAATTCCATCCGCCGAACCTCCAAACGGCTCACGCTTTCGTCCGACAGTTCCTACCGCTTCGAGCGCGGAGTAGATCCCCGGGGGGTCAAGTATGCCGCGCATCGTGCCTTGGACCTGATTCTCGAATTGGCCGGGGGCCGGATTGAAGTTGAACCGATTCAGGCCGGCGAAGAGCCGGTTCTGGAACAAAGCATCGAGCTGGATTTCGAATTTGTTCGCCGGCGGGCCGGATTCGATATTCCGGACAAAACCATCAGTGAGATCCTGGAGTCCCTGGAATTGCAGGTCACCCGGCGGGATACCCGCGACCAGCAGGTGCGCTGGGACATCGGGATTCCCAGTTTTCGGACCGACCTGGAAAGTCCCATCGATCTGGTGGAGGAAGTGGTGCGCATCCACGGCACGGATAAGATCCCGGAGGCGCCCGTCCGGTGTGCGGGACTCGATGCCGACGACGATTTTCAGGTGGTTTTCAACCGCAAGGCGGCGGAGTACCTGGCCGGACAACACTTTTTTGAGACTTTCAACTATTCGTTGCGTTCCGGCGAGGAATTGGAGCGCTGGTTCTCCCGGGCCGCTTCCGATTCGCTGAAGTTGTCCAATCCCCTGAGCGCCGACCATTCGCACCTGCGTTGGTCTTTGATTCCGGGATTGCTCGACGTGCTGCGTCTCAACCAGCACCGGAAAACCGGCGGGGTTCGTTTCTTCGAGCGCGGCCGGACATTCCGTGAAGTCTCCGGCGAGGTTTTGGAAGTGACGTCGGTGGCGTTCGTAATTCTGAACACCGATCAGATTCGCTCCTGGAAAACCCGTGAGGCGGCCGATTTCTACACCGCCAAGAACCTGATTTTGAACCTGGCATCAATGGCCGGCGTCGATTTTTCCGTGGCGGACCTGCAGCCGGTGCCCATGGCCAATTCCGCCTGGCAGGAAGGCCATTCCGCCAAGGTGGGGGATCTGGCCGGGGGCGCCGAAGCGCGCATGGGTTTGCTCAACATGCCCCTGTTGAGAACCTATGAAATCGACGGAACGGTGATCGCGGGACTCCTGGAGATTCTTCCGCAAAAACTGGAGGAGGCTCCGGCCCGTCCGGTGTTTCGTCCTTTCAGTGCCTATCCGGCCGCCGAACGCGACCTGGCGCTGCTGGTCCCGCGTTCCGAAATGGCCGAGACCGTGCGCCGGAAGCTGGTGGCGGCGGGGGAGAAGGCGACGGGAGGGCGTTTCGCTTTGGAGAAGGTCAGCCTTTTCGATCTTTACGAAGGGCAGGGCATCCCCGAGGACCGCAAAAGCCTGGCTTTCAGTTTGATCTTTCGTTCCGCGGACCGCACGCTCAACGAGGAGGAAGTGAACACCGCCTTTCAGGCCATTCAGGATGATCTGGCCGGTGAGTCCGAATACCGCATTCGAAAATAGAAATCATGGCACACGACGGCATCGACATTGACTACGTCGCCAATCTGGCGCGCATCGCCCTGACTGACGAAGAAAAGGAGCGCTTCTCCGGACAGCTTGGTCAGGTTTTGGAGTATATTGAAAAGTTGGATACGGTCGATGTTTCCGGAGTCGAGCCCACCGCCCATGCGTTTCCCCTGGAGAACGTTTGGCGCGACGACAAGGCCGAGCCGGCCATGCCGGTGGAGGTGGCCTTGAAGAACGCCCCTGCTGCCCGCCAGAACATGATCGTGGTGCCCAAGGTGGTGGAGTGACGAAAGATTAAGGCATGGCAGAATCCCTGTATTATCGTACCGCCGCAGAACTGAGCCGCGCACTCGAGTCGAAGGAGCTTTCCTCCGAGGAAATCGTTCGTTCGGTGATCGAGCGCACCCGCGCGGTGGATGACAAAGTCAGCGCTTTTATTTCCTTTGATGAGGGAGACGCACTCGAGCGGGCGCGGGCCTCCGACCGCCGCCGCGCCGAAGGGAAAGCATTGGGTCCGCTGGACGGCATTCCCGTGGGCATTAAGGATGTCCTGGCGGTGGAAGGTCAGCCGTTGACGTGCGCCAGCCGGATGTTGGGGAAGTTTGTTTCGCCGTACGACGCGACCGCCATCGCCCGGCTGAAGGCCGCCGGAGCCGTGCCCTGGGGACGGCTCAACATGGATGAATTCGCCATGGGTTCTTCAACCGAAAATTCCTCGGTAAAGACCACGTCCAATCCCTGGAACACCGATTGCATTCCCGGCGGCAGCAGCGGCGGCAGCGCCGCTTGCGTGGCGGCCGGGGAGGCGCCGATCAGTCTCGGCAGCGACACCGGCGGCTCCATTCGTCAGCCCGCCGCGCTCTGCGGAGTGGTCGGCATGAAACCCACCTACGGCCTGGTTTCCCGTTACGGTCTGGTGGCGTTTGCGTCGTCGCTCGACCAGATTGGGCCTTTCGCGCACACGGTTGAGGATGCGGCGATTCTTCTGCAGGCGGTGGCCGGTCACGACGACCGCGACTCCAGTTCCTACCGAACCGATATTCCGGACTACCGAAAGGAGCTCTCATCTCGAAAGGGCCCCTGGAAGCTGGGCATTCCCAAAGAGTATTTCGGCGAGGGCCTGGACCCCGAAGTGGCCCGAGCCATCGAGGCCGCGATCGATTTCTACCGGGGCGAAGGCTGCGAAATTGTCGACGTGTCCCTGCCGCACACGGAGCATGCGGTGGGCGTGTACTATATCATCGCCACCGCCGAGGCGTCATCCAATCTCGCCCGCTACGACGGCGTGCGCTATTCGCACCGCAGCGCCGAGGCGACCGACGCCATCGACTTGTATTTCAAGAGTCGGGCCGAAGGATTCGGCCCGGAAGTGAAGCGACGGGTGATCCTGGGCACCTATGTGCTGAGCAGCGGCTACTACGACGCCTATTATCTCAAGGCGCAGAAGGTGCGCACGCTCATCCGCCGGGATTTCCTTCAGGCGTATGAAAAAGTGGATGCGCTGCTGACTCCGACCACGCCGTCGCCGGCCTTCCGCAAAGGAGAAAAAACCGACGATCCGCTCCAGATGTACCTAAGCGATATTTTCACCATCAGCGCCAACCTCGCGGGCATTCCAGGTATTTCCATTCCCTGCGGATTCAGCGAGTCGGGCTTGCCCATCGGTTTGCAGATTCTGGGGCAACCCTTCCAGGAAGCGGACCTGTTCGCCATCGCCCGGCGTTTCGAGCAGGCGCACGATTACCACACCCGGCACCCTTCGCTTTGAGGCGGCAAGGTCTTGCTGAGGTCAAAAAAGATTTATTGAAATCCATGGAATACGAAGCGGTTATCGGCCTTGAGGTCCACGTTCAGATCAAGACGGAATCGAAAATGTTCGCCCGGGTGGGCGCGGGTTACGGTCGGGAACCGAACACCCTGACCGATCCCGTGGTGCTCGGCTTGCCGGGAACCCTGCCGGTCATGAACAAGCGAGCCATCGACCAGATCATTAAGGCCGGCCTGATGCTGGGGTGCGAGATCGCGCCGGTGTGCAAGTGGGACCGCAAAAACTACTTTTATCCCGACAGCCCCAAGAACTACCAGATCTCCCAGTACGACCAGCCGATCTGCATTGGCGGGCAACTGGAAATCGAGCTGCCCGGTTCATCGCGCAATGTGATGGGCGAACACAAGTTCATTGAGCTCACGCGGATTCACCTGGAGGAGGATGTCGGCAAGCTGAATCATTTTGAGAACGACAGCCTGGTCGACTACAACCGCGCCGGCACACCGCTTATGGAGATCGTCAGCGAGCCGGATATGCACTCGGGCGACGAGGCCTACGCCTACCTGACGGCGCTGCGGCAGATCATGGTGCAGGGAGGGATCTCCGATTGCGATATGGAGAAAGGGCAGCTTCGCTGTGACGCCAATATCAGCATTCGTCCCAAGGGTGCCGATATGCTTGGGGTGAAGGTCGAGTTGAAGAATCTCAACAGTATTTCCGGGGTGCGCAACGGGATCGATTTCGAGATCAAGCGTCAGATCAAGGTGGTGCAGTCGGGCGGACAGGTGATTCAGGAAACGCGCCGCTGGGATGCTGATGCGGGCGCCGCCACCCCGATGCGCACCAAGGAGATGGCGCACGACTACCGTTATTTCCCGGATCCGGACCTGATGCCGGTGCGGGTTGATCAGGACTGGTTGCAGCGGATCCGCGAGACCATTCCGGAGCTTCCCTTCGAGCGCCAGCGACGTTATTTCGACGAATTCGATCTGCCGTACACGGTGACCTCCGTCCTGGTGCCGGATCTTAAATTGAGCGATTTCTTCGAGGAGGCCGTGAAGGAGTGCGGCGAACCCAAGGCAGTGGCCAACTGGATCGCCAATGACCTGCTGCGCGACCTATCCGCCGCGGGGACGCCGATCGACGACAGCAAGCTGCGTCCGGAGCACATCGCCGGACTGGTGAAGCTGGTCAAGGACGGCGTGATCTCCAACAACATCGCCAAAGACGTTTTCATCGACATGTTCAAGAGTGGCGATCGCCCGGAGGACATCGTCGAGAAGAAAGGCCTGAAACAATCCAGCGACACCGGCGAACTGACCGGCATCTGCAACGAAGTCATCGCCGCCAACCCGAAATCGGTCGAGGACTACAAGGCCGGGAAAGAGAATGCCATCAACTTCCTCAAAGGCCAGGTGATGAAAGCCACCCGCGGCAAAGCCAATCCCCAGGTCGTCGACCAGGTGCTCCGCACCGAGTTGGATAAGCTGTAGGTTTTCCGTAGCGAATCTTTGGCTTTGGCTCGGCTGAGCTTGTCGAAGGCCACTGAAGATTTGAACCCAAAAACCGCAGCTGATCTCACCACGAAGAGCACAAAGAACACGAAGGGACAGACTTCAAAAAAAAGTGAGCGTTTTCCTGGTTCACTTTTCAGGTGAAGGTTAATGAGTGAATCAATCATTTCCTGAATAGCCTTTTCATCAATGATTTGTCTTCGTGCTCTTCGTGCGCTTCGTGGTTGAACTGCGGAGATTTGGTTGAAACGAGCGGTGTCCGGGGCGCGCCCGGGTCGACGCCTTTCGAACTCGATGCGGATTTCCCGAGTCTCATCGGGCTCGAGCCTACATTCACGGAAATTCCTCACACCAGAGAGCCAGGATTACTTATTTGGAAACCTTAAGTTTGACAAAATGAAAAACATGGGGAATACTTAAGCGATGAAGACGATTTCCGTTCGCGAGATGAAAGCCAACTGGTCGGAGATCGAGCGACAGGTGGCCAAGGGCGAGATTTTCGAGGTTTTGAACCGTGGCAAACCGGCGGCTCGAATCGTTTCCGCCCAGCCGCGTCAGGTAGTGAAGTGGGATGACCATTTGGCCACTGCTTTGGTGTGCAAAGGAAGGAAAGGAGCCGATGCGGTGCGGGCGGATCGGGAGGGCCGCTGGTGATCTACCTGGATACGAGCGCTCTGATCAAGTTGTACATCCGCGAATCGGGATCCGAGGAAGTGCAGGACTGGGTGGCCTCTCAGGACGATCCGTTGCCGCTTTGGGAACTTCAGGAAATGGAATTCGTCAACGCGCTTTATCTGAAAGTGTTCTGGAAGGACATCTCTTTGCGGGATGCGGAGACGCAGATCGATCTGCTCCGCAAACGGCGGGAGAAAGGGTATTACGTGTATCCGGATTTCGACCGGTTGTCGTGGGTTGAAATGTTCTTCCGGGTATGCCGGGCAACTCCCGAGATAGGAAGCCGAACCCTGGACATCCAGCATGTCGCTTGTGCGTGCCTTCTTGATCCGGACGCTTTCATCAGCTACGACGAGCGCCAGCGAAATCTGGCGACGAAACTGAATCTGCCTCTATTGCCAAAGGTCCTGTAGGTCGGGCCAGGCCGAATTACTTCGGCACCACCCTTCCTGCATGGATATAAGTTTTTGCCTCGGGGAAGGGTACTTGGATAAGGTCGTTTTCCGTAGCGAATCTTTGCCTGGGCTGAGCTTGTCGAAGGCCACTGAAGAGTCGAAAAAAGAGGCGTCCGGGGTGCGTTCGGGTCGACGCCTTTGCAGGCGTCGCTACGACGAGGGCCATTGAGCGGCATTCGTTTTGGCCCTGCTCGGGAACTTTTTCCATCGCCTGCGCTTCCGGTTGAAGACTTGCCTCGCTTGGCCATGACCGGTACCATTGAAAGGCATGACGAGAGATAATGTTCACACTAATCGGTTCCGGCGGTGTTCCCTGCTGGGAGTCGGGATTGCGGTTTTTCTGTCACTGACGACTCTGGCGACGGGCGATGACGGCAGGGAGGATTACCTGGCGGTGACGACCTTGCAGGTGGGTGCGATTTATGACGCATCGGAGTTTCAGATTCGATTCGTTTTTCCCACGGAAAATCCGTCGTGGTACCACCAGTATTGGGTTTATGAGGACGGACATTGGGTGCGCTACGGCAGCGGTGCTGACGGGCGGGATTCGGATGGGTTGTATGAGGATCGGATTTCCATCATGATCGACGACGGCTCGGTGGGTGCTTTCGCTGAAACCGGAGGCATGGTGACGGTGCATCCCGGGATGCGTTCGACGGCCACCGCCGCGGATCCGGACGAGGTGCGACGCCATCCCCACCTGGGTGAACGTCTCGGGCGATCCGACGTGCGGAAGTTTATTTTGGAGTCTCGCACCGGCGCCTATGGGCCGGATTCGTGGGAAAGCGTGAGGTCGCTTGAGGAATTGGAAGCCCTGCAAGAGGAGGGGGTATTTCTCGATTTGTGGCAGTGGCGTGCGCACCGCTCGAATCCGATCGGGTACGCGGACAACGGATACGTTCTCGATTACCGACACAGCTCCAGCGGCCGGTCGATGTTCACAACCAACCAGGATGGGGAGACCGGACTTCCTCTGAAAATGTTCGATCCGGAGAAAGCGGGAAGCCCTGCACTTCGGCTGGAAGCCTTGCGCGCGCGGGAGTATGGTCAGGGCGATCCCTATTTCTTGACGGAGGATTCCGGAGTTCCCTTTGATCCGGATTACGATTGGAACGACGGTGACGCCATTCCGCAAAGGCTGCTGCGTAAACCCGACGGCAGTCGCGGCGCCATTCGAGCCCACGGGGAGTACCGCGACGGGGCTTGGCATGTGCGGCTGACCCGTTCGCTGGACGCGCCCGATCCGCTTGACAGCAAGGCGTTGGTGCCGGGGGAGATTTATCATGTCGCTTTCGCGGTCCACTCCGGAGCCGGGGCCGGGTTTCACCGGGTTTCCCTGCCGATGACTCTGGGGTTGGGTGTCGAGTCCGACCTGGAGGCACGAGAGGTCGAGGGCGACCTGGACGATGCCGAGGTGGAGTGGACGGAGGTCACGATCTTTTACCTCGGTGATCCCACGGCTGGGTGAGGCATCTGAGAAGTGAGGAACGGAAGTTTACCGGATGTCTTCCCACGAGGCTCTGTCGATTCGGAACACGATACAGTCGTCCGGGCCGAAGCGTCGCCGCTCCTGTAATGTGAACCCGCAACGTTTGTAGAAGCGGTGGGCATGGGTATTGGATGCCAGCGGGTCGACCAGCACGGTTTGAACGTCGGGGTCGGCAAAGCATATTTCGAGGGCGAGACGCATCATGGCGCGACCGACGCCCTTGCCGAGAAATTCCGCTTCTCCGATCCACAAATCAATCGCCCGGAATCCCGGCGGCAGGTCGCCCCAATAACGCTCCGGGTCGAGCGACGGATCAAGAATCTCCAGGAAACCGACGGGCCTGCCGTCGACCTCCGCAATAAACGGCCGGTGCGCCGACCGTGGCTCGGCAAGCGCGGTCTCCCACTCCCAGTCGTCATCGCCCAACAAACCCGCAAGGTGAGGTGCTGTCTCCCATGCACGAAGAATGGCCGCGTCAGCCGATTTGGCGGGCCTGAGCCGGACGTCGACCGGTCTGTTGAAATTGTGAGACGAGGTCACCGGTATACTCGTGGTGAATTCAGCCGAAGTTTCCAGGTTGAAGGTTCTGTTGGGTTGCAGGAAGACGCGGGCTTTTTCGTTCTCTCGCAAGGCGGCGAGGGCGGAGCCTCTCCCTCCGGGAATGGCTGAAAACCGGTTGGCATCAAAGCGCCTTGACCAGGATCCCGTGCAGTTCCCCGGCGGTGAGTTCGATCGGGTTGCCTTTCATGCTGCTGGCGTTCATGGCTTTGGCGACGACTTCGTCGAGGTCGGATTCGGTGATCTGGTAAGACTGGAGCGAGGGCACCTGCAAGTCGCGCACGAGGGTATGGACCCAGAGGACGCCGTCGTCCGGCGTGGCGTTGGGATTCGCGGTCAGCAGCCGCGCGACTTCCGCGTAGCGGTCTTCGGCGGGGGAGTCCGGGGCGCGGGACCGAAGGGCTTGCAGGTTCGCCTCCATGACAAATGGCAGCAGGGCGGCGCAGATGCCTCCGTGCGGGGCGGGAAACATGCCCCCGAGCGGACCGGCGAAGCCGTGGACGGCGCCCAGGCCCGAATTGGCTAAAGCGAGGCCGCCGAAGAGGCTGGCCAGGGCCAGGTCTTCGCGCGCGGTGGAGGAATCGCCGTCGGTGAACGCGGCGCGGAGGGAACGGGCCACGCGCAGAATTCCTTCCCGGCAAAGGGCGTCGGTGAGAGGGTTCGCTTTGGAGGAGACCAAGGGTTCGATCAATTGGGTCAGGGCGTCCATGCCGCTTGAGGCTGTGATCCCCGGCGGCAGGTGACGGGTGTTATCCGGATCCACGAGTGCCACTTTGGGCAGCATGTGGGGGCTGCGCAGGCTGGCTTTGACCCGGTGTTCCGGCGAGCCGATGACGGAGTTTCGGGTGACTTCGGCGCCGGTGCCGGAGGTCGTGGGAATGGCGATGTAGGGCAGGGAAGGGTGGGGCAATGGTTTTCCGGCGCCAATCACCTCCATGTAGTCCAGGAGGTCGCCGGGGTTGGCGGCCATGGCCGCGATGGCTTTCCCCGCGTCGATCGCGCTGCCGCCGCCGTAGCCGAGGACGCAATCGGCTTTGGTTTTGCGAGCGAGCGCCACGCCCTCGTTTATGCCGGCGACGGTAGGTTCGCCCGCCATGGAAAAGACGGAAGGATTGAGCTTTTCGGCCTTTAATTGATCGAGGAGGCCTTCGGCCCGCGCTGGGTTTCGACCCGTCACCACCAGGGGGCGTTGGCCGAAGCTTCGGGCCAGGGGTGCGGCTCCGAGGACGCTTCCGGGCCCGAAAACAATCCGGCCGGCGGTGGCGAAGTTAAACCTCATCCCCACCCCTTCCGATCCGGGTAAACCGGGCTGGATCTGGTACTCGTACGCGGTTCCGCCGGCATAGCTTCGTCAGTCATGGCATCATGTTAACGAAAGTCATCCGTGGTCGGCAAGCGTTGGGAGGGTGCGTCGCCCAAGTGTTTAAATGGGCGCGAACCACAGGATTTCGCAGCTTGGCGTGGAGCCGATTTTTGTTAGGGTTCACTGTCATGAGCATTGAAGCGAAATTGAAGGAATTGGGGTTGGTTTTGCCGGAAGCGCCCGCGCCGGCGGGGAATTACGTGCCGGCGGTGCGCACGGGCAATTTGATTTTTTTGTCGGGAGTGTTGGCGTTGCGCGACGGCGCGATCACGCATGCCGGGCCGGTCGGGGAGAAGCAGACGGTGGAGTCGGCTTACGAGGCGGCCCGGGTTTGTGTTTTGAATGCCCTGGCCAACCTGAAGGCTGCGGTGGGGGACCTGGCGGCCGTACGGCGAATTGTCATGGTGAATGGATACGTGTACGCGGTGGACGGATTCACGGAAAGTCCGAAAGTCATCAATGGCGCTTCCGATTTGATCGGTGAATTGTTCGGCGACAAGGGCAAACACGCCCGCGCGGCGGTGGCGGTCAACGGCCTGCCGTTGGGGTCGGCGGTGGAATTGCAGATCGTGGTGGAGGTGGAAGGGTAGGGGGGGAAGTAAAAAGTAAAAAGTAAAAAGTTAAAGGTAAGAAGTAAGAAAGTGTCGTCAAATAGGGCCGTTTGGGCGGGGGTTGTTTTTTGGGAGGCGTCGGAGGCCTTCCCGGTTGGGGTTGGTTTTGAGTTCGGCGCGGAGGGTTTTCCATTGGGGGTGGTTGAAGGCGGGGTGGGCGAGGACTTCCTCCAGGGGGACGACCACGAAGGGGCGTTCTGCATAGCGCGGGTGGGGAAGGGTGAGACGTTCGGTTCTGAGGGGGTGTTCGCCGTAGAACAGGAGGTCGATATCGAGGGTGCGGGGGGCGTTGGGAAAGGTGCGGATACGTCCCAGGCGGCGTTCGATGCCGAGGACGGCATCGAGTAATCCTTCGGGCTCCAGCGTGGTTTCGACGCCCGCGACGAGGTTGAGGAAGCGGGGCTGGTCGAGGTAACCCACCGGATCGCTTTCGTACAGCGAGGATACCGCGAGCAGGCGGATGCCGGCAGTGGCGTCCAGCAGGCGGAGCGCGTCGCTCAGGTTGTGCTCGCGGTCTCCCAGGTTGGCGCCCAGTCCGAGGAGGGCTTGGACGGGCGCGCGGGCTTCGCCTGAGGAGGTCATGGGCGGATGCGGCGGATTTTGACAAAAACGCCGCCGCAGGTTTCGGGAACGGGCGGAGCGGGTTTGCCGGCTTCCACGGTGACCGCGTGGATGGCGGGATACCGGTTCAGAATGCCGTCGGCAATCCTTTCGGCGAGGGTTTCCAGCAATTTGACCGGAGGGCCTTCCACGATCTCCCGGGCGACGCCGATGGGGCCGCGGTAATCGATGCTTTGTGCGAGATTATCACCGGTCCCGGCCGCACGAAGATCGGTCTCCAGGGTAAGCGTCACCAGGAAGGTTTGCCCGAGCGCATTCTCTTCGGGCAGCACCCCGTGACGTCCGTGAAACCTCAGGTCCTTGATCTGGATGGAATCCATGGAATGAAGTTAAGAGTAAAAAAGTGAAAGAGGAAAGTGGCTCACTTCAGTTCGATGCCGACGGGGCAGTGGTCGGAACCGTGGATGTCGGGGAGGATGGTGGCGGATTTGAGGCGGGGGCGAAGGGATGGGGAGATGAGAAAATAATCGATGCGCCACCCAATATTGCGGGCGCGGGCGTTGGAGCGGTAGGTCCACCAGGTGTAGTGGCCGCCGCCGGACTCGAATTCGCGGAAGGTGTCGACAAACCCGGTGTCGAGCAGACGGCCGAAGCTCTCGCGTTCTTCCGGGGTGAAGCCGGCGTTCTTGACGTTGCTCCTGGGGTTGGCCAGGTCGATTTCCCGGTGGGCGACATTGAAATCGCCGCACACGGCGACCGGTTTTTTCGTCGCCAGTTTTTCCAGAAAGGCGCGGAAATCGGCGTCCCATTGCCTGGTCCGGTAGTCCAGCCGGGTGAGGCCTCGCTGGGCGTTGGGGACGTAGACATTGACCAGGAAAAAATCATCGAACTCGGCGGTGATGAGGCGTCCCTCGCGGTCGTGTTCGTCGACGCCCATGCCCAGGGTGACGTTTGCCGGTTCGTTGCGGGTAAGGAGGGCGGTGCCGGAATACCCCGGCTTCTCCGCGGGATTCCAGTAAACGTGGTAATGGTTGAAAGGCAGTTTGATCGGTTCGGCGCCGGCCTTGATTTCCTGCAGGGCCAGTAAATCGGGGGCCTGTTGGTCCACAAAATCGGCAAACCCCTTTTTCAGGGCGGCCCGCAGGCCGTTCACGTTCCACGAGAGCAACTTCATTTCCTGCAGTACAGCATCCGCCGCCGGGCGGGGCAAGGCGGATGAGTTCGGCTCCGCGGGGGATTCAGAGCGTGCGTACCGGTTGGCGTCGGATTTCGGAATCGGCGGTGGCAATCAGCACAAAGGCCTCTCCGGAGGCGACTATCCTCCCGTAATCTCCCAAGCGGGCATTGGCTTGAAGGGAATGGATACGACGGGCTAGGAGTCTGTCGGGCTTCGCCGACAGACTCCTAGTCGCAGCGGTTGTTTTCCGCGACCGTGCCTTCCCCCTGGATTTCGATGCAGTTCTGGTTGCCGCGGAGGTCGTTGTTCACGATGCGGTTATTGTTGGTGCGGGGGAGGGTTTCACGAATACCCCAGGGGCAGCCGGAGATGCGCAGGTTTTGAATGGTGACGTTGGAGGCGGGGTGGTGGTCGCTGCCCGGGCCCTGTCCGAGCCGGCGCGAGGTAATGCGGACGCCTTCGGCGCCGGTATCGGTGATGGAGCCCCCGTTGACGGTGAAATTCTCGGTGTCTTCGATCAGCATGCCGTGGCCGCTGGAGCCGATGATTTCCACTTCGTGGATGGTGATGCCGTGGCTGCCGGAAACGGTGAAAACGCCGCGGCCGCACTCAATGGCAATAACCTTGTCGACCTCGATGTTGGGGCCGGCGTCGTTGGCGGTCCGGAATCCGGCGTAACCGCCGCCGTAATTGGCCCGGTAGGCCTCGACCAGCCCGATGCGGGCGTTGCGGGTCTGGTTCAGGAGCACTCCGGCGTACCCGGTGTTTCGGGTCGTTATAGTGGTGACCTGCAGGCCGTCGGTGCGCCACAGTTCGACTCCGTGCCCCCGGGTGTCCTCGACGAAAATATTGTCCAGGACGTAGTTGCGATTCCAGTGTCCGCTCCAGGGACGGTCGCCGCCCTCGGTGCGGATGCCGGCGCCGCCGCGTTGATCGGTGCGTTCCGTTTCACCCAGGGAAAGGTGAATTTCGGCCATGGTGACGTCTTCGCAGCCTTTCATGAAAATGCCGAACCGGGGATTTCCGGTGACCTTCAGGTTGCGGACTTCGATGTGTTGTACGTCCTGGGCACGGACGGGAATGATGGCATTATTGTCCCGACCGGCCACCTCGATGGTGTTGCCGTGAAAATCCAGCACGGTGTAGGAAGCCAGGTGAATGGCGATGATGTCCTCGTTGGCGCCCTCATCGGTGACGGTTCCGGAATCCTTTACGTGAACGGTCTCCTTCCAGTCCCGTTCGGGAGTCAGACCGTTCACCGCAGCCTGGACGGCCTCGATCATGTTTTCTCCCGAATACACCGCTTCGCCATCGATACGGGCGGTCCAGGTGTCGTCTTCTTTAGTCACCTCGGCCTCGCGAGGTTCGGATTCGGACTCTTCGGCCTGCAAGACGGACGGCGAGAACAGCGTCAACGCGGCCGTCACGCTGAATACAATCGCCGTGCGTTGGTACAGGGAGCGGGAAGAATAAGGGCGAAGAAATGTGAATAGGTTGTGCATAACACGGGAGTTATCGGTAATCGGCAAAGGATCCTGGCGGGATTGTTGCCGAAAAGTTCCGGTTGATTGTGAGGAATGTGTTAATAATAGGAAGAAAGCCGGGGATGGCAATGCCGTAATCCGTCGGACAGTAAGGCGGAGAGGGCTGTCACTCGGCCTTTGAAGGCCGCTCGAAAAAGCATTTCAGGTCGTGAATCTAAAATTCGAGACTTTTCGTCAAAGAATGCGGATCAAAGCCCGGCTACCGGCAGCAGTTCAGGACGAGGTCTCTGTTTTGTCGCCTTGACAATCCCGAATACCTCCAGTTTTCCGCAAGCATGCCTGAACTCGCTGAGGTGGTTTTTTTTCGCCGGCAATGGGATCCCGGGCTGGGGACTGAGGTCACCCGGGTCCAGGCGAACGCGACCGCGCGGGTCTTCCGGCATTCAGGCGAACCTGAAGCATTGATTCGCGGTTTGACCGGCACGCGGCTGCTGGCTTCGGAATGCCGGGGGAAGTGGATGTTGTTCCGATTCTCTGCAAATCGCTGGCTCGGTATTCACTTGGGAATGACCGGCCGGTTGTTGACGGGACCACCGGGGCTCGCCCCTCAACCGGCGCAACATCTCGTTCTTTGGCAGGCCGAGCGGTCGCTGGTCTTCGAAGATCCCCGCCGTTTTGGCAAGGTGCGGTACGATGAAGGCGCGGAATATCCGGTGTGGTGGAGGGCGTTGCCGCCGGACCTGCTTTCCGGGGATTTCCGTCTTGAGGATATGACGGCCTTTCTGGATCGCCGAAAGCGTTCCCCGATCAAAAGCGTCCTGTTGGCACAGGAACGCTTTCCGGGGATCGGGAATTGGATGGCCGATGAAATCCTCTGGCGGGCGGGGATTCATCCGGCGAGGCCGGCCGGGGCGATCGGCGGACGAGATCGAGAGGAACTGTTCCGTCGGATTCGAGAAGTTTGCCGGCAGGCAATGGAGACCATCGGGGTGGATTATCGCGACCCGCCCGACACCTGGCTTTTCCCTCACCGCTGGAAGGACGGGGGGTATTGTCCTGCAACCGGAGTCGCCCTGGTGCGGGAAAAGATCGGAGGACGCACCACCTGTTGGTCGCCGGCGCGCCAGAAACCTTGAGGTTGGGCCGCCGATCGTCGGCTGCAGCCGACGGGTTCAGGTCTTTTTTCGGGCGGCGCGGCGGGCGGGCTTCTTCTTGGTTTCGCGCACGATATTGAGGTAGGTCTTGCCGCCGATGAGGTCCTCGTAGAAGTCGAGCAGACGTGTCCCCTGGCGGGGTTTGACCAGGTTTTTCTTGGTGGCGCGGTCGATTTGGCGCTTCATGGAGCGCAAGAGGTCGTTCTCCTTGTACTGGATCAGTTCGAGGATTTCGGAGATCGGGTTGCCGCGGATGGTTTGTTCGATGTAATAACCGTCTTCTTCGTTGTCCTCCAGGAATACGTGCACCTCGTTCACCCGGCCGAAAAGGTTGTGCAGATCCCCCATGATATCCTGGTAGGCGCCGGTGAGAAAAACTCCCAGGTAGTAGGGCTTGTCGTTGAGGGTGTGCAGCGGGAGGTAGTCTTTGACGTCTTCGAGGTCGATAAAGTGTGAAATCTTGCCGTCGCTGTCACAGGTAATGTCCACCAGGACGGCATTGACCTCCGGCTTTTCCTTCAGCCGGTGCAAGGGAGCCACGGGAAAAAGCTGGTTGAAGGCCCAGTGGTCGAGCAGCGACTGGAAAACGGAAAAATTGCAGACGTATTGCTCGGCCAGCATCTTGCGGAGCTCGAAAAGCTCTTCCGGGTGGTAGGCACTTTCTTTTTTCTCTTCCTCCAGGGCCTGGCAGATACTCCAGAACAGGTTCTCCGCTTGCGCGCGGTCCTCCAGATCGAGGTAGCCGTGATTGAAGAGAGAGTAGGCCTCCTCCTTCTTCTGGAGCGCGTCGTGGAAACGCTCCAGTTGGCTGTAGCGGCGTTTGCTTTTGAGGATGTGTTCCAGTTCGTTGATGATGGGGTGCGGTTTGCCTTCCGGTTTTGGCGCGATGAAACCGTCGGTCTTGCTGATACGGTCGAAAACCTCCACCACCAGCATGGAATGAGGCGCCACGATAGCGCGTCCGCTCTCGGAGACGATGTCCGGGGTGGGAACATCGGAAGTCCGGCACACTTCGCGAATATTAAAGACGATATCGCGGGCGTATTACTCCATGGAATAATTCATGGAGGAATCGAAATTGGAACGGCTTCCGTCGTAGTCGATGCCCAGGCCGCCGCCGACATCCAGATAGCCCATGGGAAACCCGAGCTTGGAAAGCTGGCAATAAAAACGGGCCGCTTCCACCACGGCGTTCTTGATAGTGATGATGTTGGGGACCTGGGAGCCGATGTGGAAATGCAGGAGTTGCAACGCCTCCTCCATCCCGGCTTCACGCAACCGGTGGCAGGCGCCCAGGATCTGCGAGGTATTGAGTCCGAATTTGGACTGGTCTCCGGTCGAGGTCGCCCATTTGCCCTCGCCCTGGCTGAGGAGTTTGACCCGGATGCCGATGCTGGGGACGGTGTCGAATTCCCGGGAGAGGCGGATGATCGGTTCGATTTCCGAGACCTGCTCGATGACGATGAAGACCTTTTTGCCGAGCTTGGAGCCGAGCATGGCCAGACGGATGTACTCGTCGTCTTTGTAGCCATTGCAGATGAGCAGGGAATTCGGATCGCTGTGGATGGCCAGGGCGATCATCAACTCCGGCTTGCTGCCGGCCTCGAGTCCGAACCCGAAGGGCTCGCCCGCGTCGATGATTTCTTCAACGACCTCGCGCATCTGGTTGACCTTGATGGGGAAAACGCCTCGGTAGGTTCCTTCGTAGTTTTCCTCCTTAATGGCGGTGGCGAACGCGTTGTTGATTTGCTCGACCCGCTGGCGGAGGAGATCCTGGAACCGGATCAGCAGGGGCGTGCGCAACCCCTTGCCGCGGGCTTCCTCTATGACGTCCAGCACGCGGATGCTCCGCTGGTCGCCCAGCGGACGAACCTCCACGCAACCCGTGGCGTCGACTGAAAAATTGCCGTTTCCCCAGCGTTGGAAACCGTACAGTTCCTGGGATTTCTGGATGCTCCAGGTTTTATTCGTTCTTTTCTTCACGTCACAGTATCGAGAGTTCGTGGCCGCGGAGCGGGAAAGTCATGCGCGGCTTGGGCGAAAACCGGAGATTGTTGAAAGATCCCGGGAAGGGTGGCGAGACCAAAAAATCAGGGCGTGCGGAATGGACTTGCGTTTTCCATTTACTTCCGGTTGGTTTTGCCCTTTGCATTCTTCGAAAGGAAGCTGCCAAGCAATGGATACGACGTTTACGGAACTTGCGAACAATTTTCAATTTCTGGCCCAGGGGGATCCCGGGGCCGGCCAGGGAATCGGACCCGTGATCCTGATATGGGGCCTGATTTTCGCGGCTATGTGGTTTCTCATCGTGGCGCCCCATCGCAAGCGGCAGAAGGACTTGCAGAAGATGATATCACAGGTGACCAGTGGTGATGAAGTCCTCACCTCGGGCGGCCTTTACGGCGTGGTGACGAACGTCAAGGACGACCGTTTCTTGGTGAAAGTGGCCGACAACACCAAGGTGGAAGTCAACAAGAGTTTTATCCAAAGCGTCGAAAAGAAATCCTCCTGAGCAACCCCCGTTTGTTCTCTATTCTATGACCGGCAATATGTACTGGAAGCTCGCTGTCGCCTCTCTCGTAGTGGCGTGGGCCGTTGTTAACCTCATTCCCTTTCGCGATACTCCTTTCGAGGAATACATCGAGCGCGAGGCCTCCGCCCACCACGAGGATTTCCGGGAGCTGATCGAGCGCGCCCAGGAGCGGGTGGACGCACAGGAGCAACCGAGCGTGTTCATGGCCATGAAGCGCATCGCGGCGGAGGAGGGCACCGACATTTCCCGATTTTTCCCGCACATTCCGCTGGAGCGCAGTCTGGTGAACGTCGAGCGGAGAAACGACGTCCTCATGGCGGAACTGCTGCGGCGCTCTCAGCCGAAACTTCAGCCCGGCCTCGATTTGCGGGGCGGGGTGGCTTTTATCCTTCGCGCCGCGGTGGATGAGGAATTGGAATCCTGGCGCCGGGAGGAACAGCTCAATCAGGCCATTCAAATCATTCGCAGCCGGGCGGACGGTCTCGGGGTGGCGGAACCGGTGATCCGGCCGGTGGGGACCAATCGCATCGAAGTCCAGCTCCCCGGACTCACCACCCGCGACAATCCGGACGCCGCCGGCGAATTGCAGCGTCCCGCCCTGCTCGAGTTCGCCCTGGTGCACCGGGATCTCGATCCCCGGACCACCCCGGAGGACGAGTACCCTCCCAACTACCGGGTTCTTACCCTGGAGCGCTTCGACGAGGAGGGACGCATGCAGGAGATTCCGCATTTCGTTCACCGCATCCCGGAAATGACCGGGGCGGACGTGGCCAACGCCTTTGTTTCCATGGGAGAAATCACCGGAGGTTACGAGGTCATCCTGGAATTCACCTCCGAGGGCTCCCGCCGATTTGCCGACCTCACCCGGCGCATCGCGGAGGAGAACCGCCGGACGGGACGAATCGGGCAATTGGCGATTATTCTCGACGGGCAGCTTTATTCGGCGCCCACGGTCCGCGAGGAGATCCGGGGCGGCCGCGCCTCCATAACCGGACGCTTCACCCAGCGGGAAGCTGAAGAACTGGCAAATGTGCTGAACAACCCGCTCGACCTGCCCCTGGAACTCGAGCAGATGTACGAAGTGGGGCCGACTTTGGCGGAGGATTCCATTCGCCAGGGAATGAACGCCGCCCTTCTCGGCGCCACCCTGGTGATCGCTTTCATGCTGGTGTACTACATGTTCGCGGGTTTGGTGGCCTGCATTACTCTCAGCTTGAACCTGGTGATCATTCTGGGAGTGCTGTCGAGTCTGGGGGCCACGCTCACCCTGCCGGGGATCGCCGGTATCGTCTTGACCATGGGGATCGCGGTGGACGCCAACATTCTGATCTTCGAGCGTATCCGCGAGGAGCTGAAGTTGGGCAAGAAGCTGCAAACCGCTCTGACGACCGGTTATGAGAAGGCGCTTTCCGCCATCGTGGACGCCAATATCACTACTCTGCTCACGGCCGGGATTCTGATTTATTTTGGTTCCGGGCCGGTGAAAGGTTTCGGGGTCACGCTGGCCATCGGGGTCTTCACTTCCATGTTCGGCGCGTTGATTATCAGCCGCTTCTTCCTGGAATTAATGGTCAACAGCGGATTCCTCAAGAAGTTGTCGATGCTGTCCGTCATGCAGGACTCGAAAATCGACTTTCTCAAGTACCGTAAGCCGGCGTTCGCCGCATCATGGCTAATCGTTGCTCTGGGTATCGGCGTCATGGTTTACAAGGGCGACCGCATCTACGGCATTGATTTTGCCGGAGGCGACGAACTTTTGATTCAGTTTGAAGAGCGTTTGGGAACTTCGGACATCGAACAGATCGTGTCACAGCAGAATCTGGGGGAGGTGCTCCCGGTTTATCAGAGCATGATCGGCGAAGAGCGTGAAACGTTGCGCCTGCAGACCGAATTCGACCGTGCGGCGGAGGTTTTTGCCGCTCTGGAGGAAGCCTTTCCCGAGGCCGGCCTGGTGGTTATCGGTGAAAACCGCATCGGGCCCGCGGTCGGTGCGGAGATCCAGCGGGACGCGCTTATCGGTATCGCGGTGGCCCTGATCGGGATTCTTCTCTACGTCGCTTTGCGTTTTGAGATGGGTTATGGCGTCGGCGCGGTAGTCGCGGTGGTCCACGACCTTCTCATGGTCATCGGTATCTTCGTCCTCAGCGGCCGGCAACTCTCCGCTCCCATGGTGGCGGCCATTCTCATGGTGGCGGGGTATTCGATCAACGACACCATCGTGGCTTTCGACCGAATACGTGAGGAATTGGGCCTGGATCCAAACTCGTCCCTGAAGGATATTGTGAACAAGTCCATCAATCGGGTGCTGCCGCGAACGATAATCACCAGCGTGACTACTCTCCTGGCCACCACGTCCCTCTACGTTTTTGGCGGCGGAGTGATCAACGACTTTTCGTTCACCTTCATCGTCGGGATTCTGACCGGAACCTTCTCCTCGATCTTTATCGCCAGTCCGGTGTTCTACTGGTGGCACAAAGGGGATCGCCGGCACGTGGAGGAACGTAAGGACGTCCTGCCCAATTACGAGTGGTCTTCCGCGACCAAGGCCGCCCGGTAAGGTCGCTTTTATCCTGTACGCGAACGGTTTAGGTTGGGCGGGACACTTCAGGTCCCGTCCAACGACACCTTTTTATTTGTCAAAGACCACGAAGTCCGCTAGGGAACAGAATCGTAAATCCCTCGTTGCTCGTGATTCCCCCGCTTGCTTTCCGCCGCCGGATTTAATCCGAGGGAACAGGATTTTGCGGGGCTCTTTGACGAATGGGGGTGTTGAGGAAATTCCTGACAACTGGATCGCCACCCTCCATGTAATCTGTTTTCCAAGAAAATCCTTTAGCCTTTGACCACATCGACCGATAAAAGCATGCTCTGGAAGTACGTTCCCGTGGAGGAGGAACGGAAAGAGATCCTGAGGAAGGAGCTTGGGGTTGGCGCGATTATGGCCGAGGTTCTGGGGCGCCTGGGGATCGAAAGCATCGACGAACTGCGGACTTTTCTGTTTCCGAAGCTTCGGGATCTGGGGGATCCGTTTGAACTTCCCAACCTCAAGGAGGCCGCGCAAAGGATTCTCCAGGCTCGGGATGCCGGGGAGCGCGTGGTGGTATTCGGCGATTACGACGTTGACGGCGTCACCAGCACAACCCTCCTGATTGCCGCGTTTCGACGTATGGGATTGCGTCCCGAGTTTGTGGTCCCGCGCCGTATGGAGGAGGGGTACGGTCTCAGCGCGGCGGCCGTGGAGCGCGTGGTGGCCGATTGCCGCCCCGGGCTTTTGCTGGCGGTCGATTGCGGCACCAACTCGCAGGCCGAGGTAAAAATCCTGCGGGAGCAGGGCGTCGACGTTATTATCGTCGACCACCACCGGGCAGGCGAAGGGATCTGCGAGGATTGCCTGATCGTCAATCCTCATCTGGAGGATGGGGATGCTCGCCCCTGGACTCATCTCAGTGCGGTGGGGCTTGCCTTCAAACTGGTGCACGGGCTGTTGAAGTGCCTGCGGGAAGCCGGCGATTCGAGGGGTTGGGAGATCGAAATCAAGGATTACCTCGATTTGGTGGCCATGGGCACCATCGCGGACCTGGTGCCGCTGAGGGAGGAAAACCGGATTCTCGCCCGGCACGGATTGAAGGCGCTAAACGAAGCGCGCGGTGAAGGTCTGCGGGCCCTCGTTCAGGTGGCCGGCCTGAAGGAGGACGACCCGATTCGCCCGGTGGATATCTCCTTTCGGCTCGGCCCCCGGATCAACGCCTGCGGCCGCCTGGCCGACGCGGCACTGCCGGTGCGAATGTTGTTGAGCGACGATTTCGGGTTCTGTCTCAAAACCGCCCATCGGCTCGATGCCTACAATCGTGAACGCCAGGATATCGAGCGGCGCATTGTCGAGGAGGCGGATCGGCGAATCGACGACCTGGAGGCCGGCTTTTCCGGCATGGTCCTTTACGACGACGAGTGGCATCCGGGAGTCGTCGGCATCGTGGCCAGCCGAATTTCCCGCAAATACAACCGTCCTGCCATCGTCCTGGGGCGCGAAGGCGATCTGGCCAAGGGGTCGGGCCGCGGGATTCCCGGGCTCAACCTGGTTCAGGTCCTGCAGCGCTGCGACGACCTCCTGTCCAATTGGGGCGGGCACCCGTTGGCGGTGGGGGTGTCGCTGCCGCGAGATAACGTTGGGCGTTTCCAGGAGCGTTTTTCCCAGGCGGTGCAGGATTTCTTCGCCGGTGAAATACCCCTGCCGGAGATCGAGATCACCGCCTGGGGGGACCTCGACGACATCGACGATCGATTCCTCAAAGAACTGGATCTGCTGCATCCGTTCGGCCAGGGCAACCCCGAGCCGCTATTCGGCGTGCGGCGGGCGGAATTGCGAAGCCCTCCCCGGGTGTTCCAGGATCTGCATTATCGTTTCCAGATCGAGAATCGCCGCGGGCAACGTTTTTTCGGAGTCGCCTGGAAGAAGGCGGACGCGATTCCTCCCTTGAACACGCCTTTGGATTTTGTTTTTCGAATCTACCGCAACCTCTACAACGGCCGGGAATACCTGCAGTTCGAACTGATCGATTGGCGACATTCATCCGACGAGGATGAGTAACGCGAGGGAGCGCGATTTCCCCGTTCAGGAGCGATTCTCCAGCAGGCGTTCGTAGAGTTGGATGTAAAGCGGGGTAACGGCATCCGCCGAAAAGCGCTCCCGAGCCCGTTGCGCCGCCGCCGCCCCCATGCGGTCCCGCTCCTCCGGATGTTCGTAGAATCGGTCCAGCGACGATGCCAGAGCCTGGCAGTCGCCAAAGGGGTGCAGAAAACCCGATTTTCCGTGTTCCACCACTTCGGGTATGCCGCCGACCGCGAAGGCGGCCACCGGCTTACCCCAGGCCATGCTTTCCAGTATCCCAAGACCAAAACTTTCCGATTCGGAAGAGTAGACTCCGGCATCGGCCGCATTCAGGTAGTTCTCCACATTCAGGACATCCTCCCGAACGACGATCCGGTCGAGAATGCCGAGTTTCGCCGCTTTCTCCCTATGGGTTTCGAAGGTGTCGCCGGCCAGAAAGACGAGCCGCATACGGTTCCGGTGTTTGGCGGCGGCGAAAGCCTCCAACAGGAGATCGATGCGCTTCACCGGACGGAGATTCGACATGTGCAGAAGCAGGAACTCGCCGTCCTCGATCCCCAGTTCGGCCCGCACCGAGGGGCGGTCGCGGGTGATGGTTCCCGGGACGTAAAAATTGGGAATGACTTCGATGTCTCCGCATTCGCCGAACGTGTCCAAGGTCTGCTGTCGCAAGCTGCTGGATACGGCGGTCAGGGCATCGCTTCGCCGCAGCGCGTGGCCGATGGCTGGACGGTAGGCGGGGTCGCGGCCGATCAGATTGGTGTCGGTTCCGTGCAGGGTGGTGACCACGACCGGCTGGATCTCAGACGGCAACATGGCGCGTGCCAGGATCGCCGCGGTAGCGTGCGGCACGGCATAGTGCACATGCAAAACACGAACATTAAACGATTGGACGACCTCCGCCATCTTGACCGAGAGGGGCAGCGTGTAGTCCGGGTATTTGAAGAGGCTGTAACTGTTCACCCGCACGGGATGGAAAAAGATTTTCGGGTCGTCCGAGTTCAAGCGGAACGGACTTTCGTAACTGATAAAGTGGACCTCGTGGCCGCGCCGGGCCAGGTCGTGACCCAGAGCCGATGCGAGGATGCCGCTCCCGCCCACGGTGGGGTAACAGGTGATGGCGATTTTGTATTTGGAAAGGGAGGACACGGTGGTGGAGAGGTCGGTTAAAAGATCCGGGCCGAAAGGAATGGCTCCAGCGAGCTCACTTGCAGCGGGTCGTTGGCGTACAGTTGCACCGCGGCTTCGCAACCCGACTCGAGTCCGAGCAGGCGGGCGCGGGTTTCCTGGAGTTCTATGTAGCGCCGATTCCCGCCGAGCTGGGAAGCGTGGCATTCCATGACCCGCCGCCAGAGGTCGCGTTGTTCGCTGACATCGTATCGAAATGCGCTGGCGGCGGGAAAAGGGTCGTTGTTGGTGACCGAATAGAAAAACAGCTGATCGATCACATGCGGAGCCTGGTCCCGCAGATCCGCCAGTCCTCCGTAACGTGCCAGCCGGGCGGCATCGCGCGCCATGGCTCCGAGGGCCGTGTGATCGGGGTGTTGATTCTCCGTGGGAGTCGGAGCCAGGACGACGTCCGGCTTTTCCTCGCGTATTACCGCGGCCAGTACGCGAGCATTCTCCGGGGTCCGCGCCAGGCGGGCGTCACCGTCGAGGTCCAGAAACCGGAGCCTGGCTTCCATCAGTTCGGCGGCCGCTTCCGCTTCCTGCCGGCGAATTTCCGGAGTTCCCCGGGTGCCCGCTTCTCCCTGCGAGCAGACCACCAGGGTCAGCTCCGCCCCCCGTACGCGTTCGGCAAGCAGGACCGGGGCGCAGCCGAACTCAATGTCGTCCGGATGAGCTCCAAAGGTGAGAATCTTCCTGTTCGGTGTTTTCATAGGTGAGGGCCTCGTCGGGGCGGTCGATTTCTTCCCGGTTGATAAATTGAATTTCCGGGGCTTCGTCGGTTTTCAGGTACGCTCGTTCGCCGGCGCCGGCGATGTAGTGGGTGCAGTGCAGGATCGATTGCATCCAACGCAAACGCGTGTCGCGGGCCGGACTGATTTGCTCGGGTCCGACCTCGGCGGGAGGGAGTTCGATGAAGCGCTCGCCGCCCCGATGAAGGCGCAGGCGTCCGTCGGGTTCCATGCGTGCCCGGACGATTTCGCCCTGGTAGGGCACGTCGGCAAAACAATCCTCCACCCGCGCCGCCCGGCGGCGGACCTCGGAGTCGCTTGATCGCACGACCTCGACCTCGTTCAGCCAGCCCAGGGCCTGGTAAACCTGGAGGCAGAAATCGGCGGGATTGCCGGCGTCGGCTTTCCGGAATGCTTCCAGCGCGGGCGGTTCGAGGTATTTCGGGAGTTGGCGTTCGGTTTTATCCTTCCAGTCCGGTGCGATCTGTTTGATGTAAAGCGGGGAGTACTTTTTTTGGATTTTGTTGGCGAACAGGAAATTCAGCCGCACCGATTTCCCGCTTTCCGCCTCACGCAGAACCGTACAAGTCTCTCGCGGATCATGATCGCTGTCGTGGTAGAAGAAGATCACCCGTCCGCCGATTTCCGCGCGCAGTCGAAGCGCGGTCCGAATCTTGGCGGCCAGGTAGCGACGCGGAAAAAATCCGCAGGGTTGCTGGCCGAAAGCGATAATTGGTTCGGAAACACTCATTCTTTGGAAGTGGCGGCGGTGGCCGCGTCCTCAGGTTGATCACCGTTTGGAAGAGCAAGTTGCAGGAGAATCGCCACTGCCATCACGGCCAGGCAGCCGATCGCGTTGAACCAGAGGTAGCCGATATCGAGGGTAAAATACATGGCCACCACGCCCGGTTGCACGATCAGTGCTGCCAGAAAAATAGGCGTGCCGCGCACGAACTTGAGAAAGAATGCGGTCAAGAATATCCCCAGAATGACTCCGTAAAAGATCGAGCCGAGAATATTGATGGCCTCGATCAGGTTTTCCGCCAGGCGGGCGAATATCGCGAAAGCGATGGCCAACGATCCCCAAAAGACCGTCAGGATTTTGGAAACGCGGACCTTGTGATGCTCCGAGAGGGAACCGCGGCGGAACTTCTGGTAGAAGTCGATGGTGGTGGTCGAGGCCAGGGCGTTCAGTTCGGAGGCGGTGGACGACATGGCGGCGCACAGCACCACGGCCAGCAGCAGCCCGATGAGCCCGGTGGGGAGATGGTTGACCACAAAGGTGATGAAGATGAAATCCGAATCCTTGGTTTCCGCTCCGGGATCCGCCAGGAGGAGCGTTTCACGGGTCTCCTCCCGCAGGGCGTTCATTTCCCCGTGCCGCGCAGCCAGGATTTCTGCCGCCGCCGAACGAGCGGCGGAGTCCATGGCGTCCGTGTAAGCCAGCGCGGCGGAACGCTTGGCTTCGAAGATCGCCTCGTGACGCCGCTCCAGGTCTTCGAAGGCGGATCCCATTTCTCCGGACCGGGCGGTCTCCCAGGCGGGTTGATTGAAAAACACCGGAGGTTTTTCGAAAAGATAAAAGACAAACAGGAGCGCGCCGAGAAAGAGGACGAGGAACTGCATTGGAATCTTGACCACCGCGTTGAACAAAAGACCGAAACGGCTGGCCGTCAGCGAAGAACCCCCGAGATAACGCTGCACTTGTGACTGGTCCGCACCGAAGTAGGAAAGGCTGAGAAAAAGTCCGCCCAGCAGCCCGGTCCAAATGGTGTAGCGTTCGGTGATGTCCAGGGAAAAACTCACGGTTTCCAGCTTCCCCAGACTCCCCGCCAGCCGGGTGGCCTCCAGCATCCCGACTCCGGAAGGGAGTTTGGCGATCAGGATGTAGAACGCGATCCCCATTCCGATGAGGATCACGGTCATCTGATAGCGTTGGGTGACACTTACCGCGCGGGTGCCGCCGGTCACCGTGTAGGTAATGACCACCAGGCCGCAGGCAACCACGGTGATATCGAACGGCCAGCCCAGGGTAAGGGAAAGGATGATGGCGGGTGCGTAGAGGGTGATGCCCGCCGCCAAACCGCGCTGCAGAAGAAAAAGGAGCGCGCCGAGCAGACGCGTTTTTCCGTCGAATCGGTTTTCCAGATACTCGTAGGCGGTGAAAACATTGAGGCGGCGGTAAATCGGCAGGAAAACCGCGCAAACGATGATCAGCGCCAGGGGCATGCCAAAATAATTCTGCACGAATCCCATGCCGGTTTCGTAACCCATGCCCGGCATGGACAGGAAGGTGATGGCGCTGGCCTGGGTGGCCATGACGGAGAGGCCGATGGTCCCCCATTTCAACGCGTGACTTCCGTGCAGGTAGGACTCGAGATTGCGGCTGCCTCGTGTGGTCCAGGCTCCGTAGGCGGCGATTCCGAGCAACGTCGCCAGCATGACCAGATAATCGAGCCCAGTCATGAGAACCAGCGACTGAAAAGGGACAGCGCTATGATATAGAAAACAAGAGAGGCCGCGGTGAAGTAATACCAGTTACGCCACCGGCCCAGAAGGGGCGCCCACTGCTCGCCAGTGGGCTCCTCTTCCACCGCCTCGCGGCGTTCAGGATTTCCGGTCCGCTTCTTTCGCACGGTTGTCAGCGAAAAATCAATCGCGCAGTTCCGAGAGGAGTCGCTCGTTCAGGTCCACAAAGCCGCCGCTGCCTTCGGCGGCGCGGGCGAGTTCGAGCGAGCGCTCGGCCGAGGCGATGGCTTCGTCGGTCATGCCGAGTTCCGCTTCGATGCGGGCCTTGGTATGCCAGATGAAAAACGCGTTCGCATTGCGTTCCACGGCGTCGGTAATCCATTCGTGGGCGCTTTCCAGATCGTGGCCGTGTTCCAGATGGAACGCGGCGGCGCGAAAGAGGACCATCGGGTTGGGGGTGTTTTCTCCCGACATTACCTGCTCGATGCTGGCCAGGACGCGATCCTTGATATTGACTCCCAGATCGATGGGAACGGAATAGTTGACCCACTCCAGGATCATGGCGGCCGATTCGTCACGCAGATGATCGAACCGGATGGTAAAAGTTTCGACCGGCTCCGCGAGGTGCCGGGCTTCGGTTTCGAAGCGCAGGACATCATCATCCGGATTGTAATTGTACGCGCCCCACTGGTTCGGATTGGAGGAGAGAATGATGGTCCAGGATTCTTCTCCCGGAATGGTGAACAGGCCGTAGGTACCGGCATCCACCGGGTTCCCGTTCAGCGTTACCGGATCCGAGAAGGTGATTCGGGTGGCGGCGTTGGCGCCGGTGCGCCAAACCTGCCCGTAGGGCACGAGCGCTCCGAAAATCTCGCGGTCCTTGATGCTCGGCCGGGCGTACACGATTTCGATATCGGTCAAGCCCACCTGCTGCTGGAGGGTCTGTTGCGGGCTGGCCGCCGGGAACTCGATTTGAGCCTGCACCTGGAGGGGCACGATGACGGCGGTGGCCAGGGCGGCCAGGGATAACGATCTAAGGTTTTTTGAATTCATGGTGTTTTCGGTGGTGAAAGTTCGTCCGGGATCAATACGACCTTCCGGAAGAACCCTAGGGTCAATTTAATGCAGTACGATGACTGGGCTTATGACCAGCCTCGAATATGAGACGCCGGGAGACGGATCTATTCCGTGAAAATTCAAGGGCTGGGTGAATTCTCTTTGAACGCGCCTGAGGGTTGGGTCATGAGATTCTCCTTCGCTTGACAAATACCCATAGGGGGTATAGGTATTGGATATGACAGCCAAAACAGCCGTAAAGAAGGGCCCCGCCCGCAAGAGTTCGGGGGTGGATCCGGATCTGAAGGAGGGAAATCTCCGTCGCCTGAACCGGGTCGAGGGGCAGATTCGCGGGATCCGGCGGATGGTGGAGGACGAGCGTTACTGTGCCGACATCCTCAGCCAGATCGCCGCGGCCCAGGAAGCCTTGCGGGCCGTGGGACGCGAACTTCTGCGCAACCACCTGCGTCACTGCGTCGCCCGGGCCTCCGCCCAGGGAGGCGAGGAGGCGGAGGAGGCCTACGACGAGGTGGTCGATCTCTTTTACAAGAATACCAGGTAAACGCGGGAAAGCGGGACAACATTATGACACAGATCCTTAAATCGGCGGCCGGGAAGACGAGCGCGGCCGGAAATTCGACTGCGGTGCTGCACGTGCCCGGCATGTGCAGCGACCACTGTGCGGGAATCGTGCGGGAGTCGTTGGAGCGGATGGATGGGGTTGAAGGGGTGCGCGTGAGCAGCGGACGGCGGCGAGCCGAGGTGTTTTTCGACCGCGAACGAGTCTCGCTCGACGGGTTGCGCGAGGCGGTCGAGCGGGCCGGTTACGAAGTCGGGGCCATTCGCAGGGAAGATCAGGAATCCGAAGGTTCCATGGCGGCCGACGAAGAGTCGGCCGAAGCGGCATACGCGCGGCGGGCACGTCGGAATCTCCTTCTGGCCATGGTTCCTACGGTCCTGATCATGATCCTCATGGCGCCGCATATGTTCTTGGCGCCGATTCCGGGCTATCTCGTGATAATTACGCTGCTGGCCTTTCCGGTGGTGTTTATCGCGGGTCTGGAAACCCACCGTTCGGCCTGGCGTTCTCTGAGGAATCGAAGTGCCAACATGGACGTTCTGATCAGTCTGGGCAGCCTTCCTCCTTACTTCATCGGGCTGGTGGGGTTCGTTTACCCGATGACTTCGTTTACCGAGATGGCGGCCACGATTATGGCGTTCCACCTCCTGGGCCGCTTTCTGGAGATTCGCGCCAAGGGTCGCGCGTCGCAGGCGATCCGGAAATTGCTCCACCTGGGAGCCAGAACCGCGCGCGTGGAGCGTGACGGCGCAGAGGTGGAACTGCCCGTGTCCGAACTCGCGGTTGGCGATATCATGACCGTGCGCCCGGGCGAAAAGATTCCCACCGACGGAGAAGTGCTCGAGGGCGAGAGTCAGGTCGATGAATCCCTCGCCACCGGGGAATCCGTTCCGGTGGAAAAGGGGGTGGGCGATTCCGTGCTCGGGGCCACCCTGAACCAGGGGGGGCGGCTCAAAGTCCGGGCCACGCGGGTCGGGCGGGAGACCTTTCTGGCCCAGGTAATAAAGTTGGTGGAAGAGGCCCAGAGTTCCCGGGTGCCCATCCAGGAATTTGCCGACCGGGTAACCGGCTATTTTGTGCCGGCGGTGGTGGGCCTGGCGTTGACGACCTTTCTGGCCTGGCTGCTGTTTCCGGGAGCGCTCCTGCCGGTGATCGAATGGGGGAGCGCGTTTTTACCCTGGGTGAACCCCGAGCTCGGCACGTTGCCTCTGGCCTTGCTGGCCGCGGTGGCGGTGCTCGTCATTTCTTGCCCCTGCGCCTTGGGATTGGCCACCCCGACCGCCCTGATGGTCGGCTCGGGCATGGGCGCGGAGCGCGGGATCCTGATCCGATCCGGGGAAGCCATTCAAATTTTTAAGGACGTCCGCTGGATCATTTTGGACAAAACCGGAACCGTCACCAAAGGCCAACCGGCACTGACCGACGTGCGGGCCGCCGATGGTTTTTCCGAAACCGAGGTCCTGGCGGCGGCCGCCGCGGTGGAAGCGGCCTCGGAGCACCCGTTGGGGCGGGCGATCGTGGAGGGCGCCCGCGGGCGCGGGATCGAGATCGCGGCGGTTGAACGGTTCAAATCCATTTCGGCTCACGGGGTGGAAGGGGACGTCGAGGGGCGTCGGGTGCGCGCAGGTAAACCCGTTTTGCTTAACGACGCCGGTATCGGCACCGAAGCGTGGACCGGGGCCATGCGGGCCTGGGAGGACGAAGGCAAGACCGTGATGCTGGTTGCCGTCGACGAGCGGGTCGCCGGGATGGTCGCGGTGGCGGATACGCTCAAGCCCGAATCCAAAGCAGCCGTGGAGGCGTTCCGGGCGATGGGAATCACGCCGGTGATGGTGACCGGCGACAACGAACGCGCCGCCCGGCATGTGGCGGCCCAGGTGGGAATAGAGGAAGTGCGGGCGGGCGTCCTCCCGGAAGGCAAGGTCGCCGCCGTGCGCGAGTTTCAAGAGCGGGCGAATGGCAAGGTGGCCATGGTGGGCGACGGTATCAATGATGCCGCCGCTTTGAAAAGCGCCGATGTCGGGATCGCCATCGGTGCGGGGGCGGACGTCGCCATAGAGGCGGCGGATGTGACGCTGGTTACGGGAGAGCTAACCAAAGTGGTCGAAGCGGTGAGCCTGTCCCGCGCGACTTTCGGCAAGATCAAACAGAATCTGTTCTGGGCCTGGGTCTACAATGTAATCGCCATCCCGATGGCGGCCGCCGGTTTGCTCCACCCCATGATCGGTGTCGTTGCCATGACCGCCAGCTCCCTGACCGTGGTGGGCAATTCTCTGCTCCTGCGCCGGGCGAACCTTCGGACCAGCCCGGGCGCCTCCAAGCCTCGCCCCTGCTGCCGCCAAGGCTAATGCCGGTCGTAACGAAGACTGTTCTTTTAGCCAATGGAGAATATCGCGTCCGGTTATTTGGAGGAGACCGCCGGTATTCCTTCGAAGAAATCGACGATCCCCGTTTCCAGGGAATACTCCGCGCCGACGACCAGCAGTTCGCCATTGCTGATGAGTGGCTTGAGGATATCGGAGCCGCGGTGCAGGGAGTTCACGGATGCCCGAATGTTGGAACGTACCGCCTGATTCATCAATTCCTCCGAGTTATTTTTCAGGTCCGATTCCAGAAGCGCCTCCACCGAGGGGCGGATTCGACTCACGATGGACCCGATGTTGGGAGAAGGGGCCTCCGAGTGATCCTTCAGCGCGTCAAGAGTAGCGTGAACGGCTCCGCAATCCGAATGCCCCAGCACCACCACCAGTTGGGTGTTGAATTCGTGCACGGCAAATTCGACGCTGCCGATCTGTGAAGGCGCCACGATGTTGCCGGCAACCCGAATGACGAACAAGTCGCCCAGCCCCTGGTCGAACACAATTTCCGCCGGAGCCCGCGAATCCGAACATCCCAGGATGATGGCGAACGGCTCCTGGCGGACCGCCACCGCCGCGCGCCGGGCGCGAAATGTGTAGCTGTCCGGGGCTCTCACCTCGGTAACGTAACGGTGGTTGCCCGCTTTCAATCTCTCCAGAGCTTCCAGTGCCTTGTCCATACGATCCCCTTAAGGGTTAGGTTCGATCATCCGAAATTGCTTCCGGCGGATGATAGCGGGGATCGTCGTGCAGGAGGGCGTAGGTAAGGGCGCTTCCGATGCCCCACGCCACAAACGCTACCGCCAGCAAGAGCGACATGGCCTGGCCGCGGCTCAGGCGCCAGCGATCGCGTAAAAAACGGTCAATTAAGGGGAAGGTGATCAAAACGGCCGCGAACGCGGCCAGCATTCCCCCCCCGATGACGGCGACGGGCAGGGAAAGGACGTCCGGGGCTTCTTCGATGGTCATACGGAGAGTATGTGTGGTCTCCCGCTAACGTTCAAGAAAACAAGGCGCACGATTCTACGGGATCGAATGCTCCAGTTCGTCTTGCGTTAACGGAGATTCCGGGGAGCGGCTCTCCTGATGGATCTTGCCAGATGGGGGATATCCGGGTTAATAATGTAAAAAAAATATGAAAACAGCGCCGCCCGTCCTCCCTGAAGTCGAGTCTTTTAGATCGCCGCCCGTCCTCGGGGGAAGGGTCCGTTTGGGATTGCTTTTGGTGTGGCCTGCGTTGGCGTTTGGGTCGGCGATTACTTTGTCCGCCGAGGAGGTCTTTTCCTTCACGATCGAGCCGGGTTCCGAGACCTGGGTTTCGATTCCGGTTCATCCCCCGGTGGCGTTTGATGGCGAGGTGGCGGGGGTTGAAGGGAACACGGTTACCTTTACGCAACGTTTCTGTGAGCCGGAGTGTGCCGAGGTCTCCCCCTTTGAGGTGGTTTCGGTTTCGGACCGGGTTACCGTGATGACCGGCGCGCACGCGGGGGTGAGGGGAAGGGTGCTGTGGTCCGACGACCGTTCGGTGGTTATCGATACCATTACCGATGTCAGTGGAATCAGTCCGGGCGACCGGGTGAGGATCGTGCCGGGTTGGTCCTTGGCTTCGATATTCCCGGCGGCAACGCCGGACGGCACGCAGGTACTGGTTTACGGGCCTCGACCGCGGGGCATCAATTTGGCGGCGTCGGAGGTCTATGAATACGTGGCGACCGAAGGTTTCTGGTTCGATTTGGTCACTGGGAAACCCGCTGACGAAGTGGTGATTCGGGAAGCGGAAACCTTTCTGGTGCGCGATCCTCGGGACCCGGGCGGCACGGAAACGGCGTACGAACTGGTGATGACCGGAGAAGTTTCGGGTGTGACGCCCCGGGTGGATCTGGCGGTGCGGCCTCAAAACGCGCCGCAGGAAATCCATTTCGGGGTGACGGAAACGGTGGCTTTGGGGGAGTCGGGTCTGGGCGCCAGCGGCGACCGATTGTACGTTCTGCCCGAGAGCAACGGGACGACCCCGGTGGCGATGTACGTGTATTTCGCGGGTTTCGGGTGGTTTGAAGGCGCGGCGAACGTAGACCATCACGAGTTGGAACCCGGACGAGGGTATATTTATCGCCGGGTGGCGCCCGAGCCCCGTGATGTTGTGTCGACCTTTTCACTGCTGGTGCGGCAAGGGAATTTTCGCGATCATCTGGATGTGCCGGTCCCGGAGGGAGCGGCTTTTGGAATTGTGGTCGACACCACCGGCAACGGATTCAACCCAAACGATTTTCCACCTTTTCCGGCGTTCGTTCCGGGAGACCGGGCCGTTTTTCTGCCCCGGCCTGACGGCGCGCCGACGGGGGTGGCGCTCGTTTACGCGGGCGCTTTTTCCGGTTCCGGCTTTATCGGAGGGGCTACGGGGATTCGTCATGCCACCGGCGGAGGGGTGGCGGAAACGGGAGACCGCTGGGGAATCCTCTGGTTTCCCCGCGTGCCGGCGGGAGGAACGCCCAAGGCATGGCAGGGATTCGGATTTTATACCAACGAGAACATGGTCGTGCCCGCGCCCGGTCGAACTTTGGATATGACCGGCCTGATCACGGCCGAGCCGAAACGCGCCGACTGGGTGCCGCTTACTCCGGTCGTATACGACACGTTCGACGCCTGGACCGTCGCCCATTTTTATCCTGACGAACGAGCGGATCCCGCCCGAACCGAACCGGCGGGAGACCCGGAGCGATTCGGGGTCGCGAATCTGTTGCGGTATGCGTTTGATTTGGATCCCCGGAGGCCGTTGGTGATGGGTGGTCTGCCGGAAGTGACGATCGAAATTCCCGCCGGTGAGTCCGAGCTTTTCCAAAGCATCACTTACCAGCGCTTTCTGGATGCCTCGGATGTTGAGTACCGGGTACAGGTGAGCGAGGATTTGGAGAACTGGAACGACCTTGACGACGCGGTTGACGTTTCGGTGGAAAGCGTTCCCGGCGAACGGCATCAACGGATCACCGTGCGCGACCCGCAGCCGGTGGGAACGGATGGCGGGCGCTTCATGCGGGTTCAGGTCAGCCAGGATTGACTCTGAGTTGTTTCACCCGGAGATCGCCATTCCGCAATCATGGGGCCAAGGGCATTTTGTGCCCTCAAAGGTGGCGCTTTCGGGAGGTTGCTGTTAAGGTGGGCTCTTTAATTCGATAAGGCGCGCTTCCGCGCAGCGAAAGGACCCAGTTGATGACTTTAAGACATTCCCGCGTGCTCCGCCCCCTGCTTTTAACCCTTGTGTTTTCCATGATGGCCTCGGTTCTCTCTGCCGCCGACCTCGAGGATTACGGACCGGTTCGCCTGGACCTGTTGGCCTCCGGTTTGGACCGGCCGATATATGTCACCACTCCGCCGGGCGACCTCGGCCGGCTGTTTATTGTCGAACAAACCGGGGCGATTTTGATTTTCGATCGCGATTCCGGGGAAGTGAACGCCCAGCCCTTTTTGCAGATCAGTCCCAATACCTTCGGTAACGAACGCGGATTGCTCGGCCTGGCGTTTCACCCGCAGTACGAGGACAACGGTTGGTTCTATATCAACTACACCGGGACGGGAGGCGCCACCTTCATTGATCGCTACCAGGTCTCCGAGGATCCCGACATCGCCGATTCCGCCAGCGTTCAAACCGTGCTTACCTTTTCGCAGCCCTTCAGTAACCACAACGGGGGCTGGATGGGTTTCGGTCCCGACGGGTACCTGTACATCGCCTCAGGTGACGGCGGAAGCGGGAACGATCCGCAAGACCACGGGCAGAACCGAAACACTTTGCTGGGCGCCATGCTGCGGATTGATGTGGATGGGGACGATTTCCCGGACGAGAATGATCGCAATTACGCGATTCCGTCAAACAACCCCTTCGTCGGCTCCGACGGCCGGGACGAGATCTGGGCGTACGGCCTGCGCAATCCTTGGCGGGCGAGTTTCGACCGGTCGACCGGCGACCTTTGGATTGCGGATGTGGGACAGTCCGCGAGGGAGGAGATCAATTTTCAGCCGGCGGACAGTCCGGGGGGCGAAAATTACGGTTGGCGTTTGCGCGAGGGAATGATTGCAACCCCGACGCCATTCGGCAATCCGGTGGGTGGACCACGTCCGCCCGACAATGTGGATCCGATTCATGACTATGATTTTTCCGACGGGAACAAGGCTATAATTGGCGGTTATGTTTATCGAGGCGAGTCGATGCCGCAATTGCAGGGGAAGTACTTTTACGCGGATTATGTGGCGGATTTTGTGGAATCGCTGCGGTACGACGGCGAAACGGTTACCGATATAACCGACTGGACGCCGTTCTTCTCCGGCCGGCAGGGAAGCCTGGTCAACCCGAGCTCTTTTGGCGAAGACGCCGAGGGCGAGCTCTACATTACAACGCTGGACAACTTGCTTTACCGAATTACCCAGCCGCCCTGGTACCTTTGGAGAAATCGTTATTTCAGCGCCGAGGAAATTGCAGATCCCGCGATCAGCGGCGAGTTGGCGGTTCCGGCGGGTGACGGGGTGAGTAACCGGGTTAAGTATGCTCTGGGTCTTGACCCCAAAGTGTCGGGCCACCCCTTACCCATCGAAACCCGGCCGCAATCCTTCGAAGTGAACGGTTCCGGGCCGGAGCCCTACCTGACTATGACCATCGAGCGGAATCCCGACGCTGACGATGTCACTTTTATCGTGGAAGCCAGCGACGACCTCGGAGTGACCGATCCCTGGAACTCCGCCGGAATGGTGGTGGTGGAGGACACACCCGGCCTCCTGGTTGTCCGCGACGGTGTCCCGGTGAACGAGCGGGATAGGCGCTTTTTGCGCTTACGGGTCGAGCGGTAACGCCGCTGGCCGGCTGGCCAACCGACCGTCCGGTTCCGTTACTCGCTCTCCCAGGGGTCTGGAGAGGGGAAGTCTTCGGGAAAGATGAGCTGTCGGCGTCCGTCGGCGAACGCGACGAGCCCGACGGGCTGGTCGCCAAAGAGAGTGAGGAGTTCGTCGTCGTTCATCGGTTCCCAGGAACGCTCCCGGTCGGCGGTCCGGATGGTGACCTCGCGTGCGGCTCCGGGGATGGTCGTGCGGACGACTTCGCGGTGCGACCGGGTGCGGACGATCCGTTCGTCGGTGGCGGAAGGGGCGTCCTTGCTGTCGACTTGCGCCGGCGCTTCCTGCTCGGTGACCTCGGGCACGCGGTCTTGTGATGGGACCGTGAGAAAGACGGTTGCCAGCAGAACGGCAGCCGCCGCGGCTACGGGCAGTCCCCAACGGAGTGATCGTTGCCGCCGCCGCCGCCCCCGCAGCGCGTCCAGAGCGCCGTCCAGACTCGCGGCTTCCGCGAACTCGGCGTTGCCCGGACGCAGGATGGCGTGGGCTTCGTTCAGGAGTTTTTGGTCTCGGTTATCTTTTGTCATGGAGCAGTTTGCCCAGCATCAGGCGGCGCAGGCGCGCGCGCAGGCGCACCAGGCGCGAATCGAGCCCCTTATAGCTGAGGTTGAGTTTGCTCGCGGTCTCCTCCCGGCTCTCGCCGTTGAGATAGATTTGTTCGACAAGCGTTCGATCGCCCGGAGCGAGTTCACCGATGCACTCCCGCAACAGCTCGATCAACTCGCGGTCGGCTCGGTCGGTGGAGTCCGGCGGCGATACGGTCGCATCGCTCCATTCGACAAATGCGGGCCGCCGGGAGCGCGTACGGCACGCGTCGAGAAAGACGTTACGGGCGATGACCCCCAACCACGCCCACAGTTCGGGAGCGGTGGAAATGGTCCTGATATTGCGCGCGACCTTGATCATGGTTTTTTGGGTTAGCTCCTCGGACAAGGTCTCGTCGCCGCGGGTGGCGACGAGGAGCCAGGCGTAGATTCTGTGCCAGTAAAGACCGTGAAAGCGCCGGAATGCCGTCTCGTTCCCCGCCGCCATGGCGGCGGTCAGGGCGGCGATGGAAATCTCGTCCCCGCCGTCCACGCCATCAAAAGGGGGTTCCACCCGGGCAGTGTGTAAGACGTTGTCATTTTAGGCAATGGCTCAATTGGATTGTCGAGCCGCACGCCGGAGGCGCAATTCCTCGGCGGCCCGCCGCAACTGTTCGTCGGTCGGGGCCCGACCGGTTTCTTCATCTCTGCGGTAAAGCTCCAGCACCTCACGGATTTCTTCCCCCTGGAGCTCGGCTTCGGCCTGACTTTGCAGCGCACGTAGAATTGATGCGGCGCTGCCGAGGGCGGCGTCGTTCCCCCGAATGTAGATCAATCCAGTTTCGTCATGTATCCGCACGGTGACGTCGTCGCTCGAAAGCCCGTCGAGCTCCCATGCGATTTCCATCGCGGTGGTGATGTCGTCGTTGCTGAACAGGGTCCCGGCCAATCCAAGTGAGTAGACCCGGGTCCCAAGTGCGGACGTTCTGCTGGGTTGTTCCGATACGGAAATCATCCAGATTCCCCCCGCTTGGTTCCTCAAACGCCAATCGTACTCCGGGTGTTCGATCACGAGTATCGAGGACGCCGCCTGAATCGCATCCTGAAGTGTAAGCGCACGGAAGTGTACGCGCGGAAGATGCTTCTCTGCCGCTTCGTCAGTGACATGCACATTCAGGGTCTCCCCGTGCGCCTGGGCGATTTCGCTGACGTAATCGATAAAATCCCGCAGGGGCCCTCCGGGGAATTCGATCTTATGCCGGCCGTCGTACGGACGGACGATGATTACGTCGGTCTCTCGCTCGAAGGTGTATCCCGTTTGTTGGGTAACGAACGATAAAACTCTCCTGAGCGGCATGTTGTGCAGATGTACGGACACTGTTGGCCAATCAGCGTCGGGACTCCTCATAAGGATGGATACCCCGACTTCGTCGGGATCGAGGTCCGTCGACATAGTACTCAATGTTTCTATGGCCCTGTTCAGGGGAACATTGGTGAAGTTCAGGCTCGGAAACACAATTTCGTCGAGCATACGTTCGACTCGTGCTCCCGTCTCGCCGGTGTCCTCCGCCGCGATCAAGGGTGAGAGTGGCAGAAGTGCGATGGCGAAAAGCGGCAAAAATCTCAGGGTCTTCATTTCAGTCCTCCGGGTTGGGTTTGTGATACGCGGTTCATTGGGGATAAACGCCGGAAATCCGAGAATTCTTCGGAAAAAACGGACTAATTTGGAAATTCAATGAATCGGCCCGAGTAAGTCCTTGCCCCCATTATTCGCGCTTCTTCCAAAGAGTGCAGCAGGCGGTCCCGCAGGTGCCGGTGGAGATGACGGTGTCCGCGACGGGTTCCGTATGATGCGCGTGCTGCACTGGGCCGCGATCCCGCGTGTCATGCGGTCTATTTATGCGAAGTGTGCGACCGGCTATCCGCGTCTGGGTCTTCGGGCAACGGTTCTAGCGGAGGCACGTTGGGACAGGCGTCGGGGATGTTGACGGTGGGTCGGGCCCAGGTCACCGCGTTGCGGATGACAATCCGGACGTCCTCGTGGTGATAGGTGGGGTAGGTTTCGTGGCCGGGCCGGAAGTAAAAAATGCGTCCGTGCCCCCGGCGCCAGGTGGCTCCGCTGCGAAAAACCTCGCCACCGGTGAACCAGGAAATGAAGAGCAGTTCATCCGGGGTGGGAATCCCAAAGGGTTCGCCGTACATTTCCTCGGCCGGGATTTCTATGTACTCACCGATGCCCTGACATATCGGATGGGAGGGCATCAGGTTCCAGAGCCGTTCCTTATCGGTGGACTCCCGCCATTTCAGGGAACAGGTGCTCCCCATCAGGCTTTTGAAAATCTTGGAGTAGTGTCCGGAGTGGAGAACAACCAATCCCATGCCGGCCAGGACACGCGCCTTCAGTTTGGCGACAACTTCGTCCGAGACCTCCCCGTGCGCCATGTGCCCCCACCAGACCAGGACGTCGGTTCCGGCGATGACCTCGTCGGTCAACCCATGCTCCGGTTGATCGAGCCAGGCGGTGCGAACTTCCAGGTTGGAATCCTCCCGCAGAAATCCGGCGATGGTTTCGTGCATGCCTTCGGGATAAAGGTCGGCAACCTTGGGATTCTGCTTTTCGTGACGATACTCGCCCCAGACGGTGACTTGGATGGGTTCCGGCATAACTGTGGAAGATTGGGATGATCGTGAAGAGACGGTCCGTTCGACGCAAGGGTATTGGTCGTGGCGCCGGGGGGTGGGATTGGAGATTGAAGATCGAAGACTGAAGATTGTGGCGACGGACTTTATGTCCGGAGAAACGCAGCCGCTGCATCTCCCGGGGTAAACCCGGTCGCCACAGATTGGCTTCGGTTTCAGATTTCTTTAATACGGCTTAGGGTGAATAATAATCTGCCAGGCAAAATATACTTGACGGACTTCCTGAGATGAACGCACGTACACATGTGCTTGCAGGGCGGGAGTGGGGTGGCTAAGGTCACGGTGAAATGGAACCAGGGCAATCAGGCAGGGGCTGGCGGGGGCGGGGAGTCGCGGCGAACCCGGGGAACCGGTTCGAGCATGCCTGGTTCGAGCCCGATCCGGAGTGGGAGGCGGACGAGGAGCGTTCGGCGCCGCGCACGCAATTCCTGGCGGACCTGCCGCAGTCGATCATCACCCACAACGACAGTCCCGATGTCGGGTTCGACCGGAGCATCAATCCCTATCGCGGCTGCGAACACGGGTGTGTCTACTGTTATGCCCGGCCGACTCACGAGTACCTCGGATTTTCCTCGGGGCTGGATTTCGAAACCCGCATCATGGTCAAGGAGCGGGCCCCCGCCTTGTTGCGGGCGGCGCTGGAGAAACCGACCTGGGAGCCGGGTGTGCTGGTGATGAGCGGGGTAACCGATCCCTACCAGCCGGTGGAGCGCAAACTGGAGATCACCCGAGGCTGCCTTCGCGTTCTGGCCGAGTTCCGCAATCCGGTGGCGATCGTGACCAAGAACCACCTGGTGACCCGCGACATCGACTTCCTTTCGGAACTGGCGTCGGTGCGCGCGGCGGCGGTGTTCGTTTCCCTGACCACGCTCGATCCCGCGTTGGCGCGCGTGATGGAGCCGCGCACGGCCAGCCCGGAACATCGTCTCGACGCCATCCGCCGTTTGGCGGCGGCGGGTATTCCGGCGGGTGTGATGACGGCTCCCATTGTTCCCGGCCTGACCGATCACGAGATTCCGAAGTTGCTGGAGGCGGCGGCTGAAGCGGGGGCGTCTTTTGCGGGCTACACCGTGCTACGGTTGCCGCACGCAGTAAAAGATCTTTTCGGAAACTGGCTGGAGACGCATTTCCCCGGGAAAAAGGATCGCGTGTTGAGTCGCGTCCGGGAAGTGCGGGGCGGTAAACTGAACGACGCCCGGTTCGGTTCGCGGATGCGGGGCGAGGGGGTGTTCGCGGAGCAGATACGATCCCTGTTTCGGGTCGCTCGTCGTCGGGCCGGTTTGGACCGGGCTGTTCCGGAACTGTCGATTACGGCATTCCGGCGGCCGGGCGGGGTGCAGATGGAACTTTTCACCACGAAGAGCACAAAGGACACGAAGGGAAGGGCTTGTGAGAAATGAGTAAGCTGAAACTGGATTTACACGACATATTTAACGACGGCCGGCGGCTGGAGACCGCGTTGGAAGGGGTAATCGAGGAAGCGGTGCGAAAACGGATCCGCACGGTGGAAATCATCCCGGGCAAGGGGAGCGGTCAGCTAAAGAAGAAGGTGCTGCGCTTCCTGCAGGAACCGCGTATCAAGTCCCAGTACCACCGGGTGGAAAAAGACAGCAAGAATTTCGGAAGGGTGTTCGTGCATTTCCGGTTCTAAGCCCGCCTCGTGCGATTTTTTTTATCGCCAGTCCTTGGCCGATTCGCCTAGCCTTGGAGTTTGTTCTATAGGCACCCATAGTTCAATGGATAGAACATCGGCCTCCGGAGCCGAAGATTTGGGTTCGACTCCCGATGGGTGTACCATTTTCCCCAGCGCATTAAAGGGACCCTTGGAGGGCTCGGCTCCGCCCGCGCCGTATTCCGGATTCGGATTTCGCTTGCGGCGGAGCCGAGCCCTCCAGGTTTTTCCGTCAGTCGTCAGACGAATCGGCCTTTTTCGCGGTAACCTCCGGCAATCGCTGCGAAAGAATCGCGCCCAGGAGTCCGGCCAGCGACAGGCCCAGCACGTTCCAGGCGGGCGAGGGGCTGGGAATGAGGGCGCCGGCCACTCCGATGATCAGGAGGATGAGGCCGATGGCGCTGTTGCTGACGGCGACGTACTGCGTTCGCTTGTCGCCCCCGGCCAGATCGACCAGGAACGTTTTGCGTCCGAGCCGGACTCCGCTGTGGGCGATGTTCAGGAAAAAGTAGGCGGCGGCGAAAAACCAGGCGACGGCGGCGGCGTCGGGAGCGATACGGTCGACCAGAAACACGGTCAGGCCGGTGGTTGCGGTGATGACCCCGCCGGCCGCCATGACCAGCCTGCTGGAGCGATCCGCCATCCATCCCCAGACGGACGCGCTGAGGCTGGAGGCCAGCCCCCCGGCAAGGATGAAACCTCCGAGGAGGGCCGTTGTCACGCCCTCGGTTCGCTGGGCCAGCAGGACGTAGTAGGGGGCGGATAGGGCGGAACAGAGCAGGAGGGCGCGGGCGATGACAAATTTGCGCAGCGGGGCGTCGGTTACGAGCAGCTTGAGGCTGCTCCCGGCTTCGCTCAGGGTGCCTCCGCTCCGGGCGCTTTTCAGCGGGTGTTCACGGATCGTGCCGTAAATCGAGGAGGCCAGCAACCACAGCAGGGCCGCCGCCAACAGTATCCCGGCGAAGAATACGGGGGACGTTTCCTGGTCAAGCCGGGTGAGCAGCACTGCGCCGAGGGTGATGGTGGCCAGTCCGGCGACGGTCGAGGCCAGGCCGTTCAGACGTCCGCGGCGCCGTTTGGGCACGGTTTTGCCCAGCACGTCCTTGGAGGCGATGGAGGACAGGCCACGCGCCAGGGAGAACAGGATCAGGGCTCCAATCAGGGCGACGCCGGCGGCGACTCCCTCCAGCAACAGAGCGGTGGCCGCCATTCCGAAGATGGCGAGGGCCTGGAGAATCGATCCGGTGACCCAGACCCATTTCCGCCGTGCGAACGCGCGGATGGGGCCGGCGATGAAGAGCTGGGGGAGCATGGAGCCGGATTCGCGAATCGGCACCAGCAGGGCGACGAATCCCACCGGCGCCCCCAGGGTTCCCAGCAGCCAGGCGAGTACGGTTTTGGCGTTGACCAGAGCGTCGCCGGTTTTGGTCAGGGTCAGGCTGGCCAGTTGACGAAAGAAATTCCCCGGAACGTGGCGGCAGGCTTCCTCCTCGATGTCGTCGCAGACCCGGGTCTCCTCGTTGGCGATGAAGGCGTAAAGGCGATCCAGCTTGTCTGCGGGATCGGTCGATGCCTTGCGGGATACGTTTTCGGACATGGCTTCGAATCCGCCGGATCCGTTCAGTGTTCGTTCAGGATTTCGATGGTGCGGCCGTGAATGAACCTGCTGGCGGCGACGATCGATTCGCCGCCGATCGGATCGCCCCCCTGCCAGTTGGTGATCACCCCTCCGGCGCCCCGGATGACCGGGACCAGGGCCAGGTAGTCCCAGGGGTTCATTATCGGATCGATCATGACGTCTGCCCAGCCGGAGGCCAGCAGGAGGTAACCGTAGCAATCGCCCCAGGTGCGAAAGAGGCGGGTCGAATCAACCAGATTTTCGAAGGCCGGTCCGCTCTGGTGCCGGTAAACGTTGCGAATGTCCGTGGTGAGCAGGATGGCGTCCTTGAGGTGCGGACAATAACGCATTTTTACCGGACGTCCGTTCAGGGATGCGGTGCGGTTGTCGCCGAAGCAGAACTGGTCCAGGACCGGCTGGTGAATGGCTCCGGCGACGGGCTGACCGTTGTGCAGCAGGGCGATCAGGGTACCGAAAAGGGGGCAGCCGGCGGCGAAGGACTTGGTGCCGTCGATCGGATCGAGCACCCAGACGAACTCCGCTTCGGGATCCTTTTCACCGAACTCTTCGCCGATGATACCGTGCTGCGGGTAATGTTTTTCGATATGATCCCGCATCAACCGTTCGGCCGCCCGGTCGGCGCGGGTCACCGGCGTGTCGTCGGCTTTGGTTTCCACCTCCAGGTCCGGATGGGCGAAGTACGGCTTGATGACCTTGGCGCTTCGCTGCGCGAGATCGTACATGAATGGGTGGATTTTTTCCGAGAGCATGGTTGCTGTGGATGGCTTGATGACGGTAGAAACGCCGTCGCGGTTCCGGGAAATCGACCTGAACCATGGGTGAATTCCGGTTTAGAGAACATCAAGGATGAGTTGGACGGAAGCAACGCTGCACATCATCGATTTCGAGGGCAACAAGACTTCGGGAATCCTGGAATACGGGCTGGTCACAGTGCGGGGGCCGGAGATCCTGGAGACGCGGACGCGGCTTTGCGGGCCGATCGGTCGTATTCGTGAAGAAGACGTCCGCACTCACGGCATTCGCGAGGCCGACGTTAATGGCGAGGCGCCTTTCGCGCACGAGTGGGACTTGTTTCTGGGGCGTCGCAAAACCGGCTTTTTCGGCGCGCATTTCGCATCGGTGGAAAACAGCCTGATCCGCTCCGTTTGGCCGTTCCCCGGCACGGTACCGGACTTCACCGGGGGCGCGGCGGGGAGGGTCGATTGGGGCCCTTGGGTCGATACGGGACGTCTGTTGCCGAACCTGTTCACCGGTCTGACCGGGGCGGGCCTGGCGGACCTGATCGAGGCGTTCGGAAGACGGGACCGGCTTGAGAAATTGGCGGCCGAGCATTGTCCGGAAGATCGCCGCGGTTACCATTGTGCGCTTTACGACGCGCTCGCGTCGGCCGTATTGCTGTCGGTGATCGCGGAGGAGCCGACCTGCCGCCACCGGTCGCTACGCTGGCTCCTGGAAATGAGCGCGGGATCGGCATCGCGCTCGGAGTCGTTGCGGCAGCGGCGGTTGTTTTAAGAGAGCCCAACCCGGGGGAGCCGGTACCAAAAAGGTATCTGGAGGGCGGCGCTCCCGCGCCGCCGCGGGGTTCGGTGTTCCTGACGTTTGGCGCCTACGAAGCGGAACCCGCCGCCGTTTCCTTCCGGTACGTTTTGCGGCAACGGTCCCGCCAAATGCGGGATTGCCCTCCAGGAAATCCTGCGCGTTTCGCGCACGATTTCAGAAATAAGGGACTAAGGTGGGTTATTCGCGGAGCCGGGGGAATATGCGGGAAGAGGCGCGGGCATCCCTGCCCGCGCCCCGGTAGGCGACGAATCACGAATCACCACTCACGCCTCTTCGGCGTCGATGTCTACGATGCGGGCGATGCCGATCAGTTTGTCGTCGTCGCCGAGATTGACCAGTTTGACGCCCTTGGTGGTGCGGCCGATGATGCGGATGTCCTTGACCGGGCAGCGCACGGTCTGGCCGCTGGAGGTGAGGAGCATGATTTCATCGTCGTCCTTGACACTCAAGGCGCCGGCCACGTTGGAGGAGCGAATGGCGATGATACCGCTGCCGCCGCGCGACTGGGTGCGGTACTCCTCGAACTGGGTGCGTTTGCCCAGGCCGTTTTCGCCGGCGATGAGCAGGGTGGAGTCGGATTCGACCACTTCGATGATTTCCACCGAGTCGCCCTTCTTGAGTTTGATGCCGCGAACGCCCCGGGTGGCGCGCCCCTGGTCGCGCAGGTCGTTTTCGTGAAAACGGATCGACATCCCGAGGTGGGTGATCATGACCAGTTCGTTGTCGCCGTTGGTCAGGCGAACGGCGATCAGGCTGTCTCCTTCGTCGATCTTGATGCCGATGATGCCTCCCTTGCGGTAGTTGACGTACTCGCTGAGGTTGGTCTTTTTGACGACGCCGTGTTTGGTGGCCATGACCAGGTGCTGCTCCTCGGAAAACTCCTTCACGCAGATCATGGTGGCGATCCGTTCGTCCTTTTGCAGCGACAGCACGTTGGCCAGCGATCGCCCCTTGGAAGTGCGGGTGCCTTCGGGAATCTCGTACACCTTTTCCACGTACACCCGGCCGTTGTTCATAAAGAACATGATGTAGTCGTGGGTGCTGGCGGTGAAGAGGTGTTCGACGAAGTCTTCGTCGTAGGAGCCGGAACCGATGATGCCTTTGCCGCCGCGTTTCTGCGAGCGGTAGGCGCTGACTGAGGTGCGCTTAATGAAACCCTGGTGGGAAACCGTGATAATACAGCCCTCGTTGGCGATAACATCCTCCATGCGGAATTCGCCCTCTTCGGGGACGAGTTCGGTGCGGCGGGGGCTGGTGTACTTTTCCTTGAGGTCCAGCAGCTCCTTCTTGATGACGTCCAGCAGCTTCTGTTCGTTTTCCAGAATGGATTTCAGCTCGGCGATGATTTCCATGAGGCGATTGTACTCCTCTTCGATCTTCTCGCGTTCGAGACCGGTGAGCTGGTATAGGCGAAGGTCGAGGATGGCGTTGGCCTGACGTTCGGTGATGGGGTACTTCTCCATCAGGCGCTCGCGGGCCTCGTCACGATTGGAGGAGGCGCGGATGATGCGGACGAAGTCGTCTAGATTGTCCAGCGCGATCTTGTAACCCTCCAGGATGTGGGCGCGGTCTTCGGCCTTGCGCAGCTGGAACTGGGTGCGGCGATAAACCACCTCGCGGCGATGCTCGACGTAGCATTCGATCATCTCCTTGATGTTCATCTGCTTGGGTCGACGCTTGTCGAGGGCCAGCAGAATCACGCCGAAGGAGGATTCCAAGGCGGTGTGTTTGAAGAGTTTGTTGACGATCACCCGCGGCACTTCGCCGCGTTTAAGTTCGAGAACGATGCGGGTGTTTTCGTCGGATTCGTCCCGCAGGTCGCTGACGCCCTCGATGATTTTGTGGGAAATGAGATCGGCGATTTTCTTGACCAGCGACGCCCGGTTGACGTTGTAGGGAATCTCGGTGACGACGATTTGCTCTTTGCCGTTCTTGAGTTCCTCGCTGTGTATTTTGCCGCGGATCTTAACGATTCCCCGGCCGGTGCGCATGTAGGAGTCGATCCCGCTCCGTCCCACCACGGCTCCGCCCGAAGGGAAGTCGGGGCCGGGAATGTGCCGCATCAATTCGTCGATCGGCAGCGACGGGTTGTCGATCAGCGCCACGATCCCGCTGATCAACTCGTC
>PXBO01000005.1 GCA_003566885.1 Opitutia bacterium | reverse complement strand
GAAACCCTGAGGCAGAATGACCGACGACACGATCCGGCTGCGAGTCAGTCCGAGCCCTGCGGCGCCTTCGATTTGCTCGGGTGGAATGGACTCGATGCCGCGGGCCAGCGACAGAGCCAGTGTCGGCAGAATCATGAGAGCGAGGACCGCACCGCCGGCCAGCCAGGACTTTCCCCAGCCGAGAACGCCGAAGAAGAAAAGCAGGCCGAGAATCCCGAAAAGTACAGAGGGAAGGGCATTGACCAAATGCAGCGTTCCCCGCACGACCTCCCGCGCGCGCTGTGGCAGGTGAACCGTTTGGGCGAGAGCGAGTCCGACCGCCGCCGGGATCGACAGCGCCAGGGCGGATCCCACCAGAAGCAGCGTGCCGAGAATCTGGTAACGCACGCCGCCTTCCGTGCCTGCGGTGGAACTCGGTTCGGTCAAAAACGACCAACTGAGGGCGCCTCCACCGCGCACGACCAGCCAAATAAGCAAAGCGACCGCGGCGGCGACACAAGCCGTCAGCGCCGCTCCCGCTCCGAAAGCCATCAAGCCGTTCACCATGCGCCGCTTCATTTTCCGTCCCTCCAACGTGTTTGCAGAGCTCGTGCCGCCAGGACACAGAGAGAAGTCATGGCGAAAAGCACGGCGCAAAGCCCCATGATCGCTCCCCAGTGCAGCGCGTTGCCCATTGCGAGATGCGTTTCGGGGCCGCCGAGTTTCGAGGTGAGGGTTTGTCCCGGTTCGACGAGGGGCGTTCCGGAGAAGATTCGTTCCGGGAGTTGACTGTCCATCCGCCCTACGACCAGGAAAACCGCGATGGTCTCGCCCAGCGCGCGGCCGAGAGCGAGGAGCGAAGCCGCGACGATTCCCGGCCAGGCTTGCGGCAGGGCGGCGTGCAGGATCGCTTCCGCCCGCGTGAGACCGAGTCCGCGCGCGGCTTCCCGCTCATTCACCCCGGCGGCCTGCAGGGCGTCGTCCGAGAGTGTGACCACCAGCGGCAGCACCATCAGAGCCAGCAGCAGGCCGGCCGTCAGAAGCGTGTCGCCGGTCCAGGCGCCGAAAGGCTCGAACGCCACGCCGACCCATTCCCGCAGCACCAGAACCCCCAGGAGTCCATAGACCACGGAGGGAACTGCCGCCAGGCTTTCCACCAATACTTTCACGCTCCAGCGGAGTCGCGCGGGCAGGTACTCGGAAAGGCAAATGGCCGCCAGCACGCCGAGCGGTACGGCGACCAGCAGAGCGATGGCCGAAACGGCCGCCGATCCGTAAATCATCGCCGCAGCGCCAAACAGTTCCCGCCGGTAAAACCATTCGGCGTTCATGATGAAATCCGTTCCCGCGTGCCGCCACACCGGAAGGGATTGCCACAACACCGCTGTTGCGGCGGATAAGAAGAGAGCTCCGATCAGGATCAACATGCCCCCGGCAAAAATGGCCCAGGGATCCCGCAACCGCCGGAGGCGTGCGGCCGTCAGAATCGCCCAAGGCGGTGAATCCTGGATGGGAATCGATTGCGGCATGGTGATGGCTTGAGTTCTGGAAATCTCGAATCGCGCGCGAAACGGGCTATTATTTACAGACCCGCTTCCTCAAGTCCCAGGTACCCGTGTTTGCGAACGAGGTCCTGACCGCAAGGACCGAGCAGAAATTGGGTCAATTCTGCGGCCGCCCCGGTTGGTTTACCATCCGTCACCAGAATCAAAGGCCGGCTTAGCGGATACCTACCGCGCGCCAGGGAATCGGCATCCGGATGTATCACCTCGCCCGATTCGTCGCCGATACCGAGCGCAAACACCGCTTCCCCATCCACCCAGGAGGCGGAGAGTTGCGAGATCGCCCCTCGCGTGCGTGAGACTTTGGTTCGCACTTCCTCGTTGGCGCCGACCTCCGGGTGACTGACCGGCGGTGCGTTGTCCGTAGTGCCGTACACCCATTCGGCGAAAACCGACCAGGTTCCGCGTCCGGACTCCTTGTTGAAAAAGACGATGCGACGGTCGGGACCGCCGAACTCGCTCCAGCGAAGCCCGGGATTCTCATAAATTCTTCGTATGTCCTCGCGCGAGAGCGACCGAATCCCCGCCTCCCAGACATCGGCCGAAACCACCAGCGCCACCGCATCCATGCCGATGACTGTCGTGTGGAGATCGACTGTGGCAGCGGTTTGTCGATCCCATTCGTTCGGCCATTTGGAAGCCATGCCAACATCGGCCGTACCCGACCCTGCCGCACGGATTCCGCCCGCACTCCCTCCCAGGGTATCGATGCGGAAATCCAGTCCGTTCTCCCTGGCGAGAATTTCAAGCGCCTCGGTCACGATCGGGTTCACCGTCGTCGACCCCTGCACGCGAAGGGGTTCGGCCCGGGCGGTGGAAACCGACACCGCCCAGGCCATTGACACGAACATAACGCAGTGTAGTAACCTCACACCTCGTTGGACGCATGACGCGCGGGTTTATTTCCACGAAACTCAGGGTTGCTGGTGTCTGCTACGTACAAACCGAAAATCTCTCGCATCTCCCGTCCGGGACGGGTTCTCGGCCGGAGCGGAGCACGGCCCTCCGGAAATTTTGCTGGTTCTGCGCGGGATTTCGGGTGTAAGGGACTTGATCAGTAAAAAGCAATCCAAGCACATGGCGCAAACCGCAAAGGAAGAATACGAAACGTTGGCCGCGGTCTACGACCGGCGCTGGCGGCGCTATGTCGAGTGTTCGGTTGGGCGAACCGTGGATGCGCTGGAGTTGACGGGAAGGGAGCGCGTGCTCGACGTCGGGTGTGGTACGGGCACGTTGCTGGCGGAACTCCTGAAAAGGCATTCGAACGTTGCATTGCACGGGATCGACCCGTCCGGACCGATGCTGGATGTGGCCCGGCGTAAGTGCGGAATGGAAGTCGTGTTGACCGAAGGAAACGCGGAAGCGCTTCCTTACCCGGACGGTTCCTTCGACGTGGTTCTCAGTGTCAGTGCGTTTCACTTCTTCGCCGACCACCACAAAGCGGTTGCGGAAATCCGGCGCGTGCTTCGCCCTTCGGGCAGGTACGCGATCACCGGATGGTGCGCCGACTATCCAGCGATGCGCTTGTTCGCTCGCTGGCTTCGCTTCCGCGGCTCCTCTCTAACACGCCTTCACCGCCTCGCGGAACTGCGGGATCTCCTGGAGGCAAACGGATTGGCGGTCGAACGCACGGATCGGTTTCGAATTCGGCCGTTGTGGGGCATGATGATCGTAGCGGGACGCGCGGTGGGTTGATTGCAGGGAAGGGGAGGGCGTGGAAAATGAGGATCGAGTATGCCGGGACGGTTTATCATGTGATCAACCGGGGGAACTACAGCGCTGAACGTTTTTGGGGATGTGGGGCCGCGCGGGCGTTCGAGGCCCTTCGGACGCGCAAGCCCGATTTGGTGGGAGATACATCAACGCGATGAGGAAAACGCACATATCGGCCACCCCCCTCTGTTCCGGCCCTGGCTTGCGCTTTTCTGATTGTCCGAGAAGGTGAGATAATTGATGAATTTGAATGACCAGTCAGTATCCGGAGAAGTCCTGTTCGTGATCAAGGAAACGATTTTCTTTCTATGGTTCGGCCTTACGGATTTCGATAATCCCTAGGCAGCATTTTTTGTATTTTTTCCCACTTCCGCATGGACAAGGGCTGTTTCTTCCCGGCATGGGCATCGCAGACGGTAGGGTAACGACTCGGTGTTGTGAGTGGTCATTTTGAAGCAATTTTTCTATCAATGGTTCGTATTCCCATTCGCCTTCCATCCACTGCGCGATTTCGAAAGCCTTCTTCTTTCGAAGGTCGATCCCAAGCGTGATGGTGGCCTGGGCTTTCGCCCGATAGTGCTCCATCCGGGTGCGAAAGGTAACGTTTCGAAAAAAATCCTTATTGTTCAACGAGACGTGAGCCATGACATTGATGCAGATTCCGTCTTCGGTAAAGGTTGTGCGATGGATTTGGTGGGTCGGTGGGGCAGTATTGCGAAAGTTTTCAACGGCTCTGGCGATTCTTACCAACGCGGCATGGTTAAGGCGGAGCAAAGCAAAAGCGATAAAACGGGCATCATCGTCATTACGGCGTCGAAGTTCATTCAGAATGGCAAAAACGCTTTGTG
>PXBO01000103.1 GCA_003566885.1 Opitutia bacterium | reverse complement strand
CTCGATCGAGGAAGTGGCCGCGGCATTTGTCTTTCTCGCTTCGGATGAGGCCGCCAACATCACCGCGACGGACCTGCGCTGCGACGGCGGTTTCTCCTACAAGGGCGGGCAAGCATCGAGTTGAGCAAAGTGATTATAATCCGGATACAATGGACATCTCCCAGCTAAAGACCGTTACCGATTTCGACCCGACGGATTCTCTTCCCGGCGACGGGATATTTGTAGGTCGAGTCTGGATACCCGCGGCTCTCGCGGTTGACGGCGTCGCCGGCCCGCGAGTTGTCGAAGCCAGGGATGGGGAATTGAAGTTGGCGCCGTTCGACACCATGTCGGATCTCATTAACGACGGAACTCCGCTGGAATCGTGGACGGGTAAAGGGTCGGGCATCGGAAAGCTAAACGAGGTTTTGGCGGACTCCGTCTTCCCTCGCCGGGCTGGTTCGCTGCGGGACGAGACGCGCATCGTGCTTCTGGCCCCGAACGACCTGCTGGCAACCCGCGCCTGTGGAGTCACCTTTGTGAAAAGCCTGCTGGAGCGGGTGGTCGAGGAAAAAGCCAAGGGAGATCCGGAGAAGGCGAAGGAAATTCGAGCGTTGATCCTGGATGTATTGGGCGAAGACATCGCGAGTGTGAAGCCGGGTTCGCCCGAAACCATTGTCTTGAAAGAGAAGCTCGTCGCGGCCGGCATGTGGTCGCAATACCTGGAAGTGGGTATCGGAAAAAACGCTGAAATTTTCACAAAAGCCCAGCCAATGGCCTCCGTCGGCTACGGGGCGCAGATCGGAGTGTTGCCGGATTCGCATTGGAACAATCCCGAACCGGAGGTGGTGCTCGCGGTCTCCCGGCGCGGAACGGTTCGCGGCGCTTCCCTGGGCAACGACGTCAATTTGCGCGACTACGAGGGACGCAGCGCCCTCCTGCTGGGCGAGGCCAAGGACCAAAACGGCTCCTGCGCGATCGGCCCGTTTATCCGTCTCTTCGACGGCGACTTCACGCTCGAAGATATAACCGCCATGGACATCGAACTGGAAATTGCCGGCGAGGATGGCTTCCATGCGCGCGGACGAAACCGGATGGCCGAAATCAGCCGCTCGCCTTCCGCGTTGGTCGCGCAGGCGATCGGCGAGCATCACCAGTATCCCGACGGCCTGATGTTGTTTCTCGGGACGATGTTCGCGCCCACCGAGGATCGGGACGGCCCGGGGCAAGGTTTCACCCACCATCCGGGAGACCGGGTGGAGATCGGAACGCCGCAACTGGGACGGCTCGTCAACTGGGTGAACTACACCAATTCTATCCCTCGATGGGAATACGGAATCACCGAGCTATTAAACTTCCTGCTTCGGAAGCGGGAACAGAAAACGGAAAAACAATATGGACTCACTTAAAGGCCTTTCCTTCATCGGAGCCCGCCGCGGCGGGGCCGGAAACCAGCTCTTTCGCGGGACGAACCCCGCCACCGGTGAAGAGCTTGCGCCGGATTTTCACGGGGCGACCGCCGAGGAAGTGGATCGCGCCTGCGCGTTGGCGGGCGAAGCATTTTCCGTTTATCGGAACACGCCTGTCGAAAAACGGGCGGCCTTCCTGCGGGAGATCGCGGCGGAGATCGAATCCCTGGGTGACGAGTTGTTGGACCGTTTCGTTTCCGAAAGCGGCTTGCCCGCGGGTCGCGCGGAGGGGGAGCGCGGCCGAACGTGCGGCCAGTTGCGCCTATTCGCCGATTTTATCGAATCGGGAGAATGGTCCCGTTCGGTGATCGAGCCCGGCGATCCGGAACGAAAACCGATGCCCAAGCCGGATACGCGCCTGCGTTACATCGGCGTCGGGCCGGTCGCGGTTTTCGGGCCGGCGAATTTTCCACTCGCCTTCAGTGTGGCCGGAGGCGACACCGCTTCGGCGCTGGCCGCGGGATGTCCCGTGGTGGTCAAGGCGCACTCGAGCCATCCGGGCACCGGCGAACTGGTCGCCCTGGCGATTTCGCGCGCGGTCGAGACGATCGGTTTGCCGGAGGGAGTGTTCAGCATGCTTTTCGGAAGCGGCCGTGAAGTGGGAACGGCGCTGGTGAATCATCCCGAAATTCAGGCGGTCGGCTTCACCGGAAGCGCGAAAGCCGGACGGGCTCTTTTCGACCTCGCCGCCGCACGCCCGCATCCGATTCCGGTATTCGCGGAAATGAGCAGCATCAATCCGGTTCTCCTTCTCGACGGAGCTCTCGCCGAGAGAGGAGACGCGATTGTCGAGGGTCTCTACGGTTCGGTGACACTCGGGGTCGGCCAATTTTGCACCAATCCCGGACTGGTCCTGTTGCCGGACGGTTCCGCCGCCGCCGCGTTTGCGGATAAACTAAAAGAGAAACTGGCCGCGCACGCGGCCGCGCCCATGCTCAATGCGGTGACCTGCGCCGCCTACGGAGACGGTTTGCAGCGTTTGGCGGAGACCAGCGGTGTGGAGTGTCTGCTCAGTCCTTCAACCGAAAACGAGAACTCCGGCTTTGCCGCCGCGCCGGCCCTTTTCCGGGTAAGCGCCTCGGATTTTTCGGCCGCCGAAACGTTGCACGAAGAGGTTTTCGGTCCGACGACCTTGCTCGTCTCCTGCGCGGATGCCGGCGAAATGGAGCGGGTCGTAAGGACCCTGGGCGGCCAGCTTTCCGTCACGGTGCATGCCAGTGACAGCGATGTGGCCGCCAACGAAAACCTGATCTCCAATCTGGAAGCGAAGGCGGGGCGGATTGTGTTCAACGGATTTCCCACGGGAGTCGAAGTCTGCCGGTCGATGGTTCATGGCGGACCGTATCCGGCAACTACGGACAGTCGATTCACCTCCGTCGGCACCCAGGCAATCTATCGCTTTTGCCGCCCGGTGTGCTACCAGGATTTTCCGCAAGCGGCCCTGCCCCCTGAATTGAGAGATCTTTAAAAGAAGAAAAAATGAAAACGTTAACTCTATTTAGTATCCTGTTTGTTATGACAACTTCGATGGCTCTCGCCAATGAATTCCATGTTTCGAAAGACGGAAGCGATCAGAACGACGGTTCCGCTTCCAGTCCGTTCAAGACCATTTCGGCAGCCGCCGAGGTGGCCCAGCCGGGTGACGTGATCACGGTCCGCGAAGGGACTTACCGCGAACGCGTGAACCCGCCGCGCGGCGGGACTTCGGACGAGAAGAGGATCGTCTATCGGGCGGCTCCGGGGGAGCGGGTGGTCATTAAAGGCTCCGAAAAAATCGGAGGCTGGGAGCCCGTGCAAAACGACACCTGGAAGGTAGTCATCCCAAACAGCTTCTTCGGCGATTTTAATCCCTACAGCGATTTGATCGCGGGCGACTGGTTCGATCGGCGAGGCCGCGATCATCATACCGGGGCGGTTTACCTGAACGGGCATTGGCTGACGGAGGCCGCCGCACTGCGCGATGTCTTGAGTCCCGTCACCCGGAAACCGATTTGGGCCTACCAGGCGCCTTCCGGCTTTTTGATGAACGTCGCTTCACTTCGATCAGGCGGTGCCGGTGAACCGATTGCCGCCGGGAGCTTTAGCGATCAGCGCGGGATCCAAACGGTCGCCGGGCCGACGGAAAACGACGCGCTCGGCTATATCGAGCATGGCGATTGGGTGCGCTATGAAAACCTGGACTTCGGAACGGGGACGGAGGAGATCGAGTTCCTTGCTGCCTCCGACACGCAAGGTGGTGTCATCGAGATCCGACTGGACGCGCCCGACGGAGATTTGTTGGGAGCCACCACTATTCCCAATACGGGCGGATGGTCGGCTTGGGAGACGTTCACGGCGAAAATCCATAAGACGAGCGGCGCCCGATCCGTTTATTTGGTTTTCCAAAAAGGGGAAGCGGAGCTGACGCGAAATCCACTGTGGAATCCCGAACTGGAAACGGCCAATTCCGAACTCTGGTTCGCCGAAGTGGACGATGAAAACACCGCCATTTGGGCTCAATTCAGCGGCGTGAATCCGAATGAGGCCAACGTGGAAATCAACGTCCGGCAATCCGTTTTCTACCCGGAGAAAACCGGCATCGACTACATCACGGTTCGCGGGTTCACCATGATGCAGGCCGCGACGCCCTGGGCGCCGCCCACCGCCGAACAGATCGGCTTG
>PXBO01000097.1 GCA_003566885.1 Opitutia bacterium | reverse complement strand
CATCGATGAGGTAAGGCACCAGCTTTTTGTTTTCCCAATGCCCCGGACCGTACACCATAAAGATCCGGCTGTTCACCACCGGAAGCCGATAGAGCCGGTGAAACATCCGGGCGTACCCATCACAGGCCCACTTGGAGGCCGCATAAGGCGAACTTGGGGCCTCGTAAGCTCCTTGCGGTTCTTCCAGTGACCCCGCCAGGACCACCTTCCGACATCCCGCTTTGGCGGCCGCGGTCAATAGGTTCACCGTGGAGGTCAGATTTCCGTGGTAGGCGTCCAGGACCGCATCGAGGTCGCGCCTTCCATAAACATAGCCGCCGAGATGAAAAATGACCTCCGGCCGGCAGGAGGCAATCGTTTCCTGAACAAACACCTCATTCCGGCAGTCCCCCTGCCACCAGGTCATCCCGTCATCAACATGGGACGATTGCCGGGTGATCCCGTGGACCTCGCTGCCGGCATCCAACAGGTACCGCACGAGGCGTGCGCCGATAAAGCCGGTGGCTCCGGTGACGAGAACTCTCTTCCCTCGCAGAACGCTCATACTCACTGCGTCCTCGGTTGCTCGATCAAGAGACCCACCCGGACCAGCAGGTCCGCCGCGCGGCGGATAAAATCGAATCGAACCTTCGAGCGCTCGGCGATATCCAGGAGGGAATGTTCTCCATCCGAAAAACTCAGAACCCAGAAAAGACTGCGTTGCTGCGTCAATCGGTCCGGGCCGTCCAGGTGACTGTAAACTCCGCGCTTGCCCAACTGCGGCTCGCACAGCGGATTCGTGTTCAGGTAGTACCGGTTGCCCTCAATAAGATCGATGACCTGCCGGATCATCGAAAATGAATCCCCCAGGGCCGCGGGCTGCACAAAATCCAGGTTGTCCGCCGAAGTGTGGTACTCCGGAAACCGCCCATGCGGCGTGCGCATAATACACCCCATCGGCAGGTTGAAACCGGGAGAACAGAACTGCCGTTCGTCATAGCCGTAAGGCACGTAGTCCAGGATTTCATATGGATCGCCGGACGCGGCCAGCACGTGGGAAACAATCCGGTCGATTTCCGCGTTCCCTCGTCGGCTCTTCTTGTAGTGGAAAGACCCGGAATCGCCCAGACAGGCGCCTACCAGGCCGTGCCGGATGTTGCGGGTTTTGTCGCGGTTCGCGGAAAGCCAGGCAATGGCTCCGATGGTCGCGGGGATAAAAAGAAAGCGATAGGTGTGGCGATTTTGGCGACCGCGCAGCTCCCGGGCCAAGGCGGCCATGATCGCCACTGCCGCCAGGTTGTCGTTGCACATGGCGGGGTGACAGACGTGGCTGGAGAAAAGGACTTCTTCCGATGAGGCGCCCGGGATCAACAACTCCCCATAAGTCATGTGACCCTCGGTCAGGGTCGAATCGATACAGACCTCGTACTCGTCCTCCTTCAGCTTCTCCGCCGCGGAGTGTGCCATGCAAAATCCCCAGCTTTCGGAATAGTAAGAGGTACGGTACGGAATCCAATCGGGATGCTCCGGCAAGGTGTAGAGGTGGGTCCAAAGTTCTTCGAGCGAAACCTTGCGGTTTACGGGCTGGCTGTAACCGACCACATGGAGATTGGAGTCCTGAAAATCCAGCACGCGGCGACCCTGGGAATCCTTGATATAGGCATCGCGGATATTCCACTCCCGAGGCACGGTCCAGTCGAACACGCGGGTTCCCGACGGAACCTCATGGATCTCCAGCGGAATGAATTCGCCCAGGATCGCCAGGGTCTCCCGCACCCCGTTTCCCGTGATACTGCGGCAAATCGGGTACAACTCTTCCACCAGGGAATAGATCGCACCCGGGACGTCAGCGCCATCCAGGCGCTCACGAAGAGAACGAATCCGCTCGGTTCTATCGATTACCTCCATGACTTGATCAGGGTAATCGGATTGCGGAAAAAACTTCGGATCGTCGGCCGCGAGTTGCGCCGTCGCAATAGGCTTTCCCGCAGGTACTTGATCTTCTCTTCTTTGGCATAGAGCACATCGACTACGTATTCGCGAAAGACTTCGACATGGTTACTGACAATTTTCCGGTAGAGATCCGGCCGGTTCGCCTGGATCGATTTCGACATCGAGCCCTCCGTATCGCGGTAGTGGAAAAGAAATTCCGGGATCGTGTGCACCGTCCAGTTGTTTTTGGTCACCCCGATCCAGAAGTTCCAATCCTCGAACCCGCGCATCGACTCGTCATAACCGCCGGCATCAACCCAGCACTGATGACGAAAGAGGGCGTTACCGCAGCAATTGTTCTTGAGAAGAAAATTCGTCACTCCGCCGCCTTCGGGGAGGAAAGTCTCCTCGGAACTCGATCCGAAGGTACGCACAAAGCAGGTCACCACCCCCACTCGGGGCTTTTCCCGCAGAACGCCAGCCGCTTTTTCCAAAAAATCGGGAGCGAATTTATCGTCGGCATCGAGGGTGAGAATAAACTCCCCCCGACTCTGGCGGATACCGAAGTTACGCGCGGCCGACAAGTGGCCGTTGGGGGTGTGATGAACCGAAACCCGAGAATCCTTGATCTCCTCCAGAACCTTAAGGGTTTGGGGATCATCGGACCCGTCATCAACCACGATGATTTCGTAATCCGGCCAGGTTTGAGCGAAAATGCTGGCGATCGCATCCGGGAGATACGTTCCATGGTTGTAGCATGGAATAATGACGCTCACAAAATTCAATTGACGGTTCATCAACACAAAATCCGTTTATAATCATTTACCACCCGGAGCCCTCGGAAACAATACTCATGCAATCATGGAAGTTCACCCATTGGCCTGCGTCAACTTAATGAGGCCCTTCCGCCCCCGGCTCGATCCTCATCGATAACCTAACCCTGGAGGGCGTGGCTCCGTCCGCGCCGATCCGAGACTCGAGGATCCATTTATCCTCCCATACCCAACGGCAAGGGCGGAGCCTTGCCCTCCAGGGAAAAGGACACCCAGCGGCAAGGGCGGAGCCTTGCCCTCCAAAAAAAAGTCGTCCGTTGCTCCGACGAATCTGGACTGCCGGACGCCTCAATCGTAAACTACTCAAAACAAGGAGGAAACACAATCGATTCAGATCAAGGAAGCATTTTTTCCAGCTTCCGAACATCCTCCTCGCCGACAAAGTTCCGGGGGATAATCATGGGGTCCGTTTGGTTTCGAATCCGGCCCGGCTTGGAGGAAAAGCCGTACCGTATGCCGGCGTTTCGCAGATGCTCAACAATATCGCTGTCGCCAGTATCCCCGTGCGGATAGGAGAAAAGCGTAGCGTTTTTTCCGGTTATTTCCTCCACGGTTTCGCGGGATCGCCTGATCTCGTCCTCCAAACAATCCCGCGGGTGCCGCGTCAGCGAAATATGATTTACGGTGTGGCATCCGAAGGAGAAACCGTCCCGCCCCATTTCGCGAACCTCGTCCGCGGTGACGGCGCCGTACTCAGGCCGGGCGGCGGCATCGACCGAAGCCCAGGCGTTAAGCGCCTCCATCAGGCGCTCACGATGGCCGACGGAAGCACGGTAGAGAATGCTCCAAAGAAGTTGATAGAGCTGATGCCGCATGGTCGGCGCGGGCGACCAGGCTTTCCAGTGCCGCCACTGATCGAAATCGGCGTCGGAGTAGATCCGGTCACGCCCCAGGGGAGCGACCACGCGCTCGCCGTCCACCTCCAGGTCGAGGGTCTCCGGAAGGGAACCGGGAAAGAGAAAAACGCGCTCGAGCTGATCCCACCAGAACTCGCGGCCGCAGCCTACGCAACCAGTGGCGAGAAACAAGGTCGCCGGAACGCCATGCCGCTTTAGAATCGGCAACGCGTTCTCCAGGTTGTCCCGGTAGCCGTCGTCAAAGGTGACAAAGACCCGAAATCCCGATTCCGCCGGGTCGAACGCCGACAAATCGGTTCGGGCATACCGGGCGATCCGTTTTACCTGTTCTTCGAAGGTCCGCGGAGAAATCGCCATCCCCCAGGGATCGATCCGCAGATCGATCACCCGATGATAACCCAGGACAAACGGCCGCCGATCCGGATTCAACCTTCGTCGCAGTTGTTTTAATAGGCTTCGCATGAGTTTATCGAATGCCACCGGAGATTCGATAGTAGGGGTGAGAAATCTACTAGAAGGACTACCTGTGGCGACCGAGTTTACCTCGGGAGGATCCCTTGCCGCACTACCTGTGGCGACCGAGTTTACCTCGGGAGGATCCCTTGCCGCACTACCT
>PXBO01000112.1 GCA_003566885.1 Opitutia bacterium | reverse complement strand
CGCAAGCAAAGCCCACAGACGAGCTTGCGACTTGGGGGCCGCTCGCCTGTGGGCTTTGCTCTCCCAGAGGTGGGTCAGTTTTAAATGATCACGCTGGGTCAGTTTTGAATGCAGATTGACAGAAGTGCGGATCGATCGTCTCGACGGCAACATAAACGCCCGGCTCGTCGGTGTTAGAACGGTAAAAGGGCGTCGTCGGCTACTGGACACTCCGTCGTATGAACATGCCTGGGTCAAGGACGGGGACGTTCTGCGACCTCTTCCAGCTGACGCCCCCGATATCTTCAAATCCATGTTGGGCGGCTCGGATCCTGAGAACCTCGCGTTCAAGGCGGCCATTGATCTTCTGCGTGACGAAACAGGAGACCTACCGGTCTCGGCGACAGAGGGATTTCAGACATCCGGAACTGAGGCTGCGGCACCTCTTCCGGACACCGTTGAAATACCCGGGCTCCATGCGACTCTATACCCCTACCAAGCGAAGGGTGTGGAATGGATGCGGCGCACGCTGAAGAACACAAGCGGCCTGATCCTCGCAGACGAGATGGGTTTGGGGAAAACCCTGCAGATCATAGCCATGCTTTTGTTGGATAAACCGCCGGAAAGCGCACCAGCGCTTGTGGTCTGTCCGACCAGCCTTATTGCCAACTGGGTTCGTGAGATTGGTCAATTCGGTCCATCGTTATCGATCCATGTCCATCGCGGACCGGCCAGGACGGGCGTATTTCGCGGCCTTCAACAAAGCAATGTGGTGATCACGACCCATGACACGATGGTCAATGACATCGCGCTCTTCTCGGCCTTTGAGTGGTCGTGGATCATTTGTGACGAAGCACAAGCGATCAAAAATCCGGATTCAAACCGACGCAAGGCGATTGCGTCCATTCCGCGCCGGAAAGCGATACCCATGACCGGCACACCTGTAGAGAATACTCTTCTCGACCTCTGGTCGCTCACCGATTTTGCGATCCCGGGTCTACTCGGAACCCGCCGAGAATTCGAAACGGGCCATCCGGACTCCCTCGAGGCGGCAGCCGAACTTGGCAGGATAACGGATCCGGTGATCTTGAAGCGCCGGGTATCTGACGTTGCCGACGATTTGCCCGACAGGATCGACATCGATCTTCCACTGGATCTGGACGAGGGTCTTGTTGATCACTACCGGGCGGTCAGGGAAGAAACGCTGGAACGTTACCCTGTAGCCGGCGCCTTGGTCGCAACGCTTCAGTTACAACTCGTCTGCGCGCATCCATGGCTTCGACAGACCAGAATGGAAGACATTGACGGTGAATTCGCCGAGTTGGACCGCTCGTCCGGCCAGTCGCTGATGACCCCTAAGATGCAACGTACCATCGAGCTCCTTCACGAGGCGTTCGCGAACGGTAGGAAGGTGATCATTTTCGCGTTGTTCAATCGCATCGGAGACCTCATCCGTGAGGCCGCCAAAGGGCTGCCCGAAGCCTTCTGGGGCGCGATCAACGGCAGCACAGATCAATCTGACCGCCAGACAATAATTGACGAATTCACTGCTCATGACGGGCCGGGCTGCTTGATACTCAATCCGAAGGCGGCCGGCGCAGGGTTGAACATAACCGCGGCAACAATCGTCATCCACTATACGCCAGTTTGGAACCCGGCGCTCGAGGCCCAAGCGAGCGCGAGGGCGCATCGACGAGGCCAGACCCTGCCTGTCACAGTTTATCGACTCTTCTACGAAGACACGGTGGAAAGGGTGATGCTTGACCGATCGGCTTGGAAACAAGAACTTGGGAACGAAATCATGCCGCTGGCCACGCGGGATCGAGAAGATATTGATCGGGCGCTTGCAATTCAGCCGGGGAAACCATGACTAGAACGGCCTTCAGAAAGAACCTGAGTTCCAACGATGTGGGTGCGACGGGGGGACATCAGGCGGGTGTTCTGATTCCGAAGGGTGAAACCGACCTGCTGTCGTTCCTTCCATCACTGAACCCGGATGTGAAGAACCCCGACGCTTGGATCACTTGTACTGATGAAGACGGCGAGGTTCACCGCTTCAGGTTTGTCTACTACAACAACAAGTTGCATGACGAGAATGGGACACGGAACGAGTATCGCATCACCCATATGACCGCTTGGTTTCGAGGGCGGGGAGCGCGAACAGGAGATGCGTTCGAGATCAGCCGGGATCAGGGCCAGTCAGGGTACCGGATCCGGATTGTGCGTGCTGAAGAAGTAACCGGTCAAAACGATCAGGCGGCACCTCCACGGCTCCGCCTCAGAGGTTGGCGGCGAGTCCATTGATGACAAGCACCAAGTTGAAAGGTTTCCCGTTCCTGATTGCCCACGCCGAGGGATATCCACTGGAATACCTGCAGTTGCCGACAGAAACTAAGGACGCATTGCATCAATACGGCATAAGTAACGTGGAAGACTTGATCCACTTTATCGGTAGGTTCCGAGCGGCAGAGTGCCAGCAAGCGCTTGATGCTCTCGATGCCCTCGCAGCGGTAAGCACACCAACGGGCGCGGATTGGTATGCCTATTGGGAAGCCAGAGACTTTGACTTCCACGACATGTGTCTAACCTGCCAAGAGTTGGAAGCTTTCGACAACAACACACCGGTCTGCGCAGTCAACCAAGAGAGCTTCGGGAACGCCGGGGCCATGTTGGCCAGATCCGGTTACGACACGCTCGGAAAGCTCGCCGAGGGTCTTCGGTCTGGGATAAGTGATGTACCGGGAATGGGTGGAAAGAAACGTGCCGACTTCTTCCGGAGGCTCGTGGAATTGGTGCACGGCCTCCGAGATGGACAACTCTCTGCGGAACGGCTGGCTTCGAGATTTCCGATTGATGTCGATGGTGAGCCGGAGGCCCGGGACGCTGTCAAGGGGACGGCGGCATACGAATTTCACGAAGACGTTTTGAGCTTTGGAATAGGGATCCTGCATGCCGGTGCCAAGACCAAAGCGCTGGAAACCGCGGGGTATCGAAGCGTAGGGGACCTTGCGGCAGCAGGGTCAGGTAAACTGCTCGCATTACCAAGCATGGGGCGAAGCACCGTGCGCAAAATAGAAAAAGCGCTGCAAAGCCTCCACGAAGCGCAGAATAAAGACGGGCATGTCGATTGGGACCAGTATTGCGCCGCGATCGACATTCCCCTTCTCCCGGCAGAAAATATGGCGCTCGACGGAAACAGCTTTGCGGCCATGGTTGGCACCACTCTAGGCCAACTCGGCCGAACGCTTCACGACCCTGTGTTGCAAAAAATCATCTCAGACCGGATTTCAAAACCACCACACCAGCGCGCGACCCTCGAAGACATAGGTTCATCGGTTCCCGAGCCGATCACCCGTGAAAGGGTTCGTCAAAAGGAAGCCAAGCTTCTCGAGACGCTGGCAGCTGCGCTTGTCAGCGATGACTACACCCATCTGGATGTTCATTTCCGTCCCGAATTCGCGAATTACTGGAAGCGGGCAGCTGCGCAATTCGCGGATGCGGAAGAGGACATCACGTTCGCCGCCTTGGTGGACGGTCTGATCGAAATATGGGGCACTGACCGTGCTATCCTTCTTGAATACCTGCCCCTGATCGCAACAGTGATCACCGGTGAAGTCATGACTGCCTCCGTTTTCGGTGACGCCACACGGCTCGATCCGCGGCTGTTGACGCTTTCCGAGGCGGACCGGAGCATTCCGCTTCAGCACCTTCAAATCGGACGAGCGGCGCAGGCTTTGCGCCAGCACGGCCTAGACACCATAGGTGACCTGATTTCGAGCCTAAGGCATGGAAGCGTATCACGCGCTTCCGGGACGCACTACAGAACGGCCATAGCGCACTTGGACCATGTGGTGGCGTCCCTCGATAAGGATCAGCACTTCGACCGGAGTACCTACCTCGAGATAATCGGCGCGCGGGCGCTTCCGGAAGAGGATCCTTCCGGTCCCGCGGAATTCATGCGGGACCTTGCGGCCAACGTATCAGAAATCCTCGCCGCCAATCCGCCACGGATGCGTTCCCGCGAGATATTCGTCCTGCGAACCGCGCGCCCCATGGCCACGCGACTGACCATGGAGAAGACCGCAGAAGTCTTGGACACCTATGGACCCAGCGTGAAACGGGAGGAAACAGACACGCTCGCATGGCTTAACGAGGTCATACTAGGGGGCGATGAGGCGCTTGCGGGTATCGCGTTGCGTCCGGTTTTCGTTCGAATCTGGCGCCGTATCAACGAGATGTTCGACGAAGCGAACGGGGACGCCGAACTG
>PXBO01000045.1 GCA_003566885.1 Opitutia bacterium | reverse complement strand
TTCGCAAAGGCTCCGATCCCAAAGTCGACAGTTATTCAGCCTTTTTCGACAACGGTCGCCGTCACAAAACCGGCCTCGCCGAATGGCTCCGGGCCATGAAGGTGGACACGGTCCACGTCGCCGGCCTCGCCGCCGAAGTCTGCGTCGCCTACACCGCCCGCGACGCCGCCGAGCAGGGGCTCCCGGTCGCCGTGATCGAAGACGGCACTCGGGCGTTGTCCGAAGAGGATTTCGAAAAAGTAAAAGAGGAACTCAGCGGCAAAGGGGTTCGGTTTGCCTCCGCGGAGGAGCTGTCGGGGTAAAATCCCCAACCCGGCGGAGCCGGTACCAAAAAGTCTTCTGGAGGGCGGCGCTCCCGCGCCGCCGCGGGGACCCGTGTTCCTGACGTTTGGTGCGCACGAACCGGAACCCGCCGCCGTTTCCGTCCGGCACGTTCAGAAATAAGGGACGAATGAACCCGGCCACCAGGAATTTTGGCACTTCGCTCTTTCCTGTGGGGTGATCCGATCTTCGGTTTTATCAAGAACGAAACCTCGTCAGGTGACATGAAGCTGACCATTCCCCGGCATCATCGACTCGCCCGTTTTACACAATTCGAACATCCGCGTCAGACGTTCATGAATTCCAACAGCCCGTGTAAGGCGGGAATCGCGTTCCTGCGCGCTTCGATCAACTCAAGAGGAAACAGCTCCGGGCACTTTCGTTTGAGCCGATTGACCACTTCCGAGTCGCGATCCGTGCCGAGATGGCGTTGGTGAAACTTGCGCTTTCAGTTCTTCGAAAGCAAGCGCTCGCGGGAGGGGGGCGGATCGTTTAGCAGGGTGAGCAAAAGTCCTTCCAAACACATGGGATTGGTGGAAATTATCTGAATCTTGTGCTTGCGCAGCCAGGAGGCGGGGATTTTATCCACGGGTAAATCTTCGTCGATCAGGAGCAAGCTGCGGTCATAGGCACCGAGTTCGAGATGTTTCTTAATTAATCGAGAGGCAATCTGCCTGGGTCCGCCTCCCTGGCCGGCATCGATCATTACCCGAGCCCGGATTCTTCCGGCATAAAGCGTGCGCAGGTGATTGAGAAATACCGCCTCGGTTTTCCCTTCGCCAAAGAGCAGGATGCTTTCTTTCCGGACCACGAGTCAGAATCGTTCGGGTTCGGGGATCGCCTCGTAACGCCCTGCGTTGTAGTTGGCGAAAAAGTTTTCCTCCCGCCGCACGCCCTTGATCTCGGACAACAGGCGGACGTGGCTGACGTTGTCGTCGTCTTTTTGCACAAAGACTATCTGCTCCTTTGCGAGTTGATTGAGGATTTCCACGTGGTGGCAGGTGAAGAGCAGTTGTGCCCGTTTGGGGTTGGTGTTTTGGTCCACGAAGAGATCGAGCAGAATCGGGATCAGGTGCGGGTGGAGGTCCGACTCCATCTCATCGATGACCGCAATGCCGCCATCAGTGAGCACCGGAAGGAAGGTTCGCAGCAGGACGAACAGCCGTTTGGTCCCGGCGGACTCGTGTGTGAGCGGAATCTCAAACGTGTGATCGCCGGACCGATGGGTGACGAAGGGTACCGGGATTTTCTGTGTCGCGCCCGTCTTCTCGCCCAGAACCTCCATGACCCGGATGTGGAATCCGGAAATGCCGAGATCGGCGGCATTGAGGTAGGTCTCGATATCCTGAACGAAATGTGGGTTGTCACGCAGGTATTCCGCGCAGCGCACTACCTCCGAGGTGCGGTTGCCCTGCACCACCTCGGTTTTGTCCATGCGGTCCACATTCGTCTCAAAGCGGCCGAACGAGGCCATAACCTCCTTGAATTCGGGGCGGCCGGTGACCAAACCGGCGGCGATCATTGAGGCGTCCGGGCGATCCTTCAGCAGATTCCGCAATGCGGCAAGATCGGTGAAGTCGCCCTCCTGGGTGATGAGGGCGCCACGGGCGCCCGCCTGCCGCCGCAGCAGGGTGCGGAAATATTTTGTGGCGGCGTTCCGCTGCATAAGCCGTTCTTCCAGCACGGTCTTCCCGGTGAGCCGCACCTCATAGCGATAGACTCGGCCCGCACCCTCGAACTCCATGGCAAGCTGAGTGGGTTTGTCGTCTCGTCCGGCAAACGAGTCCACCGGGATGAGTGCCCCCGACTCGCCTGACTGGTAGGAATGGCGAAGGAAGAAATTCAGGAAAGACGCCACTTTGAGCAGGTTCGTCTTTCCCGCGGCATTCGGTCCGAATACCCCGGCCAACACTGTCACCTTGTCCCCACAGAGCGAGGTGGTGAAGGAATCGTCGGTCGGTGTCTTGGCCCCGGTTGTCAGCGCCAATTCGCAGGAATCCCGAAAGGAACAGAAATTCTCGAATATCAGGTGACGGATCATTACAGGTTCAGAATACGTCTTAATGTGTGAAAATCGAGAAGATTTGCAGATATTTCTGCAAATTCAACGCAAAAGCTGAGAACAATGTCCATGTGGATAGCGTTAAAGGGTCAGGGCGAATATTGTGACAATGTGCTCTTCCGATCTCGGTATATCCGGACTCGCCGTGCGTCCACTCAAGCCGTTGGGAGATTCATCCGAAGGGAACACCGATTTCACCCAAGTTCATTAAGCCTCACCGCTATTTAAATTTTCTTCACCCTCACTGATCGAACGCTTTGTCGAAAACGGTCTCCTTCGCGAGATTACGGGTGCTAAAAGAGATCGCCTCTTTCTCTTCGACCCCTACCTGAATCTCTTCAAACACCCCTCATGACCGATTCACCTGCCAAACAAAACCCATTTGTGTGTCGTCCCGGGTTCGAAGATTCTCGTGAAACTGATCCGATCCGACAGACGAAACGGGAGGACCGTCTCGGCACGGCCTACTCGGTTCGGACCTTCCTCAGTCAACGGTGTCTGAACCGCCCTTGCACTTCCCGCCGGCAATTCGCCCACGGGTCCGGATTCGATTGACAGATTTAGAAGGGAGGAATTCCGATATGAGATACAAACATCAGTCGGTCGAGTTCCAAGCCATTCAAGCCGGCCTTTCGGGCAACGTTCAGATAGAAATCCTCCTCTTCGGCGTAGGCTCCGAATGACAGACCGTGGGCGGCGGAAACTTTTTTGATTCTGGCATCCACCGCGATCGAGTCGCGAAAGTCCTCGTGGTAAACATCCATCATAATCGAATGCTACTCGGTTAAGAGGCTTCTCGTTGAAAGTTCGGGATCGCTATCGAAATCCCCAACCCGGAGGAGCCGGTACCAAAAAGGTATCTGGAGGGCGGCGCTCCCGCGCCGCCGCGGGGACCCGTGTTCTTGACGTTTGGTGCGCACGAACCGGAACCCGCCGCCGTTTCCGGCCGGTACGTTTTGCGGCAACGGCGGAGCATTGCCCTCCAGGAAATCCTGCGTGTTTCGCGCACGATTTCAGAAATAGGGACTAAGGAATGAGAGAATCGACCGCGGCTTCCCCTCCCCGTCCTTGGAAGCGTTTGGTTCCGTCAGCATCGATCACGTAATGTCACGACGCGACGTCTTCCAGGTCCGGAAGCGTTAGGCGCGGGTCGAACGAATTCCAAGGCAGCTGGAGAGGGATGTTGCCAGGCCGGACCAGGTTGTGGTGACGTTTTCGGCCGGGAAGGAACTGAAGCCGGACTGTCGGAGGGCTTGACATTCCTGTCCGAGTTCCGCATTCACATTGCCGTGGAAAGCGCTTTTTCAGACCGGTTCAGAGAGCTTGCCCGCGCCGCCTGAAAAGCGATTTCTTATCAAGAATTCAGTTCTCACCCTCATCTCCGAACGGTTCACGAGCATGTGAGGACGCCGGACATCGGATCAATTGAATTTCCTATCAAACAATGGAGTTACTCGTATCGACTGAATGGTTGGCGGATCAATTCTCCGATCCGGGGCTTAAAATCATCGAAACTTCGTGGAAGCCCGAGGGTTACCGGCGCGCCCATATCGACGGCGCCCTGCAACTTCCATGGCATTCCTACCTCAAGGGCATCGATGAAAACGGCGAATGATCGCTACACCGCGTGAGCGAATCGGAATTTCATGTCAGAACAAACAGAGCGAATCGCCATCGCGGGAGCCAGCAGCGGCATTGGACGCTCCCTTGCCGAATGCTACGCGGCCGCGGGCCACCGAGTGTTCGGTTGCGGACGGAGGAAGTTGGAGCAGGTGCCATTCGATTACCTGGCTGTCGACCTCGCCGTCGACTCGCAACGCTCCGCTTGGATTCAACGTATCGAAGGTATTGAAACGCTGATCGATTGCGT
>PXBO01000078.1 GCA_003566885.1 Opitutia bacterium | reverse complement strand
GCCTTTTGACAGTTCGGTTTTTTCGTCTTATACTAATAGGTAGAGATGCGAACCCGATAAAAGAAAGCCTGAGATGCAACATTTTGACAGAACGCAGACCGATATTATCGATCAGATCCGAAGGACAGGGCGGTGTAACAACTCGCAAATTGCCGTGCTGCTGCCTACTCTGGTGAATTATATCCTGAAGACCGATTCGAATATGGGCCAGGCCCTGGCATTGCGCTACGGCCCGGATCTGCCTTCCATGCTCGAGGGGCTCGGTTCAGCGCTGCTGGACGGCAGGCAGGATGCGCTCAGACTGTTTGAGATCATGGTTTCCAAGACGCGCAAGGATAATTAGCGGCAGCCTGTCCGGGGCGAATCAGGTACAGATTTAACTCTTTTCAACACAGTCCGCAAAAAGCTGTTCCAGCATGCTGCGCACGCGCGCGTACAGGCCAGGGAAGCTCGACTCCCGGGGGCCGGCAATGTTGAGCACCCGCGGCTGCTGTTCGGCAATCCAGGCGCGCATCAATTCCAGTGCGGTTTTTTCATCCCTGTTGTCGATATCCACTACCAGCACGGGGCGGCTGTGAGCGCGGGCAAGCCGCACGGTCAGGGCTGTGCCGCCTTCAGGTTCCCCGGGGCATAGAATCAGGGTTGCGTCGGCATCGAGCACGTTACGTCTGGTGCGCGCGGCATAGTCCTTCTGTTTCAGTTCATTCAGGCGCGTGTAGCGGCGTGCAACCGGTCCGTCTTCAGCCAGACGGCCGCGCGGTAGCGAGCCGCCGTAATCAAGCCCGCGGGCAATCGCCGCGTCAAGCGCGGCGCGGTCGACCCCGGTCTGTGCGCCGGAGATTATTTTCAGGGGTTTCACGTTGACTTTGCGCATCCGCACTGTTAGTTTGTACCAATCCCGCTATGATCTTCGCACAGGCAGGCCTGCCGGTACCTGCTGATCCTGTCGTGTGGTTTTCCGCACAATGTATGCCCCTGCTGCTGAAAGGACTTTTTGTAGCATGCGTGTATCAAAAAAACAGATTTTTTTGCTGCCGGCACCGATGATCCTGGGAGTCCTGCTGTTTGTGAGCTGGTACCGATGCCAGGAGTATTATGAGTACAAGAATCTCCCGACCGTTCGCTACGCGCAGCAGGATTGCTTCTGGAAAACGCTCGATTATGCAGCGTTCCGGATGTTCAACGCCGGTTTGCAGCGCAGTGAGGCCGCGCAGGTTTTCTGGGCAGTGACCAACCTGCGCATTTTTGATCTGGTCGCGGCCCTGTGGATGGCCGGGCTGTTCTGGCTGTACTATGTTCGCAATCCGCGGGCGGAAGACCGTGTCATGATCATGCGCTTCGGGCTGTTTATCGTGTGCGTCATAGTTCTGTTCATCGTGTTTACCATATCGCCGCTGGAGATCAAGGTCAGGCGCTGTTCGCCGACCATGACCCCGCCGCTGAGCCTTGAAGCCGTGCGCCTGTCGCAGTCCGGCGTGGTGCCCTGGCGGGTGAAAGAATCTTCGAGCGTCTGTTTTCCCGGTGATCATGCACTGGTGCTGCTGGTTGTGGGATCATGTCTGCTGTATGGTCTGCGCAGTCTGCCGTACCGGATCGCGGTTGTGTTCGGCATCGTGTTTTTTTCGCTGCCGCGGCTTGCCGGGGGCGGGCACTGGCTCTCCGATGTGCTGGTCGGCAGCACGGCCAATTTCGCGGTCTTTTTCCCGGTTGTGATGTTTGCGCCGATTCGCGAGCGCATGCTCGGGTGGCTGCATACACCGGCATTGTACTGCCACCGGATGTTTGAACGGGGCTGCGAAATGATACGGGGCCGTCTCTGTGCATGACTGCCGGCGCAGGCTGCCTCACGCCATATGTTTTTCGAAGCGCTTCCGGTATTTTCTGCTGTACAGGGAAAGCCCCATTTTTTCCTGCTTGGCGATGATTTCCTCAAGAATGGCGCGGGTGGTCAGCGGATTGACCGTAACCGAGCGCAGCACCACGATCGGTTGCGGCGCGTAGCGGGTGTTTTTCAGGGTGGTGCGCGAAACAAAGGTCGAATCCTCGGCCCGGATCGCGCGATGCAGCTCCACGTTCAGTTCATTAAGCAGGGAGTTGATCTCCTGCATCTTGCCGGTTGCCGCGGTTTTGTCGTTTGCAGCGCGCAGGTTTTCAAGCACATCCTGCAGATCACGCGGCACGAATCGGAATACATGAATGAAGAGCTGGGGGGTGTTCATGACCTCGAAATTGGCCGAAGCAGTGATGATCTTGTTCAAATCGGCTGTCAGGGTGAATGCGTGATCAAAGAGAATCTGGAATCCGTCCGTGCCGAGCACTTTCAGGGATGCCCAGGGTTTGAGAACATCGAATTTGCGCGAACCCTCGAGCGTGAAGCGGCCCTGATCGACCGAGCTTGTGCGGATCACGTAGCTTGCCGAGTACTTGACGCGCATCAGGTCGCGTTCATCACGGAACAGCACAAGGCCCATGGACATGGGTGTGTAAAACAGTTTGTGCGTATCGATCGTAACCGAGTCGGCGCGGTCGATGCCGTCGAGCAGATGCCGGTAGCGGTGCGTGAGCAGCGTTGCCCCGCCCCAGGCCGCATCGACATGGTAATGCGCGCCGCAGGTATCGGCGATATCACGCAATTGTTTCAGGTCGTCGATGTTGCCGGTTTCGGTTGTGCCGGCAATGCCGACGATTGCGATAATTTTAGCGTTTTTTTTCTGCAGCGTGTTAATTTTGCGGCGCAGTTTCGTGCAGTCGATCTGATTGTCGGCGTTGACCGGAATTCTGATCAGGGAGCGGCTTCCCAGTCCCAGCACATCCATTGATTTGTCCAGGGAATAATGCGCCAGCCCGGACACCAGCACCACGGCCGAGCTGAAGCCGTAATGCGCCAGCGCAGCGGCCATGCCCTCTTTGCGCACACCGCCGAACGAGCGCCGGGGCGGGAAGGCTTTTTCGCGCGCAACCCATAGAGCCGTGAGGTTGGCCAGTGTGCCGTCGACCGCGACATTGCCGAGCGCAATTTCGGGGTTTTGTATTGTGCGGCGGTAGAATGCCGTGCCGCGGCGAAACACCAGTTGATGCATCCAGGCAAGAAACTCGCGTTCGACAAAGGTCGAGGCCTTGGCGGTCTCGATTTTTACCTGGTTCTGGTTCAGGGCCGCGATGATCATTTCGATCAGGATCATGAAATAGGGAATCGCGCTGGTCATGTGACCGACATAGTAGGGATTGCCGACCTTGACCGAGTGGCGGATAATTTTTTCCTTGATTTCGTAGAGCACGTCGGTGATCAGTTCGGGGTCGGTGGGCGGGTCGGTTTCGGCAAAGAGTCCGGCCAGATCCGGCAGGCTGATAGCGGAGTGAATGCCGCCTTCTTCCTGAAAGAAATCACGAATCATGACCAGCAGCGCATCGCCGAATTCGATGAATTTATCCGGCGTGTCAGGCATGATGAACAGCTTTGACAGATACTGGATGGAGGCGATTATTTTTTTGTTGGATTTGCGACTCGGTGCGAGCACGTGATCGCTGATGTCAATGGCAAATTCTCGGCGGCGCTTCATGCAACCCCTTTCCGGCGCTGGAAAATCGATGTGTGGCAGTATATTCTAAAGGGGCCGCGGCTGTCAATTTACTTATAGTGAGGAAAAACGGCATGTTTGGCGCAAAAATCCCGTCGCGTCCCGCCCGGGTGCGGACGCGACGCGCTGGGATGCTGCATGCTCAGGTAATTCAGCGCTGATACATGAATACGCAGGCGCAGTCACCGTCGGCCATGGTGGTGAGGATTTTGGCGCTGACACCGTCAAAGGCAAGCGCCATTGCAGCCATGTCAAGCTCGCAGATGACCCGGCAGGGCTTTTCAATGCCGAATTCGCGGGCCATATCCATGAACGGACAGCGCACCTGTATTTCAAGCGCGGCATCGCGCCCGCTGTTGGAAATATCAACCGGATGCATTTCCATGCCGAACGAAGCATACACCGGGGCGGCATTCTTAAAGCCTTCATACAGCGTGCGGCCTTCGAAAAACGGCCCCATGTTTTTTTTCTGACGCTCGGGATAACCGTCCATCAACACGGTTCGCGCGTGCTCTTCACCGCCTTCATCAAGCAGACGGCGATATTCCTCGAACTTTTTTTTGAACATTGCCATGACATCCATGCGTGTGTCCTCCTGTGCGGCTGTGAGCCAAAAAGGTTGCAATGCAAACTATATCAGAAAACAGCCTGCGATGAAACTGTTATTTTCGTGACCTGCCTCT
>PXBO01000044.1 GCA_003566885.1 Opitutia bacterium | reverse complement strand
ACTGGCTGACTTCCTCCGCCGTATTTTCGCTGGTCAACTCTTTCAGCAGATGCAGGGCGAAGTCGACCGCGGTTCCGGCGCCGCGGGAAGTGACGATGTTTCCGTCCTGCACCACTTTTCGATTTTCGATCAAGTCCGGCAGTTCGCCGGCCATGGAAAAATGGGCGGTGTATTCCCGTCCCTGAAGAAGTCTGGCGTCATTGAGCAAAGCCGGAGCGGCGCAAATGGCTCCCAGCAGACGGCCCGAGGCGGCATGATTCTTGACGTAGTCAATTACGGTCTGGTCCTTGCGCAGGTGGCGAATTCCCGGGCCGCCGGGGATTACGAGAAGGTCGTAGGATTCTTTGCTGGCATGGCGGAACAGTTCGTCCGCCACGACCTGCACGCAGGTTTTGCCGGTGACGAACTTGTTGTCGTGGTGCGCGGCGAGGGTGCAGGTGACTCCTCCCCTTCGAAGAATATCGACGACCACCAGCGCTTCGATTTCCTCAAAACCTTCGGGGAGTATGACCAATGCGGTTTTCATCTCTTGCTTTTTATGGTAACGCGGCAATGGAATTAAGCCAAGTGTAAATTTTATGTTAAGCGTTTGTCAAAGCAAGGCGCCGGGGGTGGTGGTCTTCGGATGCGGGTACGTCGGGTCGAGCCTGGTGAAGGAGGCGGTGCGGCGAGGTTATCGGGTGACGGTATTATCGCGCGGCGCGGCGCGGTTCGAGGAACTGCCTTCCAGCGCCGCGGTTGAAAGGGTTGTTGCCGATTTGGCCACCGACGAATGGCATTCGCGGATCGATCCTCGTCCCGATGTGGTGATCAACTGTGTTGGATCCGGCGGTGGCGGGGTTGAGGGGTATCGGCGCTCCTATGTCGAAGGAATGGAGTCGATTGCCCGTTGGCTGTCGGCCGGCGAGGCCGGAGTGGCGATCTACACCGGAAGCATCGGAGTCTACTCGCGAAACGACGGCAGCATGGTCGATGAAACGGCCGAAGTTGGAGGCCACTCCGTCTATGCCGACCTGTTGCTGGACGCGGAGAGGTGTTTTCTGGCTCCCGGCTTTTCGGCCGGCCGACGGTTCGTGCTCCGATTGGCGGGAATCTACGGACCGGGGCGGCACGCGTTCCTGGATCGGGTACGGGGGTCCGGCGGCGTGCTGCCCGGGCGGGGAGAGGGGTACATGAACGCCATCCATCTGGAGGATGTGTGCGGCGCGGTGTGGGCGGCGATTGATCGCTCCGGGACCGATGCCGGCGGGGTGTACAACGTGGTGGATGATCTTCCGGCCAGACGAAGCGAAGTGGCCGCCTGGCTGGCTTCTCGTCTGGGCGTTCCCTGTCCTCGGTTCGATGACACGAAATCGTCTCCCGGAAGGTCGGGGCGTGTGCGCAACCGTCGGATCTCCAACGACAAGATAAAATCCCGTCTCGGCTGGCAGCCGCGTTACCCCAATTTCCGGCAAGGCTACGAGGAAATCCTCAAAGCCTTGCGGAAAAATAAATGAATCGCATTCCGGGCCCCCGGCTCGGACGGCTCGGATCAGACCAGCTCCCTTTTGATGCCGGTGGCACTGACCATGAGGTCGAAAAGATCCGTGTTGCGGGTGAAGGGCTTGATGCCCTCGCTTCCCGGCCCCAGTGCCAGTAGTTCGACGTAATCGGAGGTATGGGCATTGCCCACCCAGCCGATATCGGTGTGATTGGCGATAATCTGGCCGATGACCGCGCTCGTCCCGTTCATTCGGGAGTAGGGCACCCGATACTCGTTGTTCAGACGTCGGCGAAGAAGGTCGGCATCGCCGGAGGAGAGGTCCAGTCCGGTGACTTCCCTGAATCGTTCGATGATGTCACTCGAGCTCTGTTCGGCATTCAGCCCCAGGGCGCCGTGAGTTCCCTTGAATTCGCTCAAGCGGCCGAAATTTCGTTCGCCATTGTTGTTGCCGGAATTCAGTCCCGGGTTGGCGTTTCCGTGATCCGTGGTGAGAATGATCAGGGTTTCGGGATTGGCTTCCTGGAATTCCAGAGCCACACCGAGGGCTTCGTCGAAAGCAATCTGATCGAAAATCAACCCGCCGATGTCGTTGGCATGCGCGGCGTGGTCCACCCGGCCGCCTTCCACCTGCATGATGAAACCGTTCTCGTTACGGGAAAGAGCCCGAAGCGCACGACTGGTAAGCTCTGCCAGGCTGGGCACATCCCGCTTCAGCGAATCACTGTTCATCCGATCGAGTTCGTAAGGAAGATGGCCGTTGGAGAAGAGACCGAGGATCTTGCGTTGACGAAGCGGGGTGGCGTCGAGTTCCTCGCGGGTCCTGGCCACCGCGTACTCCTTTTCCGCGAATTTCCCGACGAGATCCTGGCCGTCGTTGCGACGGTCGGGATAAAATTGATTTCGGCCGCCGCCCAGGATGATGTCGAATTCGCGTTCCAGGTACTGTTCGGCGATATCCGCTTCCTGACCGCGATTGGGAACGTTGGCGGAAAAGCCGGCCGGGGTGGCGTGGGTGACCGTGGTGGAGGTGACCAGTCCCGTCCCCTTGCCCGAGGCGCGGGCCAGCGGAAGGATGGGCGGGTGGTGGGTGCCGTCCGGGCCAATATTCACCGAGTTGTTGTTGACCCGATGTCCGCATCCCCAGGCCACGGCCGAAGCGGCCGAATCCGTTACGATGGAGTCGAGGGAGGCCACGTCCATCAGGCCCCGCCGTCCGCGTTCATCCAAATAGAGCTGCATCCAGTTCGATCGTTTTCCCTCCCTCCAGAGAAGGTACTGGTCGGCCATGCTCAAAGTGCCGATGCTCATCCCGTCGCTGACCAGGAAAATGACGTTTTTCGCGGACCCCTCCGCCACCCGTTCCCCGGCGCTGGCCGAGTGCGTGTATGCGCCCGATCCCAGCAACAATGAAGTCAATGCGCCGGTTTTCAGGAAATTGCGTCTGGTCACGGGAGGAAGTGACGGGCGGTTCTTCTTCATAGATATATACTGATTGCCGGAATTGGATCCGGTCAAGTGGGAAAGGCATTCGGCCTTTCGGACTGCTCGCCGCCGGGTGATTTTGCCCCCGCTTTCACTTGACCTCGCGCGCCGGTTGGAAACTGTGGATGGTGTCGGGCGGGCGCCCGGCGGTTGCCGTTCCCGGCGATTCTCCAAACTATCGAATGAGGAATTCACTATGGCAGGTGTGGGAAAATTGATGAAGCAGGCGCAGAAAATGCAGCGCCAGATAGAAACATTGCAGAACGAGTTGGCGGACAAGGAATTCGACGTATCCAGTGGTGGGGGGGCGGTCACCATTCGTGTCAATGGCGCTGGAAAGTTTCTGGCGATCAAACTCGACGAGGAGTTTCTCAAGGAAGACAAGGAAATGGTGGAACAGGCTTTGCTGCTGGCAGTTCAGGAAGCGGCCGACAAAGCCAAGGAGTACAACGAAACGGAAATGCAGAAAGTCACCGCCGGTTTCAATATTCCCGGCCTGATGTGATCGAGCGGCCGCGGCTCTGGCTCGCGCTCGTCGTGACCGCTGGTTCGCGCCTGTTTGAGGGATTTCCATGGGTTCGGCATTTGAAGATCTCCAGCGCGCGCTGAAACAGTTGCCCGGTTTGGGTTACCGTTCGGCGGAACGCCTGGCCCTGCACCTTCTGGTGGAGCGGCCAGAACGGTTGTCTTTGCTGGTGGACGCCTTGCGCGGGGCCGCCGACGCCGTGCGCCGGTGTCAGGTGTGCGGCGGACTGGCAGAGAAAGAACCTACCTGCGCCGTGTGCTCCGATCCTCGCCGTGACGCCACCGTCCTGTGCGTGGTGGAGCAGGTGCTCGATCAGATCGCATTGGAGCGTTCCTCCGCCTACAGCGGGTTATATCACGTGCTGCACGGAAAACTGTCGCCGATTTCCGGAGTGGGGCCGGAGAACCTCAATATGGCGGCGCTTTTTTCCCGTCTCGCCCGGGGCGAGGTCCGGGAACTGGTACTGGCCCTGCCCAACGACGTGGAGGGAGAGGCGACTTGCCACTACATCACGGAGCAACTTGAGGGCGATTCGATCACCGTTTCCCGCATCGGTTTCGGTCTCCCCAGCGGCGGGGGTGTCTTTTACGCGGATCCCGTTACGTTGAAAAGCGCGTTGGAAAGCCGGAGAAGCTATTCCTGATTTACTTTTTTTTGAACCGTTTAAGGGCTTTTATCATTGCCTGGCAGCCGGAGTGTTTCAGGCTGGAAGGAGTGGTGACCGGCCGGGAACCTGTTCCGCGCGTGGCGCGAGCAGGCACGCGGTGCGGGTCTGTCTGAACCGAAACTCAATGAGACCATGAATAAAAAACCGTTAGCTTTGCTTCTTGCTTCCATTCTGGGTGCCAGTGTCCTTCACGCCAATGATTTCAGCCTTTCCTCCGATGTCTCGTTTGCTTCGGAAAAGGTTTTTCGGGGCGTCAAGGAAGCGGGTCCCACCATACTTCCGTCGGTCGAGGTCGTCTCCCTGGGTAATCCGGGAGGTGAATTCTACCTCGGCGCGCGCGCGGCCACTCCGGCCCGCAGTGATTTTGAGAACGAGGTCAACGCTTACGCGGGTTTTGACGCCGAGCTCCAACACAATTTCTTTGTTGATGTGGGCGCGGTTTATTATCATTTCCCCCAGAAAAACGGTGGCCTGACCGATACCATCGAGCCTTACCTCGGTCTGCGGATCGAGGAAATCGCGGATACCTGGCTTTCCGCCGGCGGGTATTTCTATTACGACATCGATAAGAGCTTCACGGTGGAAGGGTCTCTGCAGTACAGCCTTCCTTTTCAGGGAGGAATCCCCGCGACGCTGGACCTGGGCGCCTTTATCGGCTATACCGACGAAGACCGCCGCTTCGAGGAGGATCACGCCTATTACGGTCTCTACGCCGTGGTGCCGTACGAGTTCAACAGTGCGGCAACGTTCACCGTCGGTGCGCATTACGCGGCTCGCAACGGCCTCGACAATGCGCCCATCGAAAGCGACCGCGACTTCCTTTACTGGACCGCGGGTCTCAAGGTTCGTTATTAGAAGCCGTCAGGCAACCTGTTGAGGCAGGTTTCCCGACTCGATATCAACGGGTATTTCCAAGCCCGGGTTTGAACGTTTGGTTCGGCCCGGGCTTTTTTTCGCAGCGGAATGCCCGTCATTCCAGGAATTCCTTCCGGTCCACTTGCAGATCGTGACAGGCGTGAATGAACTCGGCGGCCGACCAGGCCTGGAAGGCTTTGCCCATGGGAATGCCGGTTTTCCCGTGCGCCCATTCGTTGAATTCCCATTCGTGGGCGATTCCCTGCTTGTTGAGCTCGGCCAGGCGGAGCAGTTCCTGGTACGCCAGGTCGCGCAGGCCCAGTCGATTGATGAACCGCACCCATTGGGCTCCGATAAAAGGCCAGATCCCGCCATTGTGGTAGTGGTCGGGAAGATTGAGCAGGTTCACCGTGTAGTAGTTTTTCCAATCCGGGTCGCCTCCCGTGACCACCGGGTAGAGATTGGCCACCGGCCAGGGGTGGTTGACGCCCACTCCCCACATGAACCGAAAGGCGATCTTGGCGCGGTCGAGGTCGAGGACGTTGTAGAGAAAAGCCAGGATGTTGCCGTAAACGTCGCAGCGCCAATTAAAACCGAACGGGGTTACTTCGGCCAGGAGATAACTGGTGTCTCCCAGGGAGAACTGCCGGTCGGCAAAGGTTTTGCTGGCCACTTCGGCTCCATTGGTCGAAGGCCAGAACTTTCGCAAAATAGCCGCCTTAATGGTTTGAGCCCAACGCAGGTAGTCACCGGCACGGTCCGGCTCGCCCTGCCATTCGAGCAGGAGCCCGAAGGAGATATTGGCCTGGTACCAGAGGACCTCGTCGTAAAGCACGTTGTAGCTGCGGCCGAACAGGTCGGTCCAGTCCCCGGCTTCCGGAATCTCCAGAAGGGCGTCGTTGTTCCCGTCGTGGGCGCTCAACCAGTTCATGGCCCGCTGAAGGGATTCGATGTGCGTATCGAGAAACTCGTGGTCCTTGGTTACCCGGATGTACTCGTAGGCGGCGATGATTACCCAGATGCCGCTGTCGACGGAGCAGATTCCACCGATCCCTGAGTAGTCGGGAACTTCGTCGCTCACCCGGACATTGGCGGGAATTTGTCCACTAAGGGAAATATGACGGAGCAAGGTGTCCAGGGTGTTCCGCTGGCAGGTGCGGATGTCGGGGTCTTTGAGCGATAGCGTCCCGATGACCGTGATGGCGCCGTCCCGGCCCCAGACGCTGTGGTAATTGACGTCGGTGCCGCGGGCCTCGTTGTCCGTGATCGAGCAGGCGGAAAAGCCCAGGGGGGTGATGTTCTTGCGGATGGCCGCAACCGCCTTTTGATAGGCAAGGCCGACAAAATCACGTTGTTCCGTGTCGAGTTCACGGATCTGGCAGGGATCGAAAAGCTGGATGATTTCCGGTTCGAAATTCCTCTCGGTAATCACCTGACAGTCTACAATTTCGGGCTTCTCGATAATGCCGAAATGCCTCATGCCGTCGAGAACGCCGTCCGCGTTAAACCCCTGGGCAAAATAAACGGAGGTTTCCACCGTGGCCTCATAGAGCTCCGGCTGGGCGTTCTCGACGATGATGCCGTTGATGCCCTTGATACGGAACATAGAGCTGTCGTTTCCACCGTCACCGGCGACCAGCGCTTCGGACGGCTTGATTTTCAGGTGCCGGAGAAGCCAGCTGAGCGCTTTGCCTTTGCTGGCGGAGCGCGGGAGGATGGTGATGTCACTTGCGTTGGAATAGATGACAGTGACGTTCAATCCCGCTTCCTTGAGCTCCTTGCGAAACCGATCGATCTGTTCCCGGGAAGCATCGTGCAGCTGCCAGGTCGATTTGAACGGGTTCTGCACCGATTCGGGAGCTTGATCCAGATGATAGGTCTCCTGGGCGATCTTATTGATTTTCTTGCGATCCCATTCGGGAAGGAGGGTGTGTTCGAAACCCTCGACGAATGCCTTGGCCCCGTAGTCGTAAATGGAGGTGCCCAAGCCGCAGATCAGATAATCGGGTTTGGGCAGGTTGGATTTCGGAATCAGTGCCAGCGCGTCTTTGGGTACCCGACCCGTGTTGTAACAGAGCAGGGGCCGTGAATCAGCGGGAATTTTTTCCCAAGTGCATTTGAAGACGATGGTGGCGTCCGGCTTGCCGAGAAGCGTTCCATCGAGATCGGATGAGAAGAAACGAATGGCCATCTGGGAATTTGTTACTTGCTGACGAAAAGGTACTGGATTTCGAGCGGACCGGCGATCAGCTCTCTTCCTGCCAAAGATCCCGGTAGGAGCGCCGCGTGATGTTGAAACTGGCCGATTCACGGCCTTCAACCGCTTTCAGCAGTTGTTGTGCGATTCCGGTCCAGGTGAAGAGGCTGCGGACCCGGTGAGAGCCGTTCCGGCTAAGCCGGGAACGCAATGCCGGGTAGCGAATCGGTTTGAGCAGGGTGATTCCGAAATCCTCCTTGTCGAAGGAATCGGCGTACAGGGCATGCTCCCCGTAGGCCACCGCCCGGAAAAGTCCGCCGTGGACGGTGATCACGGTCGGCGTTCCCGAGGCCATGGCTTCGATGGCAGTCATGCCGAAGGGCTCGTACCGGCTCGGCAGGGCGAAGACATCCGCGGCGCGGTAAAAGTCGGGCAAATCTTCGTCCGATACCGAACCGGTGATGGAAACCCGCTTGGTCAAACCGTAGTCCTTGATCTTTCGTTTCAGATCCTTGAGGAGGGCCGGAGGCTGATCGGGGTTTTCGACCCCGACGGCCAGGCGCAGGTGGGCCTCGTCGTTGCGTGAAGCCACCACGGAGAAGGCGTCGATCAGAAGGTCGAATCCCTTGTTCTCCGCCAGGCGTCCGACGCAGGCGATGGTTTTCGGTTTGAACCCGAGACGTTCCTGGGCCGCCTTGCGGGTAGGTTCGCTTACCGGGAAGAAGCGATTGTCGTCATATCCGGGGGGAATCATGCGGATGTCCTCGGCCGGGACATGGTAGTCCGATATCAGCAGATCGTATTGTGGCGGAGTGGTGGCGATCAGGAGGTCCGCTTCTTTGTAGAGTGTACTTTCGTGATGAATACGTCGCGCGAAGTTATACTTCTCCTCGAACGTTTCCTTCTCCTCCGGATAATCCGTTTCCATCTGGCGTTGCTTCCAGGTGCCGATCGAGTGAGGCGTGTGGACGTGAGGAATGTCAAGATCCTCGGCCAGGTGCTGACCCGCCAGGCCGGCATCCCAGTAATGGCTGTTGATGAACTGGTAGTCCAGTTTGTGGCGCTTTATAAAGCGCAGAGCGTTTTCGGTCCACTCCGGCAGTTTGCGGTAGAGGTATTCCTTGGGAATGAAATCCCGCCCCCCGCAGGCGGCTCGCACCACTCGAACGTCTTCGTTGATTTCGTCGATTTCGGGCTGGTCCTCAAATCGGCGGGTCCAGATATCGACCTTGTATCCGAGCTGGGCCAGTTTTTTGGAGAGCTCGATGACATACACCACCTGACCGCCCGTATCCGGCGCCCCAAGCGGTGGATGGGCGGCGACGTAACCATGGGTGGACACCATGGCAATGCGTTGTTTGACCGTTTCTGTTCTGCGACGTTTTTTCTCAGGCATGGCGATTTTCCCGTTTTGATAAATTGAATCCTTCTCAGGAGTGATCCGATGCGGACGACTCCGCGCCCAGGCTCTCGGTATCGATACGCTGTTCCGGCGCATCCTTGCGCAGGCTTTCGTGGAGCGCTTCGGCCCCTTCCCCGCGAGTGCGCCGGAGGACCCGCTGAAAGATGATATTGTTGGGAATCTGGAGGACGGCGGTATCGCTTTCCTGCAGGGTGGTGAACATCATTCCCAGGTGCAGCACTTTGCCCTTGGTCGGTTCGCCCACAAACTCGATCCGATCCCCGATTTCGAACGGCCGGAATATCAGGATGAGCAAAGTGGCCGACAGGTTGCTGAGCATGCTCCAGACCGCGACAAAGCCGATCGCGATCATGGCCAGCACCGTCGAAATCAATGCCCAGACGCCGCCGATTTGAACCCCGAAATTGTGCAGGACCAGTAGCAGGGCCAGTACGAAGACTCCCCATTTCACAAGCGCGCGCAAAGGGAGAATCAGGAATCCGGGAACCTTCCCTTTGCTCTGCAGGCGGTCCACTCCCCGCGAGAGCACGGCGGAGAGCGCCATGACCACGGCGACGATTACTCCGGCGTAAACGACCTGCAGCCAGAACCCGCCTCCTCCCTCCGCCGCGCCGGCGGCGGTTGCGATTCCCGGTGCGATAAACGTTGGCAGCGACCCGTCCATGCGACCCATTGTATCCCTTTGGGACCGGGGATTGGCAAACGCTAAATCGTATTCCCTGAGCGTCCGGGTGTTTTCAGGGCCTGAATTCCCTCAACTGTTCTTTTCCGCAAAAAAGGCCAATTCGGTCTTGAATTCCACGGCCAGTGCACCTTAACTGACTGTTCGGTATTGGAGAGATGGCTGAGTGGCCGAAAGCAGTGGTTTGCTAAACCGCCGTACCGCCAAAAGCGGTACCGAGGGTTCGAATCCCTCTCTCTCCGCCGATTCAAGACGTAGTCGCCGAAGGGGCGGCAAGAGAGAGGCGATGAGAACCCGAGCAGAGGGTTTGACGAAGCGAAGCGGAGATGGCGGAGCAATCCCTCTCTCTCCGCCGATTCAGCCCTGCGTTTTTAGCGAAACATCTCAGATTTCAAATATTCGATCTGAAATGCTTTTTCATGCGGCCTTCAGAGGCCGAATGAAAAAGCCGTGGCTCCACAAACCCCATAAACAGGCTTGCGGGTGGAGGTTTTCGTCGCAAAAATGGGGCGAATCCTAGATTTTCGAGTGATATGATCAGGCGGTTGCGTAAATGGAGTTCATTGCCCATAAAAGAGCGGAGGGAATTGCTTGAAGCCTTTTTCCTGTTGTGGCGAATTCGGCTCGGACTATGGTTCTGTTCCTTTCGAACCGTGCGGCGGTATGTGAGGAACCAGCTCTGCCGGCCCCGCGACCGGAAGCCTGAATACTCTTCGCGCCGGACCGGGCGTCATGTCGAACGTGCGGCCCGGTTCGTTTTTCGCGGAACTTGCCTGACTCAGGCCTATGCCACCCAGATCATGCTTGCGCGGCGCGGGCAGCCGTCGGACATCCGTTTCGGCGCCAAGAAGGTCGGCGAAAAGTTTGAGGCTCACGCCTGGGTCGAAATTAATGGCGAGGTTATAATCGGCGAGCCGGCACCCGGGGAATTCTCGGATTTCCAGGAGCACGCCGGTTGATGGTTTGGCCGGTTTGCTTCCGGACCGTCTTCAGGGCTTCCCGGCTGGGAGGGAATCGGTCCCCGGCTTGGCTGCGCCGCGGATTACGGTTTGTATCCGGCGAAGCATATCTTTCAGTTCATAGGGCTTTTGCATAAAGTCGTCCGCCGCGTTCGTTTTGAGCTTTCCCTGCTGATCGCGCTCGAGGTAGCCGCTGGCCAGGATGATCTTCGCATCGGGGTTGGATCCTTTTATGCGCTCAGCCACTTCCGCGCCGTCGATTTTGGGCAGGCCCAGATCGAGGAAAATCAGGGAGATCTCATTCTTGCTTTCCTCGTAGACGGAAAGCGCTTCGGCCCCGTCCGAAGCGGTGATAACGTGATACCCCTTGCGGCGAAGACTCAGGCTTGTCATCTGCAGGATGTTGGGCTCGTCCTCGACGACCAGAATCGTCTCACCGCGGCCGTCGGCTGAATCCTCGCGGACATTGGTTCGAGGCATTTCCGCCCCGGATTCCTTCGAGACCGGGAAATAAAGATCGAAGCGAGTGCCCGCATCCGGTTTACTCGAGACCTCGATATGCCCATGGTGGCTCGTCACTATGCCGTGAACCACGGCCAGACCCAGCCCGCTGCCGCTCCCACGTTTTTTGGTGGTGAAAAACGGCTCGAAGATCGACCCGAGCACCTCCTCGGTCATTCCGGCGCCGGTGTCGCTCACGGAGAGCAGAACGTAGGGGGTGTTGCCGGAATTGTGGATATTGGCGGGAGTTTCACCGCCGGGCGTCAATCGGGTGCTCAAGGTGATGGTGCCGGCCGAGTCCATGGCATCGCGGGCATTGAGGCAGAGGTTCATTAGAATCTGACTGATCTGTGAGGAATCGGCCTGAACGCGCGGCACCGTCGGGTCGAGTTCGACCCGGATTTCGACGGTTTTGGGCAGGGTTTCGCGAAGCATGCTCACGATGCTTACGATGGTGTCGTTGAATTGCAGAGGTTTCAATGAAACGGGCTTTTTGCGCGCGAAGGTCAGGATCTGTTGCACCAGGCTTGATGCGCGTTGGCCGGCGGCGTCGATCTGTGCCAGATAATTTCGGGCGGGATGCTCCGCTTCCATGGAATCCGTGGCGAGTTCGCAGTAGCCGACGATGATTCCGATGAGATTGTTGAAATCGTGTGCGATGCCTCCAGCCAGGGATCCCAGGCTCTCCATCTTCTGCGAATGGTGCAGTTGATTCTCCAGCCGTTTTCGTTCGGTCACATCCCGGGCGATTCCGAAAACCGAAGTGCTCGGGGAGGTCTCCTCGTGGCTTGCGATCACAAATTCTCCGGTGATAAAGCCGCCGTCCTTCCGTCGAACCCGCAACTCGAAAATGTCGCCGCTGATTCCCTGCAGCGCCTGCCGGAACTTTTCCATGGCGAGTGGCAAATCGGATTCGTGGATCAAGGGGGGGAAGGGCAGGCCGATCCAATCGTCGGTCGGCCAACCGGTTATCGTGGTGAACGCTTTGTTTAGCAGGGTTATCCGGCCTTCGGGATCCAGACGGAAAAACACATCGCGCGCGTTTTCCACCAACCGCCGGTAGTGTTTTTCGGATTCTTGGCCGCCGTGGGAAGTCGTGGGTTTCTCCTGCATTTTTTATCCGGACGACTTACGAGGTGATGATTCCATGTTGCTCGCCATCAGCGTTTTTCGGGAACCAGATGTCGCTTCGGTACCGGCTATCATCCTCGAGACCTTTTTTTTCTCAAGTAAATTTTTGCTTTTTGAAACTGCGGCTTTAACGTGGTTTTCGTTATGCAGGATCTTGCAGATTTGTATCAGGCGGTTATTCTGGACCACAACCGCCGGCCCAGAAATTTCGTGGCGATGGAAAGCCCGGACCGCGTGGCGGTGGGCGACAATCCCGTTTGCGGGGATCACTACACGGTGTTTCTGCGATTGGAGGGGGATCGTATTTCCGAGGTGTCGTTTCAAGGAGCCGGGTGCGCAATTTCCAAAGCTTCGGCTTCGGTCATGACGTCCCTGCTCAAAGGCAAAACCGCGGAGGAGGCGCGGAAAATTTACGAAAAATTTCATCAAATGGTCACCACCGGCGAGGTGGATCCGGAGAACCTCAGTGACCTGTCGGCATTTGCCGGAGTGTACCAGTTTCCCGCCCGTATCAAGTGCGCCACTCTGTCCTGGCACGCCGCCTTGAACGCCGTCGCCGACCCGGAAGCCGGCAAGGTGAGCACCGAGGAATAATCCAGAATCCAGGCTTCGATCCAGTTGGATCGGATCCGGCTGGAATCCCGACTTTATGAAAGCAATCGAAACATTGCGTAAGGATTTTCCGATTCTGCATCAGCAGGTGAACGGATTTGACCTGGTGTACTTCGACAATGCCGCGACGACTCAAAAACCGAGAGCGGTTCTGGATGTGTTGATGCACTATTACGAGTGCGACAACAGCAATGTGCATCGCGGCATTCACACTTTGAGTCATCGAGCCACCGTTGCCTACGAGGCTGCCCGCGAACGCGTGGCCTCCTTCATCGGAGCCCGGACGGAGGAGGTCGTATTTACCCGGGGAACCACCGAAGGGATCAACCTGGTGGCCCGAGCCTGGGGAGACGCCAATTTGCGGGCGGGAGACCGGATACTCCTCACCGAGATGGAGCATCACAGCAACCTGGTGCCCTGGCAGCTTCTGGCGGAGCGTACCGGCGCGGAGTTGATCTTTCTCCCCATCACCGGCGATGAGGGTCTGTTGGATCTGGAGCGGCTGGACGTCCTGCTCTCCGATGGGGTGAAACTGTTCGCTTTCACTCATATCTCCAACGCGCTCGGGACCATCAATCCGGCGGGCGAGTTGTGCCGGCGCGCGCGAGAAAAGGGCGTCATCACCCTGGTCGATGCGGCTCAGAGCGTGGGGCACGCACCGCTGGATGTGATGGATCTGGGCTGCGATTTTCTGGTCTTTTCGGGGCATAAGATGTGCGCTCCCACGGGGATAGGCGCACTGTACGGGCGCTTTGACCTGCTCCAGTCGCTTCCGCCTTTCCACGGGGGAGGAGAAATGATCCTGACGGTCGACTGGCTACACAGCGATTGGAAGCGGGCGCCTCATAAGTTCGAAGCCGGCACGCCCAATATTTCGGGAGCCATAGCTTTAGCGGCCGCGATGGATTACCTGGACGCGATCGGCCGCGACGCGATCTTCGCCCACGACAGGGAATTGGGTGCTTACGCGGCGGATCGGCTGCGGGAGTTGCCCAACCTTCGCCTTTTGGGTCCCCGCGACGAGCGCTCCGGGATCGTCAGTTTTCACCTGAACGATATTCACTCCCACGACATCGTAAGTTTCGCCGATCACCGCGGGATCGCGCTGCGTGGGGGACATCACTGTACGCAGCCCCTGATGCGGCGCCTGGGGCTGGATTCGACCACCCGAGCGAGTTTTTACTTTTACAACAATCGCGAAGAGATCGACCGGTTTGTTGAAGTTCTGTCAGAGATCCAGACCTTTTTCGGTTAATCGCGACCTGTAGCGTTGAGGGGTCATTCCGCCGGCAGGCTAAGCGTGAAGGTGGCGCCCTGGTTCTGCCCGCGGCTAAAGGCTTTTAGCGTTCCACCGAGCTCCCGGGCCGCCAGCGCGCCGCTGTGCAATCCGAACCCGTGACCGTTTTCCCTGGTGGTGAATCCGTGGCTGAAGATGCGGTCCATGTTTTCCGGAACGATACCGATTCCCGTATCGATGACCAAAACCTCCACCATGTCGCCGGCGGACGCGAGGCGGATAGTGATCGTTTTGTTATCGGTATCCGCCTCGTCGCAGGCGTACTTCGCATTCCGGAGGAGGTTGATCAGGATCTGAAGCACCTTGTGCTTTTCGGTCGTAATGAGCGGTTGGATACGATAATCGCGCGCCACATTCACCCCGTGCCGCGCAAAGGCGCCATCATTCATGCGCAACGCGTCTTCCACCAGTTCAACCAGGTTTATTTCTTCCTTGACTGCGGAAACCGTGGCGTAGCTTTGCTGCATGGCGACGATTTCCTTGATATGGTCGATGTTTTTCCTGAGGGATCGCACTTCCTCCAGCATGACGGTTCGTTCCTCGCGCAGGTGGTGCGAAAGGTCTTTGAGATAGGAGGGGACGACCTTCCCCCGGGAATCCTCCGTCAGGAAATGCGCAAGATTGCCGTTCTGCTGGTCAATGAGTTCCGAGAGCTTTACCAGGCTCCCGCAACGGGAACGTTGCAGCCGGTCGGTCAGGAGGGTGGTGGTGATGTTTACACTGTTGAGAACGTTGCCCACGTTGTGCAGCACGCTGGTGGCGACCTCCGCCATTCCCGCCTGGCGGGAGGCGTTCAACAGACGCTGGTGGGTGAGGTCCAGTTCCTCGATCGCCTTCTTCCGGTCGGTGATGTCGATAATGGTGGTCAAATTCTGTGCGGACCCGTCCAGATAGTATCTGCGGTGGGTATAAAAGTGAACCCACACGATTCCGCCGTCGGGTTTGAGGTAGCGCTTTTCGAGCGAATAATGGTCGATCTCGCCCGCATCCAGCTTTTCCTGCAACCGGGCCTGTCGAGGCCGGTCGTCGGGGTGGGTCATACTCTTGAAAAGATGGGATTCGTTCCGCTGGTCCGGGGAGATTCCGCAGATTTCCAGATGAGTTTTGTTGATGAACCTCGAGGCGACGCTTTTCCGCTGCCCGTCCCAGGTAATCAGCGATATGCCCACCGGAACGTTGTCGAATATGAACTGGAGGGTGGAACGTTCCTCTTCCGCTTCCTCCTTGGCGGAGAGCAGGTCGGCCGTGCGTTCCTCCACCTTGCGTTCCAAATCGACCCGCGCCGCGAGAAGTTCGGCGTTTTGTGCTTCGATCCGCGACATCATGGCGTTGAACGAATCGGTTAGGCGACCGATTTCGTCTTCACTTTGTTTGACGGCCCGCAGGGAAAAATCGTTGTTTAGCGCCACTCGGCCGACGATTTGATCCAGGTGCGAGATGGGTCCGGAAATCAAACGTTGCAGGCGTGACGCGATGACAAAAGTCAATAGGATGGACACGACCATCACGGCGGCGACGATAATGCCGTAGCGCACCCATCGTTCTCGAATCTGTCGCAAGTCGGCCTGCAGAAATATGGTGCCGACTCTGTCACTCCCCAGGTGAATATCCTGGAAAATCTTCAGGCTTTCGCTCGTAAACTCCTCCGTGGCGTATTGGGCCGGAGGCCATTCGGTCCGGTTGGAGCCATAGCGTTGATAGGTCGCGAATATGGCGCCGTCCGCGTCGTAGATACAGGCGGAAATCACATGCGGATGGGCATTCAATGCCTCGAGGGTTTGCCGCGCGACCCCGGGGTCATCGAAGGCCAGGGCGGCCGTGCTGTTGAGTCCGATCATGCGAGCGGTCACCGACAGGTCCCGGGTCATACCCTGACGAGTGTTCACCTGCTCGTAGGTGACAAATGCCGTGCAAGCCAGCAGAAGGGCGATTCCGCTGGAGACCAGAATAATCATCATCAGCTTGCGCCGGATCGGTATCGTTCTGAGTGACGGCATCTTAGGAAATCGTTTCTCGCTCCTAGCGCGGAGCGAGCGCCAATTGCAGCAATTGTGCGCTGATGGTCAGGTTCGCGTCTCCGGCGGAATCGCGGTTCACGAAAAACCGGACCCGGTCGGCTTGCAGTGTGAAGGTGATCACCCCTCCCATTTGCAAAAACGTTTCGGATTCCCCTACGGTCAAGACGCCATGTTGATGGAGTTCCTCTATCACTCCTTCGATCAACAGTTCGGTGCTGGTCGGAACGAAGAGCAGGTGGGGTTTGCGCGAATCGGCGAGGGTGGGAACGAATTCAACCTGGAAACTGCGGCCGTTGACCTCCCTTCCGGCGACGCTTTCCCGTAATTCGTCTCCGAAGGGATTGTTTCCGAGCACGTGAATAACAATGGGACTTTCCTCGGTTTCGAAATGGTTCGGCGCCCATTCCACGAAACGTGTGAAGTTGTAAAGAAACGCCGCCTTGATTTGATATTCCCTGGAGATGGCTGGGGTGGAAGCAGGCATGTTCGTCACATTGAGCGGGGCAAGCATGAATAGGAGCAATCCGCTGATCGCGAGCCGCGAGCCGCTATGGCGTGCCGGTGAATGTCTTATGCCCCTAATGGTCATGTCGGTGGATGCGAATACGCTCAGAAACGCCAAACCATTTTTCCGTAAATACGACGTGGGACCTCGGCTGTTGTTGCGAGGAATTCGGAGGCGGTTTGAAGGTGCTGGCGGTCGAGGAGATTTTGGCCGACAATCGATGCTTCCAGATGTTCGGTCACCTTGTATCCGAACCGCAGATCGGCGGTAACGTAGCTCGGCACCGAGTCGATGGTGTCGACGTACCGCGCCATGGCGTCGATGCTCGCTCGATCCGTAAGGTTGTGGGCGGAGCGCAAGCCGACCTGATGACGGGGGGCACTTCGTTCCATCGAATGCCGGGCGATTTCGTAGTCGTCGGATCCTCTTACGTCGGCGAACAGCAGCGAGTACGAGGCCGTCACTCGCCAGCCGGTGACGGGAAAGAAATTCACGGCCACCTCTCCCCCGTAGGTCTCCGCGCTCAGTGCGTTTTCCATCGGCATGAAGGCTGATCCGGGCGCTCCGAATTCGACGCTGTCCACCCGGCCGAATGCTATGAGATCGCGGTATTCGTTATAAAAGGCAGCCACGTCGACGCTTATCGTGTCCCCGGGTTGAATCCGGTAGCCGAGTTCGAAGGCGTGCAGGATTTCCGCACCGGGATCGGCGTCGCCGGTCACGGTGGGAATGAACGTCAAACCGCCCGGGCCTGGGATCGGGTTGTCCTCGGCTCGAAAGACAAACACGTTACGTCCTTCGACCGAACTCGGGGTTCGCACCGCCCGCGAGACGGCCGCCCAGAACATTTGCTGTTCGGTCGCCTTGAACGTGGCGCGGATACTGGGTTGAACCTCGAATCCGGTGAAATCGTTGTGTTCGAGTTTCACTCCGCCCGTGACGCTGACGCGGTCGGGAACCAACTGAAACTCGTTTTGCACGAAACCGCTGAAGAGGTGGAGGTCGAAATCATCGTTGCGGACCTCAATAGCAGTGTCCGTGTCCTGGGTGGGCCCGCTTTCGATTTCGTTCATCATGTAACGGTACCCCAGCCCCCATGTCAAGGTGTTGCGGTCGCCGAGCTCCAGGTCGTGCTGAAGAGTGAAATCAAAGGTGTCGATGCTGTTCGTCGAGCGAGTGGCCTCACTTCTGCGGGTTTGGTTGTAATAACTTTGGGTTTCGATGCGGCCAACGCCCGTT